>NZ_JACRVW010000014.1:0-70941 GCF_018812085.1 Gluconobacter sp. P5H9_a
TAATGGTTTTGCGTTTGAMGCCAGATACCGGGCCTGATTCCCAGGTCCCTATTTGATTGCAATGAGGGTTTGAACATGAGCCGCGATACCGTCAAGAAGAACATCGAAGCTGCAGCCGAGACAACGCAGGACCAGATCGAGACGCTGCGCAAGCAGGTTGAGCAGATCCTGAACGATTATGTTAACCCGGCTCTGCTTCAGGCAGCAGACCGTACAGAGCATGCCGTTGCAAATGCCCGTAAAATCACTGATCATGAACTTGAAAATGTATCGACGCGTGTGCAGTCGCGGCCTATCGCCGCTATTCTGATTTCCGCTGTGGTCGGTTTCCTGGCGGGCCGTTTCTCCAAGTAATCGGCACGTGACCTTTCAGGCGGGAGGCAGGCCATCCACAGACCTGCGCCCGTCCTGTTAGAAATAAAGGCGAACGATCCTCCATGAAGCCCATTGAACTCGGTCAGGAAGTCCTTTCCGCCCAAGGCCAGATTCTCTCCCGCTCTGCCATGCGAATCGGCCGGAGAGTTGCGTGCGCGCTTGTTGCCGTTGTCTTCCTGCTGTTCGCAGCCATCTCTTTTCATGGCTTCCTGTGGGCGTTCTTCATCAGTGTGGCGGGTCTGAGCTACGTAAAAGCCAGTCTGTGCGTCATTGGTATTGATCTGTTCTTCGTGCTGATTTTTGCAGTTCTTGCAGCATGGTCGATTCCCGACGTTGTCGAGATCGAGGCGCGTATTCGCCGTGATCGCAAGTTGGTCGAACTGAAGCAGTCTGTTGCCATTACGGCGGTTACTGGCCTTCTGCTCGGCCCAATTGGCCGTTTTACGGGCAAAAGCTTCCTGTCCATTCTGAAGAGTTTCTTCAGTCATTCCAAATAAGACATTTTATGACTGATTTTTGTCAAAGCCATCTGGCCAGTTGTAGGTTAATGGCGTAAGCACTTCGCCTGTGCCGTGATTACGCCCTTGGGGGAGTCGTCACGGACTTGCGAGGAGTCCCGTGGAAAGTTCGTCGAACAGTCCGTTAGTTGGCACCAAGGTCACAGCCTGATGCTTACGGAAGTCAATCTCTTCGGCGTCTTTGTCGCACCCCTCTCAATTTACGCCGTTGCAGCAGTGTTCGTAACACTTCTGTTGAGAAGCATTCTGTGGCGAACCGGTGCTCTGAGCTGGTTCTGGCACGTCGCCCTCTTTGAAATAGCGCTCTATGTCTGTGTTCTCTGTCTRCTCATCCTTTACGTCTAGGAGGGGTCGGCTATGAACTGGACCCGCAGTGTGATCCGCGTTCTGCTGACTCTGATTGTCCTGGCGATGGCCATCGGCCTCGGTCGGACCATGTGGGACATTTACGTTCTGGCACCATGGACCCGCGATGGTCGTGTTCGTGTTTACGTCGTAGATGCAGCCCCTGAAGTTTCAGGAACAGTTGTTTCTGTTCCTGTCGTGGATAACCAGTTTGTCCATCGCGGTGATCCGCTTTTCGTTCTCGATCCCGTTCGCTTCCGCCTTGATATTGACGCTGCCCGTGCCCGCCTTGCCGGTGCGGACGAAGACCTCAAGCTGAGATCTTCTGACGCCAAGCGTCGTATGGGCCTCGGTGGCATTGTGTCTGCCGAAGAGCAGGAAGACTTCAATTCGAATGTTGAAACCCAACGCGCCAAAGTAAACGCAGCAAAAGCCGAACTGAATACGGCACTGCTGAACCTTCAGCGTTCCACGGTCTATTCGCCTGTTGACGGGTACATCACTAACCTGAATCTTCGCGTCGGTGATTATGCCCATGCTGGTCAGCCTGGTCTCGCAGTGATTGATGCCCACAGTTACTGGATCAACGGATACTTCGAAGAAACCAAGATGCACGGTGTGCATGTTGGGGACGCGGCCCGTGTCAAACTCATGGGTTACAAGCAGATCCTGCCTGCCCACGTAGTCAGCATTGGTCGTGGTATTAACGACCGTAACGGCGTGTCAGACCGTCTTGGTCTGCCAGACGTGAACCCGATTTTCACGTGGGTCCGTCTTGCGCAGCGTATTCCGGTTCGTCTGGAACTGGATAACGTTCCGCCGGAAATCACTCTCGCGGCCGGCATGACCGCAACCGTCACGATTGGGCGCGAAACGCCGGGCGCCCGTGGCAAGTTGACCACCTGGCTGCAGAATCATCTCTGACATGTCACGCAAGCTTCTGACCCTCGCTCTCAGCACCTGTCTGTCACTTACGGCCTGCACCGTCGGGCCGAACTTCAAGCCAGACAAGATCAAGGTGCCAGACACCTTTGTCGAGCAACCAAAATCGGTGACGGCGGCCGAGATTGCGCGGACCGAAGCAGACATGAAGGACTGGTGGGCCCAGTTCCACGATCCGATGCTCAACGAACTGATCGAGGCTGCGATCAAGGGCAACTATGACCTGCAAATTGCGTCTCAGCATATCATTTCGGAACGGGCTGTTCGCAGGCAGGCGCAGGCAGTTTGGTATCCGCAGCTTGATGCGGCTATGGGCGGAGGTGACGACCGTTATTCTGTCAATGTCGACAACTGGCCGCTCCGCCCTGGAAATCCGGCAAACCGGCCTCAGGCGTCTGTCCTGACCTATGGTGCTCGCGCCAGTTGGGAAATCGATCTGTTCGGGCATATTTCCCGGCAGGTCGAGGAACGTAAGCGGCTCGTTGAGGAATCTCTGGAAAACCGTCGCGCTATTCTGTTGTCGCTGCTGTCCGAAGTCGCATCAGATTATGTGACGCTGCGCGGTATTCAGGAGCGGCTTGCAGTCACGGAACACAGCATTGATGTGGCGCAGCGCTCACGTGAACTGACTGAAAAACTTTATACGCACGGCCTGGGCAATACGCTGGCCGTGGCGCAGGCACAGACAGAAGAGCATCTCGAGCGCTCGCGTCTTGCTCCATTGCATTCGCAGGAAGAGCGTCTGATCCACGCCATTTCCATTCTGCTTGGTGAAATGCCTGGCAAGCTGGAGGAAGAGCTGGACGTGCGGCGCCCTCTGCCGTCTGTTCCTGCGTTCCCAGCGTCCCTGCCGTCCATCGTCTTGGCAAATCGCCCGGATATTCGGGCGACGGAAGCGCATTATGCAGCTGACATGGCTCAGGTGGGTGTAGCGGTTGCCAATCTCTATCCGAAGTTCATGATCCCGTTGACGTTCAATCCGAACGCCTCTGCCGCCTATCAGGCGTTCCAGATGGGTGGCATGGCCTGGAGCTTCATGATGATGGCTTCGCTGCCCATTATTCATGGCGGTCGCTACACGGCAGAAATTGCTCAGGCTCGTGCAGAAGCCGAGGCGAGCCGTCTGGTGTATCGCAAGACAGTGCTGAAAGCCTTTGCTGAAGTCGAAGACTCAATGGGGGACTGGCGCCATGACAATGAACTTGTCACGCAGCTTGAAGAGGCCGCTACGGATTCCGGTCTGGCGCGTGATCGTGCCCAGAAGCTGTTTGGCGCTGGTTTGACAGGGTATCTCAATGTCCTGACGACGGAGCAAACCGCACTTTCTGCTCAGGATCAGGCAGTCGTGGGACGGATGGCCCGTCTTCGTGACGCCATCTCGCTTTACACGGCGATGGGTGCCGGCTGGCAGGGGCGCCAGCTCACGGATACGCGTCTGCCGATTGAAGTTGGAAAGCAAAACGCGCTGGTACGGGCCTTTACGCGCTAAGACAGGATCGGCTCGAAACAGGGCAAGAACAGTTGGAACGAAATCCTGCCATGATGCCTGTCTTTCTGCGTTCATTTGCCTTGGTAGTAGCTGTTGTTCTTGGAACTGGTCTTTCTCAGGCAGCAGCTGAGCGTTCTCTTGAAGCACCCGGTCCACAAGGTCCGCTATCTGGCACTTTTCTGGATGCCGGAAAAACAGCACCCGTTCTTCTGCTCATTCCTGGTTCTGGTCCTACAGACAGAAACGGAGACGCAGCGTCTGGTCTCAAGCCAGGAACGCTGAGGCTACTGGCTGAAGGGCTGGCCGCACGCGGTATTTCAACGGTCCGCGTTGACAAGCGTGGTATGTTTGGAAGTGCGCGGGCCGTTGAAAACGGGAACCACGTTACCATCCAGGATTACGTGACGGACGTTCAGAACTGGATCTCTGTCATTCGTAAAGAAACGGGAACACGCTGCGTCTGGCTTGGTGGCCATAGCGAGGGCGCGCTGGTCGTGCTTGCTGCTTCTGGCCAGAGCCAGGGTATCTGTGGCTTGATCCTATTGTCGGCACAGGGGCGGCCAATGGGTGAACTTATCCGGGCGCAACTTCATGCCAATCCGCATGCGCAGACCGTTCTTCCACAGATTGATAGCACCATTAATGCCCTTGAAGCGGGCCATCGTATGGATCCGTCACAGCTACACCCTGGTTTGCAGCCACTCTTCAACGCGGACGTACAGGGATACCTGATTGACGTTATGCGATATAATCCTGCGGCGCTCCTGAAAGCCTATCATGGGCCGGTTTTGCTGGTGCAGGGCGGAAAAGACCATCAGGTTAGCCCGACAGAAGATCTTCCCTTGCTTCAGGCTGCGGATCCTCAGGCGACGACTGCTTACTTGCCCTCTGCGAGTCACTTTCTGAGAGATGTTCCGGCAATTGACCGAAAAACGATGACCCGCCCCGGTCTTCCTTTTCTTGGCCCTCTCGACCCGGATCTCGTGCCGCATGTTGCGGAGTTTGTCCTCGGTCATTGACCCGGGGCGACGGGCGTCACACATCTGGACGTAATGGAGGAATAAACCAATGGCACAGGATGGTCACCCGGCTGAGGATTACCTCAGACCAAAGCTGGACAGTCTGATTGAAGAAGGTGTGAGCGCGGGATTTTCCCGTGATGTCGTACTTGCCGTACTGATTGATCTTCTGGATGACGGCGCAGCAGAGGATGCGGAGTTGAGATGAAAGACCCTTATTCAGTTCTTGGGGTTTCCAAGACGGCCACGGACAAGGAAATCCGCAGCGCATACAGGAAGCTGGCCAAGCAGTATCACCCGGACCACAACCCTGACAGCAAGGACGCGGAAGAGCGTTTCAAGGCTGTCGGTCAGGCCTATAACATCGTTGGGGACAAGGAAAAGCGCGCGCGCTTTGACCGTGGTGAAATTGATGCCGAAGGGCAGGAGCGTGGCCCGTTTGGTGGCGCTGGTTTCGGCGGTGGTGGCCCGGGTGGCGGGGCACAGGGTTTCCAAGGAAATTTCAATCAGGAAGACCTGGGCGCGTTTTTCTCCGATATGTTCGGTGGCGGTGGCTTCAGTGGGGACTTCCGTCCCGGCGGTACGGCCGGGCGTCGGGCAACCAAGGGCTCAGACCGTCGTTTTTCGGTCACCATAACGTTTGAGCAGTCGGTTCTGGGAACGTCTCTGGATCTGGCGCTTGGGGAAGGCGGGCACACGGAAGTCCGTATTCCGCCGGGTGTTGAAGAAGGGCAGACCCTGCGTGTACGGGGTAAGGGCGCGCCCGGTCGTCCGGGCATGGATGGTCAGCCGGGTGTTCCAGGTGATGCGTTGCTGACGATTTCTGTCACGCCAGACAAGCGTTATGTTCGTGATGGCCGTAACCTGCGCATGACCCAGAATGTCGATCTCAAGACTGCAATTCTGGGTGGGAAAGTGACTGTCGCGACGCCCAAGGGCGATGTCGCGGTGAAGGTGCCCAAGCATTCTGACAGCGGGAAAGTTCTCCGTCTTGCCGGACGTGGCATTGGCGCGGACAAGAAACACCCTGCCGGAGACCTGTTTGTGACATTGCAGGTGCATATCGGGACGGTTTCTCCTGAACTGGAAGCCTTCTTTGCCGAGCAGGAGGCCTGATCATGGGAATGATCCGTCGCGCAAAAGCCCGTATTCCGGACTGGCCATGGCGTCAGATTATTGGTGGTATTTTCGCCATCATCTTCGTCGTGGTGCTGAGCGTGATCGGATCCCATGCCCTCATCCTCGCCGGGGAGTGGCATTTGCCCTAAGATAAAGCCCGTCTTTGTTTCTGACGGGCTTTTCATGACCGCTTATTCCACACCGGCCTCCGGGCAACCGCCAGCGACGACGCGTCGTCGGGCATTTACTGTCGTGCTTGCAATCGAGCTGTGGGAACGGTTCGGCTATTACGGCATGCAGGCAGTTCTGACGCTGTTTATGGTCCAACAGCTTCGGATGGCAGATACGGCGGCCAACCTGATGCTGGGTGCCTTTTCCGCCCTGACCTACATCACGCCTGTTCTCGGTGGCGTGCTGGGAGATCGTGTTCTCGGGACACGGCGAACAATGGTGATGGGGGCAATTGCCCTCGCCATAGGCTACGCCTGTCTTGCGGCGTCCCTGACATCACCGACATTGTTACTGTTGGCCATGGCGCTGATTTCCACAGGAAACGGCCTCTTCAAACCAAATGCAGGCAATCTGGTTCGCCGGATTTATGAAGGTGACAATGCCGCACTCGATGCAGCGTTCACCCTCTATTACATGTCCGTCAATGTCGGTTCGACTGTCTCGATGCTGCTGACGCCTTGGCTTCAGGTCAATTACGGCGCGCCTGTCGCCTTCGCGACCTGTTCAGTCGGGCTGGTTATTGGTCTGTTGTACTATGTGTGGCGTTCTGGGTGGCTCGCTCATACGGCCAGTGCTGTAGAAAAAGAAAGTGTACCTCTCAGTCGCTTTGCTCTGGTCGGGCTGGGCTTGCTTGCGCTGACTGTTTTCAACGCATGGATCATGAGCAGCGATGGTCTTGCCCGGGTCTGTATTCTTGCCGCGGCTGCGTTGCTTTTCCTGGCATGGGTTGTGCTTTACGTTCGTGCACCGGGAGAAGAACGTCCCGGTTTGCGGCTGACATACATGCTGTGCCTGCAAGGCACGATCTATCTCGTCTTTTATCAGCAGATGATCACGTCCCTGACGCTGTTCGCTCTGCGCGATGTCTCTGGCGATTTCAGTATTGGCGGCGTGACACTTTTTCATATGTCTGCCGGGCAGTTTCAGGCGCTTAATCCCATCTGGATCATGGCGATCAGCCCCCTTCTGGCCGTTCTGTATAATCGGCTGGGCGCACAGGGGCGGGATCTGTCTCTGGCTCGGAAAATGCTGATTGGCTACGTCATGGTAGCTATGGCCTTTGCAGTGTGGTGGCTTTCTGCCGTCGGGACGAAAGGTCTGGTTTCCCCTTGGATCATGGTCGCGGGTTACGGGCTTCTGTCTTTTGCGGAACTGCTGACGAATGGTCTGGGTCTGGCCATTGTGGCCCGCTATACGCCAGCCCGCCTGAGTGGCTTCATGATGGGGGCGCTTTATCTGCTATGGGGCATTGCGATGTATGTAGGCAGTGTGATCGCCAATCGTGCGGCCATGCCTGCGGATATGGCAGCTTCTGCGGGAAATGCTCTTTATGCCGGTTTGTTCCGCACATTGTGTGAAGTGGCCGTAGTTATTGTGGTGATTCTGGTGTGCCTGGAACCTCTGACGCGCCGTTGGGACAGAGAACACATAACTGTGAACATGAAACTTCCGCCGAATTGAAAGACGTGAAGGTTTTGTAATTCGGGAGAAAACCTAGGAAAAAGATTAGACATGTTCTGACGTGATGCGGCGGAATTGCCGCATTACGAAAACAACCGTCTTCCTCTCCCTATTCCGGACCGGTATCGGCCTGTATGGGGAAGTCATTCATGATTTCCGGTTACAGGCGACGTGAGAGGGAGACGCGGGAAAAGATGCAGAGGTTTAAAAGCGGTTTGACGAAGGCTCTGGGGGCGGTCTGTCTTTTGAGCACGACACTGTCCACCGTCCAGATTGCATACGCCGAGACGGCTTCTGCCTCCGATCAGGCGAAACCGGGTCAGCCGCGCGCGCACAACAGTGCTGGTCATCCTGTCCTTCGGACCAGATCCATCCAGCCGACCCCTCTGCTGGTCAAACCTGCGCCGACGCCATCGCATCTGGCTGATGTGCAGCCTTCAGATACAACGGAAAACCGTTTTTTCCCTGCCAGTTTTCATGACTGGCTGACGCAGAGCACCATGACTGGTGACTGGGGCGGCTATCGCACCTGGCTAACCGAGAAGGGCATTAATATCGGTGGGCACTTCCTGCAGGACAGCGCGGGAAATCCGATGGGCGGCAAGGCCAAGACTGTTCGATATGCGGATGAATTCGGCCTCAATATCGACTTTGATCTGAAGAAGCTGACCGGTTGGAACCTTGGCCTGTTCCACTTTCTGAGCACAGCCCGACAGGGTCTGGGTATTGGTGCCAAACTTCCGGCACTCGATAGCCCACAGCAGATCTTCGGGTCTGGTGAAACTGTCCGTCTGACGCGTCTGTCATGGGAAATGCCCTGGAACCGCTACGTCTCCACGGAAGTCGGTGAAATCAACACCGAGAATGATTTCGAGCAGTCCTCCATGTACTGGGGCATGAGCCAGTACTGCCAGTTCGAGTCCAACGCTATCTGCGGTATGCCGCAGTCCATTGCGATGAACTCAGGCTATGGTTGGTATCCTACGGCTCATCCGGGAGCATGGGTAAAGTTCTATCCGGCCGGAAACAACCACTACCTGATCCAGTTTGGTGCCTATTCCGTCGATCCGGTTATTTCCAATACGCACAATGGCTGGAAGATGAACCTCCATGGTGCCACGGGAACGTATCTGCCGTTCCAGATTGGCTGGCATCAAGGCGGCCCGGACGATTACAGCGGTCCGCTCCAGACAAATGTGAAGATCGGCGGTTACTGGGATACGTCTGAAGTCAAAGATGTTTATTCTCAGCTCGGGACATTTGGTGTTCCCGCTGAGTATCTGATTTCTGCACCGTCCCAGAAGGTTCGCGGTCGTTTCGGTGGCTGGTTCCAGTTTGACCGTATGCTGGAACGCGATGAGGGGGATCCGAACCGTGGAACGTCTTTCTTCGGATCCTTCACATGGGGCGATCCTCGCACGGCAGTTGCGCCTTACTTCATCACTTGGGGCGTGACCAGAAAAGGAACGTTCCGGAACCGCCCGAACGATACCATCAGTCTTGGCATGAAAATGCTGTGGGTGAACCCGAAGCTGACCATCTGGGCGCGTCAGATGCAGGCTGCCGGTGCAGCGGGGATCAACAAGCCGTCCGGTGAGCATGCCATTGAATTGAACTACGGCTGGCGCCCAACACCCTGGCTCGTGATCCGGCCCGGTGCTCAGTATATCTGGAGTACGGGCGGCACAAATCGCTACAAGAACCCTCTACTGCTCGATTTTGAGACGGGCATTACCTTCTGATTTCTTTGGCAAAAGCCAGACATGAAAAACGCGCCACCCGATCAAGGTGGCGCGTTTTTTTGTGCCAGTCGTCTGACGTGAAATTAGAGGTCGGTCGTGAAGGAGAACTTGAATGTCCGGGGCAGGCCTTCAAGCAGATAGCCGTTGAAGGACGAAGACCAGTAGCGTGTGTTGGCAATGTTATCGACGCCAAAGCGCAGAGTGACAGGCTTGTGGTACGTCGTGAACGTATAGCGTGCTGCCAGATCAAAGCGCGTCCAGACTGGCAGATGCAGGGTATTGGCTGTGTTAACCCACTGCTTGCCTGTATTGACGACACGCCCGACAACGGTGGCTCCTTTCAGGAAAGGGAGGTCGTATTCCAAATTACCGTTGATCGTATAATTCGGAACGCCGATCGCTGTGTTGCCATTCTGCAGGCCGCCTGCCGTATGGCGCAGGTCTGCATCAATCAGCGTCCCACCCCCATTGAATCTCAGTCCCGGCAGGATTTCTCCATTCACGGTGAGTTCGATGCCACGGTTCCGTTGGAGGCCGTCCTGTTTGTAAATGGAGTAACCCGTGCCTTCGATGGGCACATTATAAGAGTTGGGGCGTGAAATCTGATAAAACGCCAGAGCAGCGCTGAAGCGACCAATGTCGTACTTGGCGCCGATTTCATATTGGGCAGACTTATAGGGCGGGAAAATCTGCCCGACATTCCGAGCGCTTGCAGGGGCAGTATCGCCCTGAGACATGCCTTCAATCCTGTTGAAGTAAATGGACGTCTGACGCGTCGGGTGAATGACAAGCCCGACAACAGGTGTAATGGCATCCTGATTATACGGAGTGCTCAGTGCACCGCGGCCGGTGCTGCTGTATTTATACCCGTTGATCATCATGTTCTGGTAGCGGAAGCCCCCGGTGAGGGCGACGCGACCATTCAGGAAAGACATCGTGTCAGAGAAAAACAGGCTGTACAGGCGTGTCCAGTTTGTCGTCTGCGGGTCGTTTAAAACACCCCCGACGAAAGTCTGAGCCGGGGAGGCAAACTGCGGCGTCTTGTAAATGTTGGTGGTCGGAGAGGTCAGGGCCATCGCGTAGGCCGCAGCCGAATCTTCCCAGAGCGCAGAGCCACCAGCATTGACCTCGTGCTTGATGAAGCCCGTTCGGAAGTGCGCCCGAACGCCGGCGCGGGTGCTCTCATTCGTCTGATTGTAAGGCACATACATGCTGCCCGCAGTTGCGGCGCCGGTGGCTGCATCCGTCAGGGTCGGGCTGGAATAGTTGCCCTTCTCATTCGCGTTCAGGGCACCAAAGGCCCCATACAGGGTCATATTTTTGGAGAGATCATGCTCAATGTTCAGCATGCCAAAAATGTAGTTCAGGTCATTATACGCCCATTTCTGACCGAAATTGTGAGACGGGGCGACCGGGCGCGGAACGCTGGTGACAGATGAACTCAGCATCAGCCCAGGGCGGCCACCATCAACGCCTTGATTCTGATAGTTCATGTCCATCGAAATGCGTGTGCTGTTATCGCGGCTGTGCCAGTCAAAATCAGCCCCCAGAGCGGTGGAGTGCCGGTATTCATTATTGATGGAATCTTCGCCGGATTGTCCGGCCACGTTCAGGCGAACACCGAACTGCTTCTCCGTTCCAAAACGACGGCCCACGTCAATGTTGCCGCCCCCCATGGCGCTGCTCGTGTAGTCTCCCGTCAGGCGCGTGATGGGGGCATCCGTCGCATGTTTGAACATCAGATTGATGTTGCCGCCAATAGCAGAGCCACTCGGTGCCGCGCCGTTCAGGAACGCGCTGGCGCCGTTGAGAACCTGAACACTGTCGTAGAGTTGGGGTGAAACAAGCTGCCGGGGCGTGATGCCGTAAAGACCATTGATGGCCACGTCATCACCATTGACGGCAAAACCGCGGATGACAAACATCTCCGAGAAGTTGCCGTATCCATACGTCGTGCGAACGGATGGATCATTTTCCAGAACCTGTCCCAGCGTCTGGGACTGCTGGTTCAGGATCATGCTGGAGGAATAACTGCGAATGTTAAAGGGCACGTCCAGGCCCTTTTTGTTTCCGAGTGCACCAAGCTGTCCGCCACTCGTGACTTCCATCTGGTTCCGGCGCTTGGCCTTTACGATGATTTCTTCATCGGTCGGCGCGGATGATTTGGCCGCGCTGGGCGCTGCCACAGCCTTGTTGGACGCAACCTGGGTCTGGTTCGGCAAGGGACTTGCTGCATAGGCGAAAGCGGGAAGGGTTGTTCCGGCCAGCAGCAGGCAGGCCAGGTGCCTGCGATGGCGAGCAGGTCTGGGGCGGGAAAGCAGATGTGCGCGCACGGAAAGAAGCCTCGATTGGAGGAAAAGATGTGCGCTACATACGGTAATGAGAATTAATCTCAAATAAATCAATGTAACTTAATATGACTGTGCGCGCCGCCAGAATGTGGGCATAAAAAAAGCGAAGCCACTTTCGGCTTCGCTTTGTCGTTTGCTGGCTGTCGATGACTTCAGAGCACAACAGTGAACTGAACGCCCAGAACAGCGGCATCATGGAATGTTGTCGTGGCACTGGGGCGCTGGATGTATTGGAAATCCGGCTGGATTGCCATCGCACGGGCCACATGCGCGCTATAAAACAGTTCGTACACGTTCTCATGGCTCTGCGGGCCATAGACTGTGCCCCACTGGTTATCCTGATACGGCAGGTTGAGCTGCTTGGAGGATTCCTGCTGCAAGGCTGCCGTGGTGCTCATGTCGAAGTGCTGCCACATGGCGCCGACAGTATCGAGCGGACGGCCCCACGCTTTGCCCGTATCAATCATGCCGACCCATGTGTGGTCTCGCATGGCAACGGTCTTGCCGTCACTGTACATGGCGCCCGCCATCAGGATCAGACCGTTTGTATCACCCGGCCCGTTGCGCATGAGCATCTGATCCATAATCAGCCACGCACTGTTTCGCCCGGCTTCATAGCGGCGAGGCAGGCCGGTCTGCTGCCACGAGTTCCCGTGAATGTCTTCGTACAGGTTCAGATAGCGTGAATTGTCGTAGGAATATCCAAGCTCGTAATGACCAACGAGATGGTTTTTCCCAAAACGGGGAATCCAGCCGATTTCGACAGGCGTAGAGAACTTCCCCAGCCCGGATTGTGCCCAGGACCAACCGGAAATGCCGCCGTTGTAAGCGTGTGGGCTTACGGCGAAGAGGCCACCCATGATGTATGTGTTGACCGTCGGCATGACACGGGCAATCGCCGCAAGGTTACCGGACGGCCAGTCGCGGTTGCCTTCGGTATATTTGTTCGGTGCTGGATTTCCGCAGACGGCGACGTTCATGAAGTCGCAGAAAAGCGGCGAGGCAGCAAAGAATGAGCCGACTGGAATCCAGCCAGCGCTGATGTCGATACGGTTATGGTAGAATGATGCCTCTCCATACATCGACACGAGATGCGCTACGACGTTGCCACGTGCACCATAGATTTCCTGCACGGGTGCGATGGAATCACCAAACATCCGGGAGACGTTCTGGCCGTGCCCGTTGACGATCAGGGTGTGGGTCCAGAAGTTCTTGATACCGGCCATCTTGTCCCAGTCGATATCCACTTCAACGCCGACCTGGCCCGTATCCGAATAGGCGCGGTCTTTACCGCCCGTCACGTTGCCGGCGAATTCTTCGTTAACTGCGGCGAGGAGATGAATGCCGTGATTGACAAGCCACGGCTGGATGCCGCCCCAGTCTCCGAAGAAATGCTGTGATCCCATTGGGGCTGCGAAAAACGCACCAGGGTCTTCAACTTCGTCAGGCGTGCCAGCGCTGCGTACGCCGCGCATGTTGTTTTGCAGGATGGGAACGCGTCGCCCTGTATCCATGGGGTGCGATGTCAGTTCGGATTTGCTGTTACCTGCTGAGGGTTCAGCCGACGGGCCTGCTGTTGGAGTGGAACCTGAAGGAGAGGCCGACTGACCCCAGGCTTGGCCTGGCGCAAATGCCAGTGTCGTGGCGGACAGGAGTCCCAGAAAAACGGTCCGCAGATGTCCGGAACGAAAAAGGCGAGCGTGATCAGTCAGCACGACCATAAGGCAGCGAATCTCTCTTCTGTCTGATGATGGCGAACAGGAAGACGGTCTTCTTCGAAGACTTTCCCACAGGGTGGGGCGAAGAAAATGAATTCCAATTTATGGAGTGAGAGGTGGTGTGTCGCAGACCGCCCGACCCGCTGTCAATGCGTGCAAG
This sequence comes from Gluconobacter sp. P5H9_a, assembly GCF_018812085.1. Classification (NCBI taxonomy): domain Bacteria; kingdom Pseudomonadati; phylum Pseudomonadota; class Alphaproteobacteria; order Acetobacterales; family Acetobacteraceae; genus Gluconobacter; species Gluconobacter sp. P5H9_a. The sequence goes on from NZ_JACRVW010000014.1 coordinate 13,471, forward strand.
GGAACTAAAGTGGTTTTGGTCTTTGACCATGAGAAGTGTGACATTGTGTGGATGGAGACCATCATGGTCCAGATAAAGGGCAACTCCCGGAGCATTATGGCGTAAGACAATCTCTTGATTTTTTGTTTTTTACAGGAGGCAGCATGAGGTTCTCTCGTTCCATGCTGACACGTGTAGGAGTGGGTCTTGCCGTGGGAGCGATTTTAGCGACTGGTTCGGTTCTGGCCGAGCCCGCAGCAGCTCCAGCCGCTCCCCCACCTGTTCCCGCTCTCGATTCCCCTCTTCAACTGGGCTCGGTGTCCGTGGAGGGAAACAAACGTGTTCCTTCTGCCGATATTCTAGCCGCCTTCGGCTATCACGACGGCCAGAACGTCACACGTGCGAAGCTGGCAGATGCACAGAAACAGGTCGCTACCCTGTATCAGTCACGCGGTGTTGGGGCAGATCTCGGTGAGCAGTTGCATATTTCCGCCAACACAGTGGATGTGAAGCTGCTGATGAGGGAGCACGACCAAAGGACTGCAGAGGCTGGCAGTACTGGACTGATTGTGGACAAGGTCGCTTTCGAGGGTAATCGGAAAGTGCCAACGCCTGCTCTGGCTGCGGCAACCAGCCTTCAGGATGGCGCAGCGATCTCGGATCAGGCTTTGGCTGCGGACGAAGTTGCGATCGAGAAAGTCTATCGGGAAAACAAGCTCGGCGCTCAGATCCAGCCACAGGTAGTTTATCCGAACCATGACAATCACCTGGTTCTGGTCTGGCAGATCCGTGAGCAGAGCTCGCGCTCAGACGGGGAGTAACCCGCCTGAAGGATCAGGTCAGAGTTTCCGGGTCCAATGACTGAGGGGTCAGTACACCCGGAAGATAAAGCGGGTGTTCTGGCCGTCCCGTCTTGCTCAATCTTAATGCCGTCACCTTCACGCCATGGTGCGCCAGCATCCGGGCCACAGCAGTGCCCCGGGGCCTAAGTGCCTTGGCCTGCGGGGCACCGTAAGCTAGCACGACAAGATCCGCTGCCTTCGCCATTTCAAGAAGATGCCTGTCGTTATCTGGTCCAATGGGATCATCGACTTCCAGAAGGCGTTTCTGATCCGTGCAGCGATAGGCAAAACTGTTGCCGACGAAAATTCCACCGTAGCCCCACGCACGAGCATAGCGCTGGCATTTGGCGACCGTTCGGTCATCCCCGAGTTCTGTGGCGACTGAAGGGTTCATCATCAACCACATGACCATGGGCTTCGTCTCGTCCCATACGCGCTTCAAGGTGTAACGGTAACAGTCGCCCGGGCCGTCGTAGAGGGCTGTACTGATGACGTCTTCCGAAAGCCTAAGCGGACGTGAGTCACCAACATGATGCTGCCCGAAAAGGTCAGCAGGCTCCGCTCCGCTCTGAGGATGTGCGGAGCGGGAAGGGCGCGGCATAGAAGACATTCCGGTATTTGGTGAGTTTAGTGGGCAGCCTGAAGCGCCTTAACGGCAGCCAGTGTGCGCTCGACATGGCCATCCGGGGACATGGACGCATAGGAGAGGGCAACATGCCCATCCGGCGCAATCACGTAAGAGGTGCGGCTGGCCATATGCAGAAGAGGCATTTTGGCCTTGTAGGAATTGGTGATGGTGCCATCAGGATCTGCGGCAACAGGAAACGCGCTCCGACATTCACTGACAGAAAAACGGGTCAGCTTGTCGATAGGGTCCATGGAGATCCCGATCACCGTTGCGCCCATTGCTTTGAACTCGGGAACAGCTTCAGCGAATTCATGCGCTTCGATGGTGCAGCCTTTGGTAAAAGCGGCCGGGTAAAAATACAGGACGACCGGGCCTGTTTTTAAGGCTTCGGCCAGATGATAGCTGAACTCATGTCCGGCCATACTGGCCTTGGCAGTGAAGTCCGGAGCATGTGCTCCTGTTTCCAGGGCAGCGTGAGCTGGATTAGGGAGGGTGCCAATCATGGCAAGAGCACAGAAAGCAGAAATTGGCAGAAAGCGACGCATAGGATGTGCTCTGTTCCCTGAAGGTAACGGTTTAGAATGCGCCGGGCGGAACCACAACGCACGGTGAACCGTGCGACAGACGATGGCAGGCCGCAAGGGCATTTTCATGTGTCAGCCCGGTCAGGCGCGCACGATAGAGGTGGCCTTTGCCTGTTTTAACACTGGCAACCTGTGTCCTCGCAGACGCGACAACTGCTCCGCCCTGACTATGAGCCTGAGACGCGGCTGAAGTGGCCTGTCCGGAATTGGCAAATGCGCCGACCTGAATGGCCCATGTTTTGGGGCCACTCGTTTCCTGTGGTGCGGCGATGGTGGCGTGATGCATTGTCGGTGCAGGGGAAGACAGTCGATACTGCTGCCGTGTTGCGGGCATGACGGCCATGATCGGCTGGGGTTGCAGGTGGTGCCCCATCGGAATTTCCTGCGCCGTGACCTGACTGTCCGCCAGTTCAGTATCCATGCTGTTTGCGACCGGTGGATGATAGGCCACTTTCTGCACAGTGGGGGCCGGGGAGGTGATGCCTCGCGCTGCCCATGCCGCACTGACGCTGCTCGGTTCCGTCGGCGCGGCAGAGGCTACGACAACAGGCGTTGCGGGAGCGGCCGGTGTTTCGGACACGGTTTCATCCGAAGACGAACTATCATCAGATGAGCTGTCTGCTGATGCATCCTTGTGCGACCAAGCTGTCCGGATCGACTGACTTGCAGGCGTGGTAGGTGCAGTATTTTCTGCGACCTGAATCTGGGCATTGGGATCGTGCTGCGAGACGAGAAGATCGGCGGCTGATCGGTTATGAGGCGTCACGCCAGCAATGCGCGGACCAATCGCTGCCACATATCGGCGTGTCTCGCGCGGAAGGGGGCGTCCGCGGCGCAGGTAGCTGTCAAGGCTGCCCGGACCATCGTTATAGGCGGCAAGAAATCCCGGGGAGCCGTAGATTTCGTACATCTGCCGAAGATATGCCGTGCCTGCGAGAATGTTATCGTGCGGATCAAACGGATCGTCGCCGAGGCCGTATTGCTGGCGCATGTCATCATAAGTTGGCGGCATAAGCTGTAACAGGCCCATGGCACCCGGCGTTGAAGTGATGAAATTGCCATTATGGTCGTAAAGGTGGCCGCCAGACTCCTGCTGCATGACCGCCCGGATCCATGCTTCTGGAATATCAAACCGAGCAGACGCTTCCTGAATGTATGGCCCCCATGGATCGCTGGGAGGCCCTGGCGGGGCGTAGTAGGATTTTGCATGAGCGCGATACTTCGCGGCTTCCTGAGAAACGGGAACCTGTGAGGTGGAACTCATGTCGGGTGTGCCGGCGCAGGCCGCGAGAAGGCCGATCAGACCAAGTGCCAGACCAGAACGGAGAGCGGTCAAGGGGCGAAGAGTGGTCTGGAACGGCACGGCGGGTCTGGGCATCGGGGCAGGGTACCTGACAAAGGAAGAACTGTCGCAACCCTCAAAGCATACACAGGGATTACGGCAAAACTAGGAAAAATGACGAAAGGGTTACGTTTGTCGCCTACTTTTTCACTGTGGAAGGTGTTCAGGGACAGATGGTGGAAGAGCACGCTATCATCAAGGGGAAGACTGCTTGCGGGAACACAGTCTATCGGCTAGGCGAACCAGATGAACTCATCTTCCCCGGCCACGAAAGAGCCAGAGGTGCAACGGTTGCCGACGCACGATCTGAGCGTGCTGAAGTTCGACCAACGTCGGGGGAGCCCCGCTGCCCGGGCCTGGGATGATTTCCGCGGAGCCTGCAAGCTCTGGCGTTTGGGCGTTATGCTCGGATGGCTGGACATCAAGCTGCGTTATCGCGGATCAGCCCTGGGGCCCTTCTGGCTGACCATTACATCGGCCCTTATGGTCGCATCCATGGGCGTTCTGTACAGTCGGCTCTTTCATCAGGATATGAAGGTCTACCTGCCGTTTCTGGCGCTGTCCCTGACGCTCTGGCAAACGGGATTGTCCAGCCTTCTTCAGGAATCCTGCACCAGTTTTCTGGATGCCGAAAGCATTATACGCTCCAGTCGTCTTCCATTGCTGCTTCAGGCCATACGGGTTGTGGTCCGTAATGCGATTGTTTTCGCTCACAACATCATCGTGCCCGTTGGTGTTTTCGCGATCTATCATATCTGGCCGGGGTTCACGGCGTTATTGGCGTTTCCGTCTCTTCTGCTGTGGGGGCTGGACGGATTTGCAGCCTGCATGCTGCTGGGAGCACTTTGCGCAAGGTTCCGGGATGTGCCGCCGATTATCGGGGCGCTCCTTCAGATCGTGTTTTACGTGACGCCTGTCATCTGGCAACCGCAGCAGTTGGCGGGGAAAGCGCGGTACCTGCTGTACAACCCGTTTTATGCCCTGCTGGAAGTCGTTCGCGCTCCATTGCTGGGGCATATTCCTTCGGTCAGCGTCTGGCTCGTGGCCCTGCTGACGAGTGCTGTGTTCTGGGTTATCGCGATATGGGCTTTCGTCCGTGTGCGTTCACGGTTGGTGTTCTGGATCTGACATGACGCATATCCGCCTTGAGAACCTTTCCTTATCGTTTCCGGTGCTGCACGGGGCTTCTCGCTCTCTGAAGAAAACGCTGCTGGCTCGCGCCAAGGCTACCGTCACAAAACCCTCGGCTGTAGGTGGACGAATGCGTCTCGGCGCAGTCGCTTCGGATGCCGTTTTGGTGCAGGCGTTGTCAGGCCTGACATTCCAGATCCATGGGGGTGAACGGGTGGGCCTGATTGGCCATAACGGTGCTGGCAAAACGACGCTTCTGCGTGTGTTGGCTGGCATCTATGAAACGACTGATGGTTTTCTGGACATTGAGGGCGACAGTCATGCACTCATTGATCCGCAGTCTGGCATGAATCTAGAGTTGAGCGGGCGTGAAAACCTCAATCTCTTTGCGTGTCGGATCGGGTTACCAAAGAGCCAGATTCCCGCGCTAGAGGCTGATGTCGAAGCCTTTGCGGAGTTGGGACCATTCTTTGATCTGCCAGTCCGCCTCTACTCGTCTGGCATGAGCATTCGGCTTGGATTTGCTTTGGCTACGGTTCCACGTCCGCGTATTCTGCTGATGGATGAATGGTTCATGGCAGGAGACCAGCGCTTTCAGGAAAAAGCCAGAGAGCGGATGGCAGGCATGGTTGATGCCGCAGAAATTCTGGTCGTGACATCGCATTCCCTGCCTGTGCTCAAGCAATGGTGTACGCGTATCCTCTGGATGGAAGAGGGGCAAATCCGCATGGATGGTCCAACGGATGCCGTGCTTGAGGCATACGAGGCCTCTCTGGCCTGAGTGCGAGCTGTTTATTTGGTCTGGTCTCAAGGGTGCGGTAGGATCAACTTCGAGTTTGACCATCACCATGGAGACTAATCATGTCTTATGCCGCTATTGACGCAGCCCGCGTTGCCAAAGCTGCAAAGTCTGCCCTTCAGACACTTGCCACCGTCAAGGAGCAGTCAGAGGCTCATCAGCGCAAGACGCTCATGATCGAGCGTATCGAAGCCCTCGCAACGGCTGCGGCTGAAACGAAGGGCTCCAACGCCATTACCCTGACATCCGAAGAATTCTGGATGATTTCCAAGAACTGGTAAAAACCAGGAGTTCAGGCGGGGGCCTACCCCGCCTGTTAGCCTTGGTAAGAGGCAATTTCCACAAGATTGCCATCCGGATCCCGGCAATAAACCGAAGTGATCGGTCCCAGAGCGCCCAAGCGCGAAACTGGCCCTTCCACAACGACAACACCGCATTTTTCGAGATGCCGCACAATATCGTCACTCGAAATGGCTGTTGTGAAGCAGAGGTCGGATGTGCCGGGCTGCGCGCCCTCGGCCGTTTCCCAACCCTCTGATCCTTCAGGGCGAAGATTGATCTTCTGGCCGCCGAAGCAGAGAGCAACACGGTTATTCCGGCCGTATTCCTCAATATCCATGCCCAGAACCCGCTGGTACCAGGATGCCGAAACAGTTCTGTTCCGTACGGTCAGAACGATGTGGTCAAGGCGATCAACGGTAAAGCGCATGATGGTCCCTCAAGAAAACGGCGCCCGATGGTCCTGATATTATCATCAGGACGCAGAAACCGTCAGGCCTCGGTGCCCTGTTCGGGCGGGAAGGAATAACTCAGGTTGGTGGGCGCTTGCGGAATGCCGCCAGGCTGACGACCTCGGCATCTTTCTTCTCTTCCTGAGGAGGCTCTTCGATTGTCACCTCGGGGTGATGCGCCGGATCGATATCATCTGGCTCTACAGCACCTTCAGGGATCTCGATGTCTTCGTCGTCATCAACCATGCTGCTGACGAAGCGCAGCGCCATCCGGATATGTGGATCTGCAAAAGCCGTAATAGCGGCGACCGGGATGACGAGGATGCTGCCAACGCCCCCGAACGACAGACCAACGGAAATGACATTCTTTTCGCGATCCAGCGCCAGATCCCAGAACTGGTGCTGAAGAACGATCGTCATTTCTTCCGGATATTGGGCGCGGAGACGGGACGGGATGATCACGTCCGGACGATTGGTGCGGAAGGTCAGGTAGAAGTGGTGAGCACCGGGTAGGCCTTCAGCCGCGACGTGCTCAATGGCACGCAGCATGACTTCACGATAGGCGTCTTCCACCCAGTCGTCATAGGGGAGAAGGCTTTCGGGCAGGTCGTGCTCAAGGCCGTCCTGGCCGGTGTGATCGTCGTCGCTCATGGTCGCAGGCCTGATGTTTCAGTCAATCAGGTCAGGGATGCGACAGACCAGCCAGAATGGCAAGACGTTTTGCACAAAAGGAAAAATGAGGTGGGAGGGCTTCTGTTGCCCGGTGCCCTCCCGAACCGCGCTTATCGCTTATGCAGCGACAGCGAGCACCTCAGAGTTATCATTGGCACTTGTAAGTTTAGCCCGATGACGGTGGTACAATACCGGGCAAAAGATAAGTCTTTACCATGCGCGTCGAGCCTGTTTCGTCCCCACAGATCCCTCTTGCGAGAGATTTTTCTTGGTGGAGACGCCGGGCACTGCCCCCGGGTCCACAACACTTATTTCACTTACCGTTTATCGCCATAGCCGGGGACGAACCCCTTGCACTGCTGAACATAGGAGTGCTGTTGCCGTCCTGCAAGGGGAAAAGACGAAGCGCATGATGATGCAGCCCGGACTCGTCTCTTGCGGTGGCGGGAGATGTTTCGTCATGCTAGAGCCGCGGCCTATGGCACTGACATCCGAACAGCGCGCTGAGATCGAAGCTCAGCGCAACGAGCCCCAGCTGACCTCCCGCCCGACCGTTCCGGCGATGGAGAAACTTCTTTTCACGCCCATCGAGGTGCTGGATCATGGTTTCCTGCGCGTCGTCGATTATATGGGCGATGACGGAGCCGTCGTTCAGGCTGCGCGGGTGTCTTATGGGCGTGGCACCAAGAAGGTGTCTGAAGATGCCGGACTGATCCGCTATCTAATGCGTCATCGGCATTCGACGCCGTTCGAGATGTGCGAAATCAAGTTCCACGTGAAGCTTCCGGTTTTCGTGGCACGGCAGTGGATTCGTCATCGCATGGCCAGCGTGAACGAGTATTCCGCGCGCTATTCGATTCTCGACCGTGAGTTCTATCTGCCAGCTCTGGATCAGGTTGCCTCCCAGAGCGCCTCGAACCGTCAGGGACGCAGCGAAGCTCTTGACCCGGAAACGGCGGAGCGCGTGCTTGAGATTCTGCGTCGTGATGCCAGCCAGTGCTACGATGATTATGAATCGATGCTGGACCCGGAGGGCACTGGCCTGGCCCGTGAACTGGCGCGCATGAACCTGACGCTGAACACCTATACCCAGTGGTACTGGAAGATCGACCTGCACAATCTGATGCACTTCCTTGCCCTGCGCGCAGATCCGCATGCGCAGTACGAGATTCGTGTTTACGCTGAAAAGATGATCGAGCTGCTGCACGCCTGGGTGCCGGCAACGGCTGCTGCATTCGAAGAATATCGTCGCGGAGCCTTCACGTTCTCAGCGGGGATGCTGAACGTTGTGCGCCGCCGTCTGGCGGGAGAGGCCGTAACGCAGGAAACGTCCGGGCTTTCCAAGCGCGAATGGATCGAGATGAACGCCATTCTCGAACCAGAAGCCTGAGATAGCCGAAATCGTGAACGATTTTGATAAGCTCCTGCAAGACGCCCCTTCCGTGCAAAGTGAAACCGCGGCTGAGATAGAGCCGCGGTTACCGCGCATCTGGCCTTGGGCGATTCTGGCAGGACTGCTTATTCTTGCGTCCGTGTGCATCCACATTTTCTGGCCTGCACCGGCACACAAGCATATGGCCCTTTGTAAAAAGGGCCTGACTGAACACTGCTATAAAATTGACCCCACCGCCGAAAATTAAGTTCGGATTTCGGTGAGTAAAATGGTCGGTGGATTTCCTGTTTTCCGGGATCGCTGTTTCTGAACGGATTCTACGGAGAACGAATGTGGAATCACGCCGGACTCACATTTCGTAGATCTTAATCAACAAACTTATCCACAGGGTTTGAACCCACAGAGTGGGGTTCGACGGCGTGCACGATTCTTTTTTGAGAATCGCGTAGAACGCTTGATTTTCTGGGAAAAATCGTGGTGCCGGGTGAGGGATTTGAACCCCCGACCTTCGGTTTACAAAACCGCTGCACTACCACTGTGCTAACCCGGCATCCACAGCCCGGCTTTTTCCACGCCGAGACCCCTTTGGTCAAGCTCCTGAGTGTCGATTCTGTAATTTTATCGTGTCGCAGGGGTCATGAGGCTCGGTGGTGGGGGGAGATGGGAGGAGTTATTCGTGAAGCCGTAGCCATCTGAAGAAAGCCCATGATGGACTACAGGCGGTCGAGCACAAGCCGACAGAAGTAGTGCTGTTCCCAGCAGGAGAAGACGGGTCATGAGGAAGCCTTTTCATCAGAGTGGCTGAGAGCCTCGGCAATAGTCGTGGCGAGGGCCGTGTAGGCACGGGCAGCTTCGCTGTCAGGTGCCGAGAGAATAATGGGCGTGCCCTGATCGCCGCTGGCCCGGATGTCAGCCAGCAGGGGAATTTCGCCGAGGAACGGCACGCCAAGGCGTTCGGCCTCTTCTCTGGCACCACCGTGGCCGAAAAGCTCAGTGCGGTGATTGCAGTTTGGGCAGCAGAAATAGGACATGTTCTCCACAACGCCGAGGATGGGGGTTTCCATCCGTTCGAACATGGAAACGCCACGTCGCGCATCCAGCAGCGCAATGTCCTGAGGCGTGGAGACAATAACAGCCCCACCCTTGGCCATCTTGGCTCCAAGCTTCTGGGCCAGTGTCAGTTGGGCATCACCGGTTCCGGGTGGCATGTCTATGACAAGGACGTCCAGATCTCCCCAGTCCACTTCTCCAAGGAACTGGGTGAGGGCGCCCATGACCATGGGGCCACGCCAGATCATGGCCTGATGCTCGTCCACCAGATAGCCGATGGACATACTTTTCAGCCCCCAGGCTTCAATGGGAATGATCCGGCCTTCAATAACTTCGGGGCGTGTGTTGCGGCCGAGCATGCGTGGAAGGGATGGGCCGTAGATGTCTGCATCCAGGAGGCCCGTCCGAACACCGAGTTTGGCGAGGCCAGCTGCAAGGTTCACAGCGGTTGTGGATTTGCCAACGCCTCCCTTGCCGGACGCAACAGCAACGACAGCCTTCACGCCCGGCAGAAGCGTCTCTGGAGCATGACGGCTGGACGCATTCTGCCGTTTGCCGCCCAGATTGAACGGCCGATGACCGCCCCCGGCTGCTGGAGCTGGTGCGTTGGCCGGTGGTGGCGTGGTAGCGCGATGAGCTGTCAGGGAAATTGTTGCTCCCGTCAGGCCTGGAATGCGCGCGATCTCTGCTTCAACCTGAGGTCTGATCGGCTCCATGCGCGACACATTGTCTCGCGAGGTGGCAAGGGTCACGTGCGCATGTCCGTCGCGGACTGAGACACCTTCCAGCGACGCAAAGGACAATACATTCGATCCAAGGCCAGTTTGTTCGTTGTTCAGAATCTCGGAAATGCGTTTCTCGGCATTGGCATGGGATTCGTCAGAAGAACTGGTCGGGGGGAGATGATCGGTCATGCCAAGACTCTTTTTTCTGGGGGAACGGCCTGTCAGGAATAGGAAACAGCGTAGCATACGCCCCTCCTGAACTACAGGATGGTGACGAAGGACTGTCTTCTGCGTTAGCGTGTCACCATGAGCAGATTGACCGCCAGCCTTGCCCTGTCCTGCGCCGTTTCCCTGGCGCTGTCCGTCACGACGGTACAGGCCCAGACCGCCCCGCAGCCCTCTCCGGCACCCGTTCCAGCCCCGCGCTCCGTTCCGTCGAGCTTTGCGGATCTGGCAAATCGCCTTCTTCCGTCCGTGGTGAACGTTTCGACGTCTGCTGTGCTCAAGCCCGGTAAGGATGAAGACAAGGGGCCGGACTCCAGTGGTCCGGATGGGCCGCAGGTGCCGCAGTTCCCGCAGGGCTCACCGCTGGAAAAATTCTTTCACGACTACATGACGCATAAGCCGACACCGAACCGCCCGCCGCGGCGGATGCAGGCTCTGGGATCAGGCTTTATTGTCGATCCGGCGGGCATTATCGTGACGAACAATCACGTCATTGAAGGTGCAGATCAGGTCTCCGTGACACTTCAGGACGGCACGGAACTGCCGGCAAAGATTGTCGGGCGCGACAGCCAGGTTGATCTGGCCGTTCTGGAAGTCAAACCGAAGCATCCGCTGCCAGCTGTTCCGTTAGGACACAGCGATGCTGCCAGGATCGGAGATTGGGTGGTGGCCATTGGCAATCCGTTCGGCCTGAACGGAACAGTCACGGCAGGTATCATCTCGTCCCGCGGACGGAATGTCGAACACGGCCTGTATGATGACTATATCCAGACGGATGCAGCCATTAACCGGGGAAATTCTGGCGGCCCGCTCTTTAATCTCTCGGGCGAAGTCATTGGCATCAACACTTTGATCTATGGTGGAGCTGGCGGGGATTCCATCGGGATCGGCTTTGCCATCCCGGCAGATGACGCGCGTGGCATCATCGATCAGCTGCGTAAGACAGGTCATGTGTCGCGTGGGTGGATGGGACTGAAGTTCCAGAATGTCTCTTACGACATTGCTGAGGATCTTGATTTCCACCAGGCTGATGGCACGGTCGGCAAGGGCGCGCTGGTGTCTGAAGTGGGACCGAAAAGTCCGGCAGCGCAGGCTGGCCTGCAGGTTGGCGACATCATCACTCGTGTAGGCCGTCAGGATGTGACGGGTCAGACCATGCCGCGCATCATTGCGTCCATTCTTCCCGGAACGAAAACAGAGCTGACCATCTGGCATAAGGGCAGCATCAAGACGCTTCCGATCACGCTGGCACAGTCGCCAAACGCGCCAGATATGCCACCGTCCGACACGCATCAGCCAACGCATACGAAAGCAGCTTTTGGCGAGCTGGGTCTGGCGGTGCGCTCCATTGATGCGGAAATGCGCACCCAGTATGCCCTGACGGACGATCAGCGCGGCGTGCTGGTGGATCGGGTTGAACCGTCCAGTCCGGCCACATCTCGCGGGATTGCCGTTGGGAATGTGATTACGCAGGTTGGGCAGGATCAGATCGACACGCCGGATGCGTTTGCCAAAGCTGTGAGCCGCGCGCTGGAACAGAAAAAGAAAGAAGTTCTGCTTCTGGTGCAGGATGATGACGGGCTACGCTGGGTACCAGTTCCTTTTCTGGGGAACTGACTTAATTTGGATCAGTAAGATTGAGGGACGACGGAAAATTACGTCATCGGTTTTGCTTCAAAAGCGGACCGGTTTGCGCCGTTCCTCAATCTGAATGAGGCCGCCCTATTTGTCGCTGCGGCGTTGCCGCTCAGGTTCTGAGCGCCAATCCAGATTGTAGTGTTCTGTCTCTTGGGGGCGATACCGATCGTCATTCCAGAAAATGGCTGGTCCAACGCATCGTTTGAATGAGTCGGCGCTCGGAAACGAGTGGACTGAAGAACTCGGAAGCTCTTAAAGCGCTCATGAAATGATGAGTGCTCTGAAAAAAATCACACAGACCTGGCTGATGGTTCCGCCCAAGGGAAGCAGCTGGCGGGAGGTCTTGCGACCTGCCACACGCCAGACCATTCGAGTTCTGGTTTCGATTGTCACGGCCTGGGTTGTGGGCATGACGCTGCATCTTCAGGAAACAATCTGGGCGCTCGTGACCGCGCTGATTGTTACGCAGTCCAGTATAACGCAGACAATGGCAACGGCCCGCGATCAGATTACCGGCACGCTGCTAGGCGCTGTCGCGGGGATCGTGGCGGTCTTGCTGGAAATGTGGACGGGTCTGCGGTGGCTGCCTTTCTGGATCGTTCTCGCGCCGTTGGCCTTTCTCGCAGCCGTTCAGACCAATCTGCGGTTTGCCTGTATCACCCTGATTATTGTGTATCTGTTTCCCAGCGAAGGCAGCCCGTTCCTGCCAATGGTGACGCGGCTGACGGCTATCATGATTGGTGTGGTCGTCTCTCTGGTGGTGTCCTTCGTGGTATTGCACAGCAGTGCCCGAAAGCAGGCTTTCCACACATCCAGCCGCATCCTGCGACGTTTGGACGGACTGCTGGAAGGCGCACTGGATCAGAAAACGGGCTGGCGGGAAATTGAAACCCGGAACGAAGCCTGTGTGGCTCTTCTCATCGAACTTGAAGGCGCAGTGGAAGAGGCCAGGCGCGAGCGTTTCAGTGATCTGGAGAAGCGCGATCCTGTGCTTGCGGCACTTCCAAGGTTGATGCGGCGGCTCCTGAACGATACGATGCTGGTGGCTCGAGCAATCGCGACAGGCCGTGCAGCAGGGAATACAGGCCTTGTTCCACTCTACAAAAGCCTCAGCCACACGCTGAGAGCATTGGCTCATAGCTGTGAACAAAGATTTGTTCGGAAGCAGGACCGTCATCCGCATCAGCCGGAAGACAAGGACATTCTCGAACTTCTTCCTCGGCTGGAAGAACAGACGCGGCCTGAAATGCGCTTCGTCATGTCTCTGTTCAAGGATGATCTGGAGCGCGCCGTAGGCGTTCTTATGCGGGATGATGCCAGTGCTGCCAAAGGGCTCTAGGCGCCAGTTGATGGCGTTTTTTCGAAACCCGGTCGTGATCTCCCGCGTTTTCTGGAGAGCTCGGTGCATCTGCCCGGAAAGCCAGCCCCCGTCAGAGGCTGGTCATTAGGAACGGAGAAATCCATGATTACGCACGAAACCCTTAAGTCTCTTCCCGCCGGTGTGCAGGCTCCGCCCTACGACATCAACGGGATAAAGCCAGGGATCGTGCATTTTGGTGTGGGCAATTTCTTTCGTGCCCACGAGGCATTCTATGTTGAGCAAATTCTCAAGGATGATCCCAACTGGGGCATCATTGGCGTCGGTCTGACGGGCGGTGATCGCTCAAAGAAAAAAGCTGAAGAGTTCAAAAAGCAGGACTGCCTTTTCTCCCTGACGGAAACGGCACCATCCGGCAAAAGCACTGTCCGCGTCATGGGCGCATTGCGGGATTATCTGCTGGCTCCGGCAGATCCGGAAGCTGTACTGAAGCACCTCTCAGATCCTGCCATCCGGATTGTTTCCATGACGATCACGGAAGGCGGCTACAACATCAATGAGTCGACGGGTGCGTTCGATCTTGAGAATGCGGCTGTTCAGCAGGATTTGAAGACGCCGGAAGCGCCGTCCACGATCTTCGGATATGTTGTAGAAGGGCTCCGTCGCCGCCGGGATACCGGGGGTAAGGCCTTTACGATCATGTCCTGCGATAATCTGCGGCACAACGGTAACGTCGCCCGCAAGGCGTTCCTGGGTTATGCAAAGGCGCGTGATCCGGAACTGGCCAAGTGGATTGAAGAAAACGCCACATTCCCCAACGGAATGGTGGATCGCATCACACCGACCGTGTCTTCAGCAATTGCCAAGCGCCTGAATGAGGCCAGTGGTCTGAGCGATGATCTTCCGCTCGTTGCTGAGGATTTTCATCAGTGGGTGCTGGAAGACAGCTTTGCTGACGGACGTCCGGCACTGGAGAAGGCCGGTGTCCAGTTCGTCGATGATGTGACGGACTACGAACATGTAAAGATCCGTATGCTGAATGCTGGCCACATCATGCTCTGCTTCCCTGCCGTTCTGGTCGGGTATGAGAATGTTGATGAAGCCGTTCGTGATGCGGATCTGCGCGGTAATCTGGAGAACTTCCTCAACAAGGATGTCATCCCGACCCTGGAAGCCCCGCCGGGCATGACGCTGGAAGGGTATCGTGACAGCGTGATCAGTCGCTTCTCCAACCCGGCGATGGCTGACCAGACCCTGCGAATTTCAGGGGATGGGTCCTCGAAAATTCAGGTCTTCTGGACGGAAACGGTGCGCCAGGCGCTTGAAGGCAAGCGGGATCTATCCCGAATTGCGTTTGGCATGGCCGCCTACCTTGAGATGCTGCGTGGGAAGAGCGAGAAGGGTGGAACGTACGAGCCGTTCGAGCCAACCTTTGGTGAGCAGCAGAAGGCGCTTGCGAAGGCAGACGACTTTGAGAGCGCGCTGAAGCTTCCGGCTTTTGACGCCTGGCGTGACCTTGATAATGCGACACTGAATGAGAAGGTCATCGCATTGCGCAAGATCATTCGCGAAAAGGGCGCGAAAGCTGCTCTGCCAGCCTAAAAATAATTGGCTGACAGGTTTTTGAACCGCTTCTCTTCATTGAGAGGCGGTTTTTTTCTTGATGGGCTATGCCTACTCTGTCCCGTACGGGTGTCGTGGCTGGAGAAATATCGCCGTGCGGGTCGATATGATCGTCAGACCTGTGAGGTTAAAGCTGGCGGTCTCGTTTGATGCGGTCCCAGGCGGCATTGATCCGGGCCACGCGTTCCTGGGCACGCTTGCGCTCCAGATCCGTCATGGGTTTCTGAGCAATAACATCCGGATGATACTCGCGGATGAGCGTGCGCCACCGAACGCGGACTTCCTTGTCAGACGCTGTACGCGTGATGCCGAGAACGCGATAGGCGTCTGGCTCGCCAGTGCTGGCGGCACGGCTGTCGCCACTTTCTGCCCGTGTCCATGCTCCGGACGACAGACCAAACGCACGATGGACACGCTGAAGAAAATCGATTTCTTTCGGATGGAGCTCCCTGGATGCTCCAGCATCTGCACGGGCAATCCGGAAAAGGGCCACCATCAGGTTTTCCAGCGGTGCCTTGTCGTCTCCGTAAGCTGAGCCCATCTCGCGGGCGTACATTTCAAAATCGTCCGTTCGCTCCCGTGCGCGGTCGAACAACATGCCAACTTCACGCGTGTTGTCGGGTGGAAACTGGAAGCAGGTTTTGAACGCGTTGATTTCGGAGCGATTGACCGGCCCGTCGACCTTCGCCAGCTTTGCGCACAGCGCCACAAGGCCAATGGCGTAAAGCTGGTCTTTTTTGCCCATGGCGGCCGCAATTTTTGCAGCGCCAAAGAATGCTGCACTGTTCGGGTCAGGACGACCTCGGGCAGGAAAGCGTTCGCTCCACCCCCCAGTAGAAGGATTAAGCAGAGAGCCACTGTCGGCGGCATGCCCAAGGGCTGCTCCCATCAGTGCTCCGAACGGGCCACCGACTGCGAAGCCAGCAACACCACCGAACATTTTGCCCCAGATAGCCATATCGACAATCTAGCATGGTCCCGGAAACCGGCAAATGACAGATCGGACATGCACCCTTCACAGAAAGAACTGGATCTCCCGCAGGCTTCGGGTGTTGAAGGAGCATCATGAAAAATAAGGTCACCCCAGTTATGTCCGATCAGACGCAGCATCTCCCTGTCGCTCAGCCTTCGTCGGCGGACGACTATGAGGAGAAGATGCAGGCCCTGATTCGCAAACTCCCTGAATGGATGCAGAAGACCCTGAGCTGGCTACGGGAGCCAGAGCGTAAATGGATTCGGATTCCGGCTGGTATTCTGTTCATGCTCGGAGGCTGCATGGCGTTCCTACCCGTTCTGGGTGTGTGGATGATTCCTGTAGGTATTTTGCTACTTTCCGAAGATATTCCGTTCTTCCGTCGTTTGATGGAGAAAGCTCTGAACTGGATCCAGAGAAAGCACCCTGACTGGATGGATCTGCCTCCGAACGCGAAGTGACCCGATCAGTCGTCGCCCGTTTTTCGCGCATCCATGAGAGCTGCAACACGGAGAGCTGAAGCTAAAGGGCGGTCGGGTGTGCGTTTCGCATCAATCGACGCAACAAGGGCCGCAAAGCTCAAGGCCCGCTCCGTAGCCATCTGATCCAGGACTGCCCAGAATTCTGGTTCAAGCGCAACGGACGTCCGATGTCCTGAGAGCGAAAGGCTGCGTTTGATAAGGTCACTCATGTCAGGCGCTCCAAAGCCCAGCGGGCGGTTTCGGCAATATCGGGATCGGGGTCAGACTGAAGAGCCTGCGCTGAGGATACGAGAGCAGGATCGTTCGAGTTGCCGATTGCGATCAGAACATTACGGACAAACCGGTTGCGACCTATGCGCTTTACCGGTGAGCCCGAAAAAAGCGTGCGGAAAGCCGCGTCATCGAGGGCCGCCAGTTCTGCCAGTTTTGGCTCAATCAGTTCGGGTCTGGCCTGAAGCTTGATGTGGCGGGACGCCTCGGCGAAGCGGTTCCACGGGCAGGCGGAAAKGCAGTCGTCACAGCCATAGATGTGGTTACCCATCTTCTCCCGCAGGTCGTGCGGGATCGGCCCCTTGTGTTCGATGGTCAGATACGAAATGCACCGCCGCGCATCCATACGATAGGGGCCAAGGAAAGCATCTGTCGGGCAGGCGGTCAGGCAACTCGTACAGGTGCCGCAGCTTCCGCCATTTGGCTCGGACGGGCTTAAATCCAGCGTCGTGTAGATTTCTCCCAGCAAAAGCCAGGAACCATGGGTGCGGGACACCAGACAGGTATGCTTGCCCTGCCAGCCCAGATGCGCCTTTTCTGCCAGAACGCGTTCCGAAACCGGGGCCGTATCGACGAAGACCTTCACCTGCGTAGTCTCATCGCCCAGCTTCACGACGAACTGCGCCAGATGCTTTAGCATCCCTTTGATGACGTCATGATAGTCCCGGTTACGGGCATAGACGGAGATATTGCCCCGATCCGGCTTACGCAGCGTTGCGTCCGGGTCTTCGGCGGGTGCGTAACAGACTGCGAGGGAAATGACGCTGCGGGCTTCAGGCCAGAGGGCCTGCGGGTGGCTGCGCTGTTCGATGCGCGTCTCCATCCATTCCATCGTTCCGTGATGGCCCTGGGCAACAAAAGCGCGCAGGCCGGCTTCCACATCCGGGCCAAGCTCCGCCGCGCAGAAGCCCACGGCATCAAACCCCAGATGCCGGGCATGGTCCTCGATCCGTTCCTCAAGGGAACGTCCGGGGTGGGAGAGGGACGGGCGTGATGTCATGCGCTCAGCAGATGGATGGAAAGCAGAATCAGCAGTTTACGCCATCTTTCCCCCAAGGGGCCAATCAGACATGATGGGATGTCTTCATTCTCCGATGAGAGAACCGGTTATGCGTCGTTCCTATGTCACCCTGGATGTTTTCACGGACCAGCTTTTTGGGGGGAATCCTCTGGCGGTCGTGCTGAATGCGGCGGGACTATCGACCGACCAGATGCAGAAAATCGCCATTGAGTTCGGGTATTCTGAAACCACTTTTGTGCTGCCTGCAGTAGAGGCAGAGCATACAGCGCATGTCCGTATCTTTACGCCAGGCGGAGAGCTGCCATTCGCCGGGCATCCTAATATCGGAACGGCTTTTGCCCTGGCGCGGCAGGCAGAAGCGCAGGGCCGGGATCTGCCGGAAACGCTGGTGTTCGAAGAAAAGGCCGGGCTGGTCCCTGTGCGGCTGGAGCGTGAGAACGGCCGTGTCATTCGGGCGGAACTCATGGCGCCGGAAGCAATAACACGTCGGAGCCGGATGATCCCTGAAAACGCGGCAGCCTGTCTTGGGCTTCAACCGCAAGATATTCGCACCGATCATCATGCTCCCCAGATCGTATCGGTCGGCCTGCCGTTTCTGATTGTCGAACTGGCGTCCCGCGAGGCTTTGCGCCGAGCCTATGGTGAGATTTCTGCTCATCGCACATTCCTTGCGTCCCGTGGAGTGGACTCCGTTTACGCCTATACGCGGAACGCTGGCGAAAATGCCTTTGAAAAAGATAGCGACATTCAGGGACGGATGTTCTCTCCCCTTGATGGTATTCCGGAAGATCCTGCAACAGGAAGCGCAACTGTCGCCGCCGTGGCATTCCTATCGACCTTGCAAAACGGTGCCGATCTGTCCCTGACCTTTACGCAAGGTGTAGACATGGGACGGCCGAGCCTGCTCGAAGCCAGAACCCAGGCGGGGAAGGCCTATGTCGCGGGTTCCTGTGTCCCTGTCATGGACGGACTCTTCACTTTGGAAAGCGAAGTCTGAGAACGGTCTGTTGCAGAGTTTATAACGGTCTGAAAATGTCTTGTCAGGGGCGTGGGCAGTCGGCATCGTGCCACCATGCGATGCACCATTCCTTCCGTTCTCGTAGCGGCTGCCCTGTCTCTGACGGCCCTGTCTCCTCTGGCAAGGGCCGAAGCTCCGTCTGCTGTTGAGCAGACTTACAACTCCCTTCGGAATGATCCGGTTCGGCTTGGGCTGTTCCTGAGAGCCTTCCCAAAGGGCGCAGATCTGCACAATCATCTCGTAGGGGCAATCTACGCAGAAAACATGCTGGACTGGGCCGCCCGGGACGGGTTGTGCGTTTCTCTCAAAAGCCTTGAGATCCTGAGCCATGCCTGCCCGCATCCTAAAGATGGGGAGATGCCAGCCGCTGCTTTGGCGGGAAACCCGGATGCAGAAAACCGCCTGATTGACGCCATGTCCATGCGGGACTTCACGCCGTCTCCTTCTGACCGTTCAGGTCATGACCACTTCTTTGCGGCTTTTCAGCATTTTGGAGCGATCGACGCAGCTCATCAGGGGGACATGCTGGCAGAAGTCATGGATCGCGCCGCTCACGATCATATCACCTATATCGAGCCCATGATCTCCCCGGCGCTTCCAGCGATGATCCATGCAGGTTTCAAGCATCCGATGAATGGTGAGGATTTTGCCGCCGCTCATAAAACGCTGGAGGCTGAAATCCCGGCGCTTGTCACGCAGGCCCGTCAGGAGACGGATGCCATGGACAAGCAGGCACAGAAGGTTCTGAAATGCGGCACGGCGGACGCTCATCCAGGCTGCGGTGTCAGTGTTCATTACCTGTTTCAGGTTCTTCGCACACTGCCGCCCCAAGCTGTCTATGCGCAGCTTGATGCCGGATATGCTGTCGTAAAGGCCGATCCCCGATTTGTCGGCCTTAATATTGTTGCACCAGAAGATGATGCCATCGCCATGCGGGATTACACCCTGCATATGCATATGTTCAGATTTCTTTCGCAGGTTTATCCGGGTGTGAACCTCAGCCTTCATGCTGGTGAACTGACTGGCAAGCTCGTTCCGCCTGAAGGCCTGAAGCATCACATTCGGGAAGCCATCGAAATCGCTGGTGCCAAGCGCATCGGCCATGGCGTCGATATCGCATCGGAAGATGATGTTACCGGGCTGCTGGCCGAGATGGCTAAGAAGCACGTCATGGTGGAAATTAACCTGACGAGTAATGACGAGATCCTGAACGTGAAGGGTGCTGAGCACCCGCTGCCGCTCTACCGCCGGGCCGGGGTTCCCGTTGCGCTTTCAACGGATGACGAAGGCGTCTCCCGTGGTGATCTGACGCAGGAATATGTCCGGGCCGCTCAAACCTACAATCTGAGCTATGCGGACCTGAAACAGATGTCCCGGACGGGTCTGGAATATGCGTTTATTCCGGGACAGAGCCTTTGGGACAACCATCAGGTTGGCAAGCCTGTTGCAGCCTGCCAGACCGCGTCTTCCTCTCAGCCTGCGAGCGGCCCTTGTGCTGATCTGTTGAAAACCAGCGAGAAAGCCAGCCTTCAGTGGCAGCTTGAATCGCGGTTTGCCGCTTTTGAAACCTCTGCTCCACACGAAAGCCTTTATCAATGACCCGCCTGAAAACCCTTCTTGGGGCGACTGCCCTGTCCGTCCTCGCAGTTTCAGGCAGCGTCTCCAGCGCATCTGCCAAAACGCGGCCTATTCCTGTGCGAGTGGTTGTGGTGACGACCTTCGAACTTGGCAAGGACACGGGAGACACGCCGGGCGAGTACCAGAACTGGGTTGAGAAGCTCCCGCTCTCGCAGGAAATTCCTGCGCCCGGTACGGACCATGATGTCATGCACTACAATCCGGAACTGCATGTTCTGGGTATCGCGTCCGGGGAAGGGCCGGAGCACATGGCGTCCGCCATCACGGCGCTCGTCCTTGATCCACGCTTTGATCTGAAGCACGCCTATTTCGTTCTGGCCGGGATCGGTGGTGTCGATCCGAAGTTCGGAACGGTCGGGTCTGCCATTTGGGCACCACGTGTGATCAATGGTGGTCTGTCACATCTGATTGATCCGCGAGAGATCCCGAAGTCCTGGCCTGATGGCTTTACGCCTGTTCAGGGTAGTGTTCCGGATGAAAAGCCACGGCCGCCGCTTCATTCTGTTAGCGGAGACATGGTTTACACGTTCAATCCAGAGCTCGTGCAGTGGGCTTATGGCCTGACGAAAAACATGAGCCTGCCAGATACGCCGGGCCTTCAGGCGTCCCGTGCCCGCTATAAGGGGTATCCGGAAGCCCTGAAAGCACCGTCTGTGATGGTGGGGGATACCATTTCCGGCGAGACGTTCTGGGCTGGTGAGAAGATGAATGCCTGGGCTGAGCGCTGGGTTCGTTACTGGACGGATAATCAGGGTACGCTCGCCACGACGGCAGAAGAAGACGTTGCGTTCTGTCAGGCACTTGCCGCACAGGCCAAGGCAGGGCGTGTTGATCCACAGCGTGCGTTGATCCTGCGCACGACCAGTAATTTCGACATGCAGTATCCCGGTCAGACGGCCGCTGAACTATTGGCGGAAGAAGCTCACGAGGGCAGTTATTCCGCGTTCATTCCGTCGGTCGAGGCTGCTTATACGGTGGGAAGTGTCGTCGTACGTGAACTGGCGACCCACTGGGATAAGTATGAGAAGACAATGCCACACGCCTTGTAAGAACCTACTGCCTTTTATCTGAGGGCAAGAGGTGTACGCCCTGAACTCCGGGGAGTGCCGCTAAGGCCGTAATACCGTGGGAAATTGCACGTTTCCCACGGATCCGGACAGTCATCGTCGTGATGTTTCCGGGATTGGCATCCGCATTGCTGAAGGTAAGGCTATCGAGGGAAAAACCCAGTTCTATCATGCATGTCAGAACTGGTTGCACCATGTCCTCTCGATACTGTATCGCAAGCTCCGAGGTGCGTTCCCGTGTGTTGGGAAGGCGTTTCAGGAGGCGCGGATACAGCACCATGACGATAAAATGTGCCCCGGTCGTTGCCAGCGCCAGTAGAATGAGGCCACCACCACAAGCCATGCCCAACGCAGCTGTAAACCAGATGGAGGCTGCTGTTGTCAGGCCCCGGACGATATCCCGGCGCATGAAAATCACGCCACCGCCCACAAAGCCGATTCCGGAAACGACCTGAGCGGCCACGCGTGACGGGTCCAGAACGACTCTGCCGGGCGCCAGGATATCCATAAAACCGTATTTTGAGATCAGCATGAACAGGGCAGCCGAGACCCCGACAAGCGTGTGAGTTCTCAGTCCTGCGCTCTTTTGCCGAAGTTCCCGCTCCAGCCCGACAAGCGAGGACAGGATGAATGCCAGCACCAGTTCTTCGAGCTGAAGCCGACCTTCACCGATAAAGCCTCTTGCGGTCAGGTCGAAAAAACCTGTCATGACCCAGCCTTCTCCCCGTCATAATAGCGGTACTAACGCTGCGTTGACGTCGAGTGTTCGAGGGTCATGACGTAAAAACCAATGTGATGAATTAATTCTGGCCGGGAATATGCGTCCGGTACGTTGCCCAATGTGCGATCAGTTCATGGACAACTGGCTCACCGGCACGCTCGTTGTTGTCGAACGCGAGTTTCTGGCCGGGTGCTTCGTCGCCGATGCTCTCGGTAATCGGTACGCCCGGAGGCGGCATGTCAAAATTGCTTCCTGAGCGCAGAACCATGACGCGGTTCAGATCGACATATCCCAGACGAGCCAGTGTTCGCATATCGAGCTGATACGTCTGGCTTTCCTCATTGGTCATGACGAACTGGCCCTGATCCTTCGTCCACAGCTTGACCCATTTTTCCGCCCACTCGTTGCGGGACGGGCCGTGCCAGTAACGAAGCGCCCCAAGCGTCTCACCCATGATGAGCATCGGCGGCTTCTGGGCGTTGGGGAAGCCTTTCCAGGCCTTCCGGCGCTCGGCAATGGCGGGATCGTCTGCCATCGGAGTGTTCTTGCTCAGGTTGAAGGCCCAGTTCGCCAGACCCTGATTGAGCGGATACGCCTTGCTGAGTTCCGCCACATCCGTGACAGAGCCATAATGGTTTGCGTTGGCTGGCAGCGTATCCGGCTTGTCGGCCCCGATGGCGTACAGACCATACGGCCAGCCTTTTGGAACGGTGCGGTCATCGATTTCCCGCAATGCGTCTCCATCTACAACCCAGCGTGCCCAGGCCACACTACCCGCGGATGCGACGTTCGGGTTCACGCCAGAAATGCCGGTGAAAATCCAGTAGGTGTGCGTCAGATCGTAATGCGGATCGAGGGCAAGAGCGTGCAGGTCAATGCTGCCGCTTTTCAGGGCGATGCCATAAACGCCATCCGCATTGCGGCGGAGCTTTTCCTGTACGCCACGAATGGGGCGCTCTTCGTCAAGATGGAGACGCTCCACCCAGTCCTGATATTCGCCTGGCTCATCGCCCTTGTCTGCGCCGACTTCCCAGTTGGCAACAACAAGAACCTTGATTTCTTCCTTATGGGGCGCAGCCAGAGCGCTGCCCGCACAGAGAAGCCCGGCAAAAGCCAGGCCTGCATTAAAGCGTTTCAAATCCGTATTCCCCAAAAGCCGAAGGTCGTTGGGGAAACACATTATTGGAACAGGATCAGAATGAAAACTTACAAAGCGAGAGAGGGCATGGGCCATTCGTCTTCGGTCCAGTCTCCCTTGGACCAGTCCTCGCGTAGTTTGATCGCCAGCTCGTTCAAAGTACCGTCCACGATAGCGGCACGGATCTGCCGCATCAGGCGCTGGTAGTAGGCCAGATTGTGCCATGTCAGCAGCATCGGGCCGAGCATCTCGCCAGCACGGAACAGGTGATGTAGATAAGCGCGGGTGTAACGACCGGCCATCGGGCTGTCGTCATGCGGTGTCAGCGGGCGCGTGTCTTCAGCAAAGCGTGCGTTGCGCAGGTTGATGTAGCCGCGCTCCGTATAAGCTCGCGCCGTACGGCCAGCACGCGAGGGCATCACGCAGTCGAACATGTCCACACCACGCATGACCGACCCCAGCAGATCGTCCGGCGTACCAACGCCCATCAGGTAGCGCGCCTTGTCCTGCGGAAGCATTGGCGTTGTGAAATCGAGGGTCGAGAACATAAGTTCCTGACCTTCACCCACCGCCAGACCGCCGATCGCATAGCCTTCGAAGCCGATCTCCGTCAGCGCCTTGATGGAATATTCGCGCAGGCCTCGCTCGGTGCCACCTTGTACGATGCCGAACTGGCCATAGCCCTCACGTGCCACGAACGCCTCACGGGAGCGGGCTGCCCAGCGCATGGAGAGTTCCATGGATTTGCGGAGCGCTTCCGGCGTGGAGGGGAGGGCCGGGCACTCATCGAACGCCATGCTGATCGTGGCGTCCAGCTTGTACTGGATCTCAGTTGAGATCTCAGGAGACAGGCGATGCTTGCTGCCATCAATATGGGACTGGAACGTCACGCCGTCCTGATCAAGCTTGCGGAGCGCACCAAGAGACATGACCTGAAACCCGCCGGAATCCGTCAGGATCGGGCCGGACCAGTCCATCATTTTGTGCAAACCGCCCAGCTTTTGCACGCGGTCCGCCGTGGGGCGCAGCATCAGATGGTAGGTGTTGCCCAGAACAATGCCTGCGCCCGTGGAGCGAACGGCATCCATGGTCATGCCCTTCACGGTGCCAACTGTGCCAACCGGCATGAAGGTCGGGGTCGGGACGGTGCCGTGACGGGTGTGTAGATGGCCGGCACGGGCCTGTCCGCAGGTTGCTTCCGGAACCCACGTCATCTTTGTGGCCTGTTCGGTCATGGTGCTCGCTCCAGAAGGCAGGCATCGCCGTAGGAATAGAACCTCAGTTCGTTGGCGATGGCGTAGGCATAGGCCTCACGCATGGTGTCGGTGCCGCTGAACGCGCAGACCAGCATGAAGAGCGTCGAACGCGGCAGATGGAAATTGGTCATGAGCAGGTCCACCGCCTTGAAGCGATAACCAGGCTTGATGAAAATGGACGTCTCGCCCCGCCAGGGCTGAACCGTACCGTCTTCCTGCGCCGCACTTTCCAGCAGGCGGAGAGACGTGGTTCCGACAGCAATAACGCGGCCACCACGGGCGCGTGTTTCATTGATGGCCTGCGCTGTCTCCGCGTCGATCTCGCCCCATTCCGCATGCATGCGATGCTCGGCGATGGAGGATCGGACGGGCAGGAACGTGCCAGCACCGACATGCAGCGTCAGCGTCCGGCGCTGGATGCCTTTTGCGTCGAGCGCGGCCAGCAAATCCGGCGTGAAATGCAGACCAGCAGTGGGAGCCGCCACAGCCCCGCGATGCTCGGAAAAGATCGTCCGGTAATCGCTGTCATCCTGCACGGTCGGCCCGAAAGGACGGTCGATATAGGGCGGCAGGGCCAATGCTCCGACGCGCTCAAGGAATGCATCGAACGCATCCCCTTCGACGGAAAAGCGGATGCTCACGGCACCATCGCCTTCATTTTCCACGACGGATGCCGTGACCGGATCATTGCCAAAGTTCAGCGTATCGTTCGGCTTCAGCTTGCGGGAGTTGCGGGCGAGCGCATGCCAGCTTCCGTCCGCCAGAATCCGGTCCAGCGTGATGCCGATTTTCGCCTCACCGCGCGTGGCGGAAAGCTGGGCACGGATCACGGCTGTATTGTTGGCAATCAGCAGATCGCCTTCCCGTAGCAGGCCGGGCAGATCGCGTATGATCCGAAGATCAGGCGCATGACCGGAACGCACATGCAGCAGCTTTGCGCTGTCACGCGGTCTGGCGGGTTCGGTCGCAATATGGTCGCGGGGCAGTTCGAAATCGAACGTGGCGAGTTCATCCGTCATGGGATGCTCTCTAGCAGGTTCAGCCAACATGAAAACGCCGGACCAGCCAGCCCGGCGCATCTTTTCGGTCAAAAGGCAATTTTTTTGGCTTCGACCCGTCGAGGAGGATGCGTTTCAGACGTCCTGTTCGCCCTCATGAACGATAACAGGCTCGTTCATGACCGGAAAATTGACCGATCGTGCGATAAAGCACATGTCGTGCGCCTTATGATGCAAGTCCAGTGCTTTCTCGGCGTCTGACGTGGCGGACAGGGTGACGCGGGGATGAAGCGTTACGGACGTGAACTGCCCGGCGCCGGTGCGTTCTTCTTCCATTTCGCCGGTGGCATGGTCTTCGTATGCCGTAACGACGATGCCTGCCTGCGCACAGAGCCCCAGAAACCAGAGTTTGTGACAGGCTGACAGGGATGCCAGAAGCAGATCTTCAGGATTCCATCGGGCAGGGTCTCCGCGAAAAGAAGGGTCGGATGACCCTTCAATCCTGGGCTTGCCCGGTGCGGTAATATCGTAATTGCGCGTGTAGCTGCGGGCAGAGGATGTGCCGGTTCCCGTATTGCCGGTCCAGACAACCTTCACGGAATAAGTGTGCTGTCTTCCTGCCCTGATGGCAGGAAGACAGTATGTTCATGGGGCTTTGGGTAATGCAAAGGCCACGACTTCATCGCTGTTGCGCGTTTTTAGCCCGCCATGGCCACCTACAGCCAGCACGACATATTGCCGGCCGTCTTCGCCCATATAGGTCAGCGGCGTGGCATTGCCGCCGGCGTCCAGTTCTGTCTTGAAAAGCGTATGGCCGTCATGCCCATCAAGAACATGAAAGCTTTGATCCGCCAATGCGCCCATGAACACCAGACCATTCGGTGTGGTCACGCTGCCGCCCATGGAAAAGACACTGGTGGGGAGGCCAACGGGCATCCGCAGCATGTTCGTCGGGCCAACATTCTTCGTTGTGCCCAAAGCTCGCTCCCAGATGACCCGACGGTGAACAAGATCAATGGCCTGCATTTTGCCCCATGGCGGTGCGAGGCAGGGGGCACCAAACGGACCAAGCCATGGCTTTACGATGGCCGCGAAGGGCAGGCCATGCTGTGGGTTGTTTGTGAAAACAGGCTCTGGATAAGGCTGTGCCCAGTCATGCCAGGATTTATAGAGCCCTTTGGCTAGAGCTTTTTCCTGCGGTACCAGCGTCATCAGGAACGGAATGAACGTGGTGTTGATATACATGACACCATGCGTCGGATCGATGGTGCCACCATACCAGTCTGCCACACCATCAAATGCTGGAAAGCCTACGGTGCCCTGCTGGCTCGGTGGTGTGAAGAGGCCCTTGTATCGCATGGAGCGGAAGGCAATGCGGCAGAACATCTGATCATATGGGGTCGCGCCCCACATATCGTCTTCCGTCAGATTAGGTCGGCGCAGATTTGGCAGCTCTGAGGAGAGAGGCTGCGTTGGTGAATAATGTTCGCCCGGGGTATTTCCTGCAGGCACTGGTATTTCCTGAACACGGTAGAATGGGGCGCCCGTCCGACGATCCAGCACGAAGAGTTCGCCCTGCTTGGTTGTTTGCACCAGTGCGGGGGTAAGAGTGCCATGGGCATCCGGCAGATCCACCAGAGATGGGCCAACCGGGAGGTCAAAATCCCACAGATCATGATGAACGGTCTGGAAATGCCAGCGCTCTTCGCCCGTCGTGATGTCCAGCGCTACGAGAGAGCTGTCATACTTCTCGTCAAAGTTCCGGCGCTTGCCACCGAAATAGTCAGGCGTGGCAATCCCGAGCGGGACGTAAACCATGTTCAGCCCGGCATCGGCCGTATAGACGCCCCAGCCATTGGCAGTGCCACGGGTAAAGACTTCGCCGGGATCGAGAGGTTTGTTGGCTGGTGTGCGACCCATGTCCCAGGCCCAGGCCAGTTGGCCCGTAATAGCATCAAAGCCACGAATAACGCCGGAAGGCTCTCCAACCGTCTGATCATCATAGACCCAGCCACTTGTCATGATGCGGTTATGCAGCACCATGGGTGGGGATGTGATGAAGTGAAAGCCGGGCGGAATGGCACCCATCCCACCCCGGAGATCCACAACGCCACGATTGCCAAAGCTTTCACAGAGTTTTCCCGTGTCTGCATCGACTTCAAACAAGGTTGGAGGGGAGCTGGAATTTGTTGAGACGATGCGATGGGCACAGTCCGTTCCGGGCGCATTGACGTAGGATACGCCACGGCAGGCCTGATAGATGTTCTTGCCGAATTCCCCACCCGGCGAATATCGCCAGATTTCCTTTCCCGATGTTGCATCCAGCGCCACGACATCTCGGTGCGGCGTGCAGAAAAACAGCCGGTTGCCGATTTTGATTGGGGTTGCTTCAAAGCTGAATTCCCGCCCGCGGGAGTTCTCGCCAGCGCGTGGCAGATCCTTGCTGTGATAGACCCACGCCACTTTCAGGTCGTGTGCGTTGGAAGCGTTGATCTGGGTTGGCATGGCAAAGCGGTCTCCTGCCGGAGTGCCACCGTAGAACTGCCAGTCATTGGCAGCCTGCTGGTCTGCGCCCGGAAGGGTCGCACCGGTCTCCCCGGGGAACGGATTGAACTGCTGGTCGCGTGATGCGGTAATGTGCCATCCGCAGGCAAACACGAAGACAAACAGTGCCGCGCAGAATGCCATGCCGCCTGCAATAACGGGTTTGCCGAAGGAGCGACGCTCCGTGCCCTGGAGTAGTCGCCCTGTAATCCAGGGGCTGAACACCCACAGGCCCATTCCTGCGGGCAGGGCGAGAGGCGGGAGAAGGCGCCAGCCATCAAGGCCAACGCGCCCAAGTGCCCAGACAAGCGTATAAAGCAGGAGCCCTGTATAAACTGCGGAAGCGCCGGGGTGCAGCCGGATCATCAGAACGCCGGATGCCACCATGAGAACGCCTGCAATGGCGTAGTAGAAAGAGCCTCCCAGCCCAATTAACCACAGACCGGGTAAAGCCAACCCTAGGCCGAGCAGAACGAGCAAGATGCCCGTCACAAGGGGCAGGAACGAACTGCGTCGCAACGTAGGCGGCATGGAATTTTTCCTTTGGGGTAACCGAAAGGATTAATCCCGCACGGGGGAGCGCAGTTTCCTAAAAAAGAAAATAGGACGTTCTTTTGCGCCCGACTGTTTCAGATCGACTTCAGTGCGCCGCCATCAATACGGATCATGCTGCCGGTTATATAGGCAGCAGCCGTACTGGAGAGAAAAGCCGCAGTTGCGCCGAACTCCTCGACAGTGCCGTAACGTCCAGCGGGGATATTGCGGGCTTTTTCCGCCTGAACGGCCTCCGGTGTTTTGCCCGTCTTGCGGGCTTCGGCCTCTGCCAGGAAATGGGTTCGATCTGTTGTGATATGGCCGGGCAGAAGCATGTTGACCGTCACGCCATAGGGGGCCACTTCCGTCGCAAGCGTCTTGGACCAGCCCGCAAGTGCCGAGCGTAATGTGACGGAGACGCCGAGCCTGATATTCGGCTCAACCACAACAGCCGACGCGATGGTAAGGATGCGCCCCCACTGGCGCTCCTTCATACCGGGCAGTACCGCATCCGTAATTCTGAACAGGCTCAGAACCATGGTCTCAAACTGCTGTTTCCATGTGTCTATGGAAATGCCTTCAACACCTGACGGGGAGGGGCCGCCGGTATTGTTTACAAGAATGGAAATATCCGGATGCTGCGTGCGGATGGCCTGAACGAATTCCTCAACGGAGGCGCTGTTCGACAGATCAACCGGTAGCGCCACAGTCTGAACGCCGTGCTGACTGGCAATGGCTGTTGCCGCGTCTGTCAGTCTGTCACTGGCGCGCGCAGCCAGAACGATATGGACCCCTTCTGCCGCCAGTGCCTCCGCAACGCCCCGGCCCAGGCCGGAAGAGGCGCCGAGAACAAGAGCTTTGCGGCTTGAAATCTGGAGGTCCATATCAAAGTATCCTTAGGGGCGAGGTAAAATTGAGGAAGATGAGCGGGTAACGATCAGCGCATCCCCGGCTGTTTTTTGACCGTCTGCCAAAGCGTTTCCAGCGTTTCCAGATTTTGCTCGCCCATTGTTTTACCCTCAGAGGCCAGGCTGGCTTCCATGGCTTCGAAACGGCGCGTAAATTTCCGGTTGCTGCGGCGCAATGCGGCTTCCGGGTCAATGCCCAGCTTGCGTGCCAGACTGGCGACAGTGAACAGGACATCCCCGAGTTCGTCTTCGATCCGATCCCGGTCTCCGTCCAGTTCGGCTTTAAGTTCGCCGATTTCTTCCTGCACCTTTTCCAACACGCCCGACGCATCATCCCAGTCGAACCCGACGCGAGCTGCACGGCGGCACAGCTTGGCGGCTCTGACCAGGGCAGGCAGGTGCTGGGCCACACCAGCGAGTGCGCCATATTCTGCTTTGGCGTGGCGCTCGGTTTCTTTCGTGCGTTCCCACAGGTCTTCGTCGTGTTCTACATCGCTGAAGATGTTGGGATGGCGGCGGACCATCTTGTCAGCGATCTTTCCAGCAACGGTTTCGAAGTCAAATTGCCCCTTTTCTTCAGCCATTTGCGCTTGGAATACGACTTGTAGCAGCAGATCCCCAAGTTCATCCGGCAAGGAATCACTGTCATCCCGGGCGATGGCATCCATCACCTCATACGCTTCTTCTATAGCGAAGGGCGCAATGGTTTCGGGTGTCTGTGCCACGTCCCACGGGCAACCGCTCTGCGGGTCGCGCAGGCGCTTCATGATGTCCAGAAGGCGGTCAATCTGACGGACGGGGTGGGTCTGGGTCATAACAGCTCCTGGGTAATGATCTGGCGTCTGGCCTGACCCAAAAGCATACTCTTTCGTTGCACAGACAGAAAGCACAGAGCGCACGAACCGCTCTCACGGGATGACAGCACCAAGGGTAACGCGATAAGAAGGCCAGCCCGGCTGCTTGGACAGGCCGGACATTTTTTGCAGACCGGATTTTAAATACATGGCCAGGATCTTTATCGACGGAGAAGCAGGAACCA
This sequence comes from Gluconobacter sp. P5H9_a, assembly GCF_018812085.1. NCBI lineage: Bacteria > Pseudomonadati > Pseudomonadota > Alphaproteobacteria > Acetobacterales > Acetobacteraceae > Gluconobacter > Gluconobacter sp. P5H9_a. Next base: position 43,758 of record NZ_JACRVW010000014.1, read on the forward strand.
CGGGGCTGGGCATACGCCAGCGTATCGAGGCCCTGCCCGAAAATTACGGCTTGGAACTGCTATCGATTGATCCGGCTCTGCGCAAAGACGCTGAGGCACGGCGCGCCCTGCTGGCACAGGCAGATATTGCCATTCTCTGTCTGCCAGATGACGCCGCGCGTGAAACTGTTGCTCTGGCAGAGGGTCTGAACGTCCGTATTCTGGATGCCAGTACGGCACACCGGATTGCCGATGGCTGGGTTTATGGTCTGCCGGAACTGGATGAAGATCAGGGCGCCCTGATCCGTGGTGCGACCCATGTTGCGAATCCTGGCTGTTATCCGACGGGTGCAATTGCACTTTTGCGGCCGCTGGTTCGCGCTGGACTTGTCCCGGCAGACCACTCCATCTCCATCAATGCTGTTTCGGGTTACAGTGGGGCAGGGCGCTCCGCGATCAAGGCGCATGAACGGGATGGCGGCCCGGCATTCTTTCTTTACGGGCTGACGCTGGAACACAAACATCTTCCAGAAATCCAGCACTATTCCGGCCTGACGCGCCAGCCTGTGTTCGTGCCGTCCGTCGGGCACTTCCCGCAGGGCATGATTGTGTCCATCCCGCTTCACCTTGCGGATCTGCCCGGCCATCCGACGCCGCGTGATCTGGAGGCAACGCTTGAAAAAGCTTATCGCGGGTGTGACCATGTGCGGGTTCTGCCGTCTGAACCCAAACTCCTGGCAGATGCGCTGGCCAATACGGACAACATGGAGCTCCGTGTGCACGGCAATGCGCAGGGAGAAAAAGTAGTTCTGACCGCGCGTCTCGACAATCTGGGCAAAGGAGCCTCTGGCGCTGCGATCCAGAATCTGTTTTTGATGCTGGGTCTCTGATTTTCCACGGTTTGGGATTTTTTTTTCACGGTCTGGTCCTTTGCTCAGGAATGCACTAGGGTCTGGGCCGTTCGCGCGAGAGTGGCGGAACGGTAGACGCAGTCGGCTCAAAATCGACCGCCGAAAGGCATGGGGGTTCGAATCCCCCCTCTCGCACCACAAACCGGGCGCACCAGTCTGGCTGCACCCGAGGACCGTTTAGCCCGGAACGAGCATGTCCAAGCCGACTGTCAGACCTTCCCGCCCGTTCTTTTCCTCTGGTCCGTGCGCAAAACGCCCTGGCTGGTCCCTCTCGGCTCTGGATCAGGCCCTGCTGGGACGGTCACATCGTGCCCCTGAAGGCCGTGCGCGCCTGAAGGAAGTCATCACCCGCTCAAAAAATATCCTAGGCATTCCCGCAGACTGGCGTCTGGCTGTTGTTCCGGCTTCGGACACCGGTGCGGTTGAGATGATTCTCTGGGCCATCGCCGGTGAGCGCGGCATGGATGTGCTGTCTTTTGAAAGTTTTTCCGGAACATGGGCGCAGGATCTGCGGGACGTTCTGAAAATCGAAGATCTCCGCGTGCTGGACGCTCCTTATGGAGAGCTTCCGGATCTGGCGGCTGTGGACTGGTCCCGCGATGTCGTCCTGACCTGGAACGGTACAACGTCAGGCGTTCGCATTCCGAATGCAGAGGCTATTCCCGTCGAGCATGACGGTTTGATCATCTGTGATGCAACATCCGCTGCTTTCGCCATGGACCTTCCGTGGGATCGTCTGGATGTTGTCACGTGGTCCTGGCAGAAGGCCCTCGGCGGTGAAGCTGCTCACGGCATGGTGGCCATCAGCCCCCGTGCTGCCGCTCGTCTGACAGAGGCTGCCCCACGTCCGCTGCCCAAAATTTTCCGTCTGACGGGAAAGAAAGGTCTGCTGGAGGCTGTGTTCGAAGGGGATACCATCAACACGCCCTCCATGCTGTGCGTCGAAGATGCGCTGGATGGTTTGCGGTGGGCAGAGTCTGCGGGTGGTCTCCCTGCTCTCAAGGCGCGCTCGCAAGCCAGTCTGGCCGTCGTAGCGGAATGGGTGGAAAAGACGGATTGGGTGTCCTTTCTTGCGTCCGATCCTGCAACGCGGTCCTGCACGTCAATTTGCCTCAAAATCGTAGCACCCTGGTTCGAGGCACTGTCGCCTGAAGCTCGGGCCAAGGCCGTCAAGCACCTGACCGGGCTGGTCGCACAGGAAGGTGCAGGCTATGACCTCGCGTCTTATCGAGACGCCCCTGCTGGTTTGCGGATCTGGGGAGGAGCCACCGTTGATGCAGCGGATATTCAGGCTCTCCTTCCGTGGCTGGACTGGGCGTATGAGTGCACGCGCGAGGAGTTTGCTGCATGAGCCTGTATTCCGAGACCCCGAGCGCTGCCCTTCTGCCGTCTGGCTTCTCCGACCTTCTGCCGGGTGAAGCCGAAGCTGAGGCGCGAGGCATTGCCTGCGTCATGGAAGCCTTTTCCCGGCATGGCTATGAGCGTGTACGTCCGCCTATGCTGGAGTTTGAAACCTCCCTTCTGAACGGTTCAGGCGGTGCGCTCTCCACTCAGACGTTCCGTCTGATGGACCCAAGCTCTCATCGTATGATGGCTCTTCGGCCAGACATGACGACGCAGATTGCCCGTATCGCCAGTGTCCGCCTTCAGGATGCACCGCGCCCGCTGCGTCTCTCCTATTCCGGAAGCTGTATCGTCATCGGCACGCCAGGACGTGAAGCTGACCGTCAGGTTTCCCAGGCTGGTATCGAACTGATTGGCCCGGATTCTGCACAGGCTGATGCTGAAGTGGTGGCGCTGGGCGCCAGAGCACTTGAGGAACTGGGCATCAAGGGTGTGTCCTTCGACCTCTCGATGCCAGCTCTGGCTCTGGGCCTGATCGAGACTGCTATTCCTGAAGCGGACCGGGAAGATCTGATTCAGGCGCTGAACCGCAAGGATGCAGCCTCTGTTGCTGAACTTGGCGGCTCAATAGCGGACACTCTGGCGGTCATGCTTCAGGCCGCAGGTCCTGCCAGTCGCGCGCTTGATCTGCTCGCTTCTCTTGATTTTCCGGCGTCCGTCCGTCCGCATTTCGAGCGTCTGGTTGCCTCCGTTGCCGCTATTCGCGAGCGCGCACCGTCCTTGCGTTTGACGGTAGATCCCGTGGATTTCCGGGGATGGCAGTATCATACCGGACTATGCATCACGGTCTTTTCCACCACCTCGCGTGAAGAGCTGGGTCGTGGTGGACGGTATATTGCGGGTCAGGAGCCAGCCTGTGGTTTGACGTTGCGTCCGCAGGCGCTGTTGCGTGCGGCTCCTGTGCCGCCGTCCCGTCCGCGGTGCTATGTGCCCGTTCGGCTGGAGGATGAGGCCATGGCAGCCCTCCATGCTCAAGGTTTTGCGACGGTTTCTGCACTTGAAGTAGATGCAGAGCCTGATGCCGAAGCGCGCCATCTGCGTTGCACCCATGTCTGGCGGAATGGCGCAGCGCACGCGCTCTGACCCCCAGTTTTTTCTAATTTCTGCTCTGCATACCAAGTCGAGGAAGCCAGCTCATGTCCAACGTCACCGTGATCGGAACCCAGTGGGGGGACGAGGGTAAAGGCAAGATCGTGGACTGGCTTGCCAGCCGCGCTGATATCGTTGTCCGTTTCCAGGGTGGTCACAACGCCGGTCATACGCTGGTTGTCGGCGATCAGGTCTACAAGCTGTCGCTGCTGCCATCGGGTCTCGTGCGTGGCCAGATTGGCGTGATCGGCAATGGCGTCGTCATCGATCCGAAGGCGCTGATGTCCGAGATTGACCGCGTGACGGCGCAGGGCCTGAAGGTCACGCCGGAAACGCTTTGGATTGCTGAGAATGCCCCGCTGATCCTGCCGGTACATGGTGCGCTGGATCGTGCGCGTGAAGCTGCTCGTGGGGATCGCAAGATCGGCACGACTGGCCGCGGTATCGGCCCGGCTTACGAAGACAAGGTTGCCCGTCGCGCCATTCGCGTCTGTGATCTGGCCGAGCCCGAGACGCTGGACTGGAAGCTGGACGAAGTGCTTCTGCATCACAACACGCTGCTGGCGGGTCTGGGTGCTGCGACCTTCACGAAGGAAGAACTCAAGGACTTCCTGACGGAATTCACACCGCGTCTGATGTCTTTCGCATGCCCGGTCTGGGACCGTCTGGACGAAGCGCGCCGTGCTGGCCGTCGTATCCTGTTTGAAGGCGCGCAGGCGGTCATGCTGGACGTCGATCACGGCACCTATCCGTTCGTGACAAGCTCCAACACGGTTGCTGCCGTTGCTGCATCTGGCAGTGGTGTCAGCCCGGCTTCCATCGGCTTCGTGCTCGGTATTGCCAAGGCCTACACAACCCGCGTCGGCGAAGGTCCGTTCCCGAGCGAACTGTTCGATGATGTTGGCCGGACGATCGGTGAGCGTGGTCATGAGTTCGGTACGGTCACTGGCCGTCCGCGTCGTTGTGGCTGGTTCGATGCTGTCATGCTGCGCCGTGCAGCCCGCGTTGGTGGCGTCACGGGTATTGCTCTGACGAAGCTGGACGTGCTGGACGGTCTGGAAGAAATTTCGATCTGCGTTGGCTATGAGTTGGACGGCAAGAAGATCGATACCTTCCCATCCGCTCCGGGTGCACAGGCTCGCGTAAAGCCGATTTATGAGACGATGCCGGGCTGGCAGGAAACCACAGCGGGCGCCCGTTCGTGGGGTGAGCTGCCGGCACAGGCCATCAAGTATGTTCGTCGCATTGAAGAGCTGATTGAAGCTCCGGTTACGCTGCTGTCCACCAGCCCGGAGCGTGATGACACGATCCTGATGCGTGACCCGTTCGAAGACTGAGTTTTTCCTGAACGGGAATCAGCCGGTCCGTTAACGAAGCCTCAATTCCTGTTTGGCACATAATGTCAGACAGGAATTTGATGGAACGGACATGGATTACACTCAGGGAGCTGACAGCCCCGAACTGCTGATCGCAGACCGTTATCTGGTGAACACGCGCCAGAAACAACCTGATCTCAGCGGCTGTCCTGCCTGGGTGGCTCAGGACGTTACGGCCACAGGTTCAACCTGGCTGGCTCTGGCACCGTCCATGCCGTCCCCCCATTTTTCTGATCTTATGTTTTTCCGACATGAGAGTGTCATTGGGCTGCATGCCCATGAATATCATGAAGGTTCGCTTTGGGTGCTATGTCCGCACCCTCCCGGACCGTCCTTGAAAGACAATCTTGGCGTCTGGTCTGAAAGCCAGATCATTGATGGGGTTATACGCCCTATTGCCGATGCTCTTGAGAAGCTCTCATCTATGGGGCTGACCTGTCGTGGAATTCGTCCGGATAATCTGTTTGTTGGACAGGGGCTTCATCAGGTGGTGGTTGGCCCGCTTGGGGTTGCCTGCAATGCAGAAGCGCAGCCTGTCCTGTTTGAACCGTTGTCTTCGGCAGTTTGTCATCCAACGGCCCGTGGGGCAGGGACGATTGCCTGCGACATCTTCTCATTGGGTGTACTGGTTCTCTCCCTTTGCATCGGGGAACTGCCCCTGAGGGACCTGTCAGATAAAGAAATTCTACAGCGACGTTTTGAAGTGGGCTCTGCCGAGGCCTACATGCAGGGACATAACGTTCCCGCGGGCCTGGTCTCCCTTCTGGAGGCCATGCTGTCTGACAGGCCCGAGAACCGACCTTCTCCCAATGACCTTATAACCATTGCGCCGAGCAAGCTGTTTTCGATCCGGTCTGATATTCCCGCGCGCTCGCCTCTGGTCATTGGGGGGGCGGAGGTCAGAACGCCACGGGCACTGGCATGGTATGCCGGGAAATACCCCAATGAATTCCTGTCTCTGCTTCAACGAAAGATCGTCAGTCAGTGGTTACACCGCGAACTGGAACTGTCAGTTATGTCGAGCTTGATCGAACAGGCTGGGATTGCGTTTTTGCCATCCAGCGGAAACAAAGCCGTAGACCCGACGACGATGGTCGTGACGCGGGCTATTGCCATTCTGGACCCTGCAGCTCCAATGTTCTGGGCTGGCCACTGGTTCTGGCCATCCGCCATTCCTCATATGTTGGCGTGTGCCGAAGCCAGACGGTTCCCGCCTGAAGAGCAACGCAATATCCGTGGGATAGCCGGCTTCCTGATGACGAGTCCGGAAGTGTTTGATGTTCCTTCGCTGCCCGCATTGCAGGCAAAGCAGATCAATGATCTCGCGACTGATTCCCGCCGAACAGGTGCAAAGGGGATGGAGCAGATCCGTCGTGTGCCTTACGACGTGAATGTCTATCAGCCCTGCCTGTCGTCTCGTTGTTTGAAAGAACGGATCTCGTTGTCAGCGGGTCTGTTGCAATGGCTGAATAGGCACGTTTCGGAACAGGAGCTTTCTGCCGACGACCTGGGGCGTTCAGGCTTTCTGGACGATCAGATGCGGACTTTTATGGAAAGTCATTGCGCGCGCCAGGGGATCATCCCACTTGCGCAGTCCCAGAAAGCGGGTCTTCCGTCCTGGCTTTCAGATCTGACGTTGATGGCTGCGGCCCAGCGACGTTTCGACAAGACACCCCTCAGTGCTGTGGCAAAGCGGGCGCTTTCGCTGCTTGAAATCGAGCTCAAGCAGTGGCGGAGCAGAACGACCAGAATAAAGCGTCGTGCCCGGTTATTTCAGCTGGCGGAAGCAGGAAATCTTACGAAATTTCTTGATAACGTCACGGACCCTGCGGGTTTGAAGCATGATCGCAAACTGGCTCGACAGGCTGAAGCAGAGATTGCCCATCTTGAGAAAATTCTCGAGGAGGAGCCCGCCCGCAAAGCTGTCCATGAAAAACAGGCCCGTAATGCTGGAGAGTTCTTTTCACTCTTGATCGGGATTGCTGTCGCCATGGCCAGCATCTGGCTGGAGTTTTGTGAATGACGCGCCAGTCAGGGCGTTTGCGCGTGCCAGAGGCCAGTTTCAAATGGTGGCACGGCCTCCTCCTTGGCCTGCTTCTGGCCTATGTGCCGGGCAGTCTGCTTGTGGGTGGTGTCCTGCTGCTGCCTCTGATCGTGCTTCGATTAATCGATCCGGATGCTGATCGGCAGCGGATCATGATCGTTCTGTTTTATTTGGGGGCTGTCATGGTTCATCCCCTGAGGGAAGCATGGTTGTCGCATGGGGATTGGGATGCCTGTACCCAGCAAATTATGCAGCCAATGCTTCTTGTCATGGACTGGATGGCCGTTGGTGTGGCGTGGCTTGTCGCGGAAGCGTCTGCCATTGGTGCCAGGCTTTGGTATGCGGATTACGTTCGCAGGGAGCGCAGGAGCATCGAAAAGAAGATCGACGCCCTGCGAGAGGAATGGCTGACTTCAGACAGTGAGAGGCAGGCCTGAAGAGGCCTGTTTCTTCAATTTTCCGGAGTTTCTTCTTCTGAGGGGCTCTCGACAAGCCGGGAGGCAAGATCTCCCGTAGCGCCACCCACAAGACCGCGCGCATAATCCTGAGCTGAGAACGGGCGCAGGTCCTCGGCCTGTTCGCCGACACCGACCATGTGCACGGGCAGTTTGAACTGTTCTGCAAGTGCGACCACAATTCCACCGCGGGCAGAACCGTCCAGTTTGGTCACGATCAGGCCTGTGACGTTCACCAGCTCACGGAACACCCGTACCTGCTCAATGGCGTTCTGACCGGTCGTTGCATCCAGCACCAGCAATACGGAATGCGGGGCGGTTGGGTCGAATTTCTGCATGACGCGGATGATCTTGGCCAGCTCTTCCATGAGCGCGCCCTTATTATGCAGGCGGCCGGCGGTATCGATGAAGAGGAGGTCTTTGCCCTCTTCGGTCGCGCGTTTGATACCGTCATAGGCGAGGCCAGCAGCATCAGCTCCGTGTTTTCCCGCGATAACGGGCACATCTGAGCGTTGCCCCCACACCTGAAGCTGTTCGACCGCCGCAGCACGGAAGGTATCTCCCGCCACGAGCATGACGGATTTGCCTTCCTCGCTGTAATGGCGGGCCATTTTGCCGATGGTCGTGGTTTTGCCAACACCGTTGACGCCGACCACGAGGACGACATGGGGCTTCTTCTTCGGATCAGGCTCAAACGGGATCGCAACCGGCTCCAGAACCCGCGCAATTTCTTCGGCGAGGGCATCGCGGATTTCGTCACTGGTGACGTCCTTGCCAAAGCGGGAGCTGCGAAAGCTCTCGATAACGCGCTCTGCCACGACAGGACCCAGGTCTGCCGCGATCAGTTCGTCTTCGAGTTCTTCGAGAGCAGCATCGTCCAGCTTGCGATGCGTGAACACAGCTCCGAGCCGTGAGCTCGAGCGTGAAAGACCCTGTTTGAGTCGTGAGAAAAATCCAGCCATGCACGGGAGTTCGGACAGGTCAGGCCTAACGTCAAGTCTGTAGCGTCGATTTCCTGAGGGCAAACGTGCCTTTGGAGGAGTGTTTCAGACATTGACAGTACGGAAGCGTTTCAGTTTTTGTGTTTCGGTATGGTTCTTCACCCTCGGTTTTGTGGCGTGAAGCTAAGAGGGAAGTCCGGTGTAAGGCCGGCGCTGCCCCCGCAACTGTAAATGGCGAGCCGTCACCCAACTGATGTCACTGGAGTGCCTATGCCTCTGGGAAGACAGGGTGGCTGCGAAGACCCGTGAGCCAGGAGACCTGCCATGCAATTTCAACCACCGGCGGGGTGCCCGGGGCGGCTGTTTGTGGGGTTCCGGAGTCCTCTGTGACAGCCGGATTGCGAACGTGTCTGCCCTGTTCCTGTCATACCGAGCAGGGCTCATATGACTGTACTGTTACCGGAAGAGCGCTTCAGGCGAAGTGCTGTTCCTTTTCAAAAGCGTCGTTGCAATTGGCGACGATCGACTATTTCTGTGTCCGTTGTGATGAGCAGCTTGCTCATGGGGCCTACACTGGCAGTTGCTGCGGAAGGGGCGTCTGATACGGATAAAGTCGAAGCATCCGGACATCTGGAAAAGAAAACCACTTCTGCGGCGCAAAACCATCCGGTGGAGCGGATCAGTGTCATGGCCTCCCGCCGTAATCTTCTGGGACGAGCGGACACGGCGAGTGAAGGATCTTTGACCGCACGTGAAATCCAGCAGCGGCCTGCGTATCGCGTGGGGCAAATTCTGGAGGCTGTTCCCGGACTGGTGGTGACGTCTCATTCCGGGGAGGGAAAGGCCAATCAATTCCTGCTGCGGGGCTTTAATCTGGATCATGGCACGGACTTGGCAACATTTGTTGATGACATGCCGGTCAATGGCGTCAGTAACGCGCATGGTCAGGGCTACACGGATCTGAATTTCCTGATACCCGAAACACTCTCAGGCATTGATTATACCAAAGGGCCATTTCACGCAGATATCGGGGATTTTGGTGTGGCCGGTTCCGATCACATGAAGCTGGCAGATCACATCGCCCGTCAAATTAGCCTGAGTGCCGGAACGCTAGGGGATTATCGGGCTTACATTGGCGGTACGGCACGATTTGCTAATGGCGATCGTTGGGTTAATGCCTTCAATATTTCTCATTCAGACGGCCCTTGGAAATATCCGGACAATGCCCGGAGCATCCGTGCATTGACGCATTACACCCACGGAACCGCCACCAAAGGCTTTGACCTGACGGGGATGTTTTATCGTGGTCAGTGGAGGGCCACAAACGATCAACCGGTGGCGGCCTACAAGGAAGGGCTTATCAGCCGCTATGGCTCTCTGGACCCGACCGATGGCGGCTTTTCGGAGCGCTACAGTTTGTCAGCGCACTATCATCTTGCTGGCGATGACTGGAAATGGGTTACGAGTGCTTTTGCCATTCATGACCGGCTGACGCTCTGGAACAACTTCACGCATTACCTGGATGACCCAGTAAACGGAGATCAGCAGCAGCAGGACGAGACACGAACTACGCTTGGCGGAAGCAGTGTCTATTTCCGACAGGACCATGTGGGCCGTATCCGGACTGACACTCAGGTTGGCGTTCAGGGACGTTACGACTTTCTGTATGTGGATCGTCGCCATACCCACCAGCGTGTCACGCTGCCGGAGTGCCCATCCAGTCTGGAGAGCACGGTGCCTGACCTGTGTAACGGGGATAACATCGATCTTGGAGCTGTCGGTCTTTTTGTCCAGAACACGACGCACTGGTTACCCTGGCTTCGAATGGTTGTTGGTTTACGTGAAGACTATCAGGGTGGTACAGACGAAAATCTTGTCGACGGTAGCCTGACCAGAAAGCATCAGTGGCTGTTTCAGCCCAAGGGAAGTCTGGTATTTGGCCCCTGGAAGAAAACCGAACTCTATCTGAGTGGCGGAAGAGGCTTCCACTCCAACGATTTCCGCTCAGTGTCTGGTTCTTATGCGTCAGACGAATTTGCCAAAGGGTCGGTTAAAGTTCCTCTTATGACGTCGGCTGTCAGCGGTGAAATCGGTGTACGGACTACGCCTCTCCGTCATCTGAATGTGCAGGCGGCTGCCTTCATCATCGATTTTGCGTCGGAGCTGAGTTACGACGGCGACGCTGGTGTCACCTCTCCTGGCCCTGCCAGTCGTCGGGAGGGAATTGAGTTTTCCGCACAGTATAATCCGGTTACCTGGCTTGAACTGAATACGGATCTGTCCTTTGCGAAAGCACGTTATCAGGCGTCAGATCTGGCCAGCTATGGAATTGATGGTCGGTACGTGACGAATGCCCCAAATTTCGTCTGGTCATTCGGCATCCTTGCAGATCGAGGCCCCTGGTATGGCGGTTTGCAGGTACGCTGGCTTGGGGGATATCCGCTGGTGGAGGATAACAGCCTGCGTTCCAAGGGATATCAGGAACTCAATCTGAATATTGGCTATCGCTTCACCAAAAATCTGAAACTCGAAGCAAACGTCTTTAACGTCTTCAATACGCATGCCTATGCGGCACAATATGCGTATGACTATCGTCTTACACCGACCTCTGCTGTGCAGAGCGGTGCAACAGGTCATCCGCTGGAGCCGGTTTCTGCCCGCTTCGCCCTGACCGCAGGTTTTTAGGGAGGGCTGCGTCCTAGAAGATGCCCTTCTGACACACCGTAGATCGAAAGCGGGACGATGCTTCCTCTGGTTGGGGAGGAAGCATCGTCTGCAAAGCGCACAGGCGCAAATTCGGGAGAATGACCGCGGTCCGGTGTTTCGATCAGGACGTCCACCGCCTGGCCAATGAACCTTTCAAGAAACGTATCGCGGTTCGCCTCACCGACAGCCCTGAGCTGGCCTGCTCTGGCCTGACGTTCTCCGTTGGGCACAGCGGGCATTCGGGCGGCGGGTGTGCCGGGGCGTTCGCTGTAGGGAAAGACATGCAAAAACGGGATAGCCTGCTCTTCGATGAAGGAGAGGGTTTCGTTGAAAAGCGTGTCTGTTTCTGTCGGAAAGCCCGCGATGAGATCTGCACCAACACCAATATCCGGGCGGAGAGCGCGAGCATGCTGGAGCATGGACGCGACCTGCGTGGTGGTGTGTCGGCGTTTCATGCGCTTGAGAATGAGATCAGAACCAGCCTGAAGAGATAGATGCAGATGTGGCATCAGGCGGGGCTCGTTTTCCAGAAGCCACCAGAGATCCCTATCTCCCGTTTCCGGATCAAGAATGACAGGGTCGATGGACGACAGGCGCAGGCGTTCGATGGCGGGAACGTCCTGCAGGAGCGTCCGGCACATCCGGCCCAGACCTTCGCCATCTGTGCCTTGCCACGAAGCAATATCAACACCCGTGAGAACGATTTCACGATGTCCGGCCTCAGTCAGGGCGCGGGCTCTCGAAATAGCTTCTGTTGTTGGGGTAGAGCGGGAGTCTCCCCGGCCATAGGGGATAATGCAGAATGTGCACCGATGATCGCATCCCTGCTGGACCTGAAGCAGAGCACGGGCATGCCGTGACGGTGGAAGGCCGGGCTTGCTGTCTCCCCATGTGGTGGGCTTGAGCTTGTCAGCGTTGGGCACAACCCGTACCACGCCGGGCAGCTCCATCCAGCGTTTGGCGTCAATTTCCGACGCGCAGCCTGTCACGACTATTTTTGCATCCGGGCGCTCGCGGTGGGCACGGCGGATGGCCTGCCTCGCCTGTCGCTCTGCTGTGGTCGTGACGGCGCATGTATTGACGATGATGGTGTCATCCTGCCCACGGGCGTGATGCGCCATGCCGTCGCTCTCATGTGCGTTGAGACGGCAGCCGAATGTCAGGATAGAAGGGGCAGTCACGGAAGCTTGCCATGGAAAACGGTTGTGGCCGGCCCGGTCATCAGGACGTCTCCGTTTTCCTGCCAGGTGATTTGCAGGTCTCCACCGTCCATGGTCACGAGGCAGGTCCGGTCTGCCAGGCCCCGGCGTACGGCGTTCACCACGGCAGCGCAGGCTCCTGAGCCGCAAGCCAGCGTCAAACCCGCACCGCGTTCCCAGACGCGCAGGCGCATGTGGCCGGGCGTGATGAGATCTGCAAATCCGATATTGGCGCGCTGCGGGAAAAGCGGAGACTTCTCGAGAGAGGGGCCAAGGTCTTCTGCGCGCGATACGTCGCCGAAAACGGTTGCATGAGGATTTCCCATGGAACAGGCGGCTGCATCATGCAGGGGCAGGTGAAGTGTGTCGCAATCCTTGGACAGCGGCACGTCCTGCCAGCCAGTTCGGGGAGCGCCCATATTCACCGTGATGCGATCGCCATCCTGTGACGTGAGGAGAAGTCCGGCCCGGGTCTGGAGAACGGGATTGTTACCAACGAGGCTGGCCACACACCGCGATGCATTCCCGCAGGCGCCGGATTCCGACCCATCAGCATTGAAGAAACGGACCAGAACATCTGCTCCTTCCGCAGTTGGGGCAGAGAGCAGCACCAGCTGATCGCAGCCTATGCCGAAGCGCCTGTCGCACAGGTGCCGGATGGTGGCTTCGTCAAGGGCGGGGTCGGTTTCGCGGCCATCAATGACGATGAAATCATTGCCCAGGCCGTGCATCTTGGTGAAAGAAAGGGTCATGATGGTGCCTCCCATAGAGCATCCTGCGGGTTGACGCACGAGGAACATACCCTCATTTCGACAGGTCAGTCAGGAGGAGATGGATATGAGCGGCACGGAACAGGTTGAAGGTTTTCACGCAGCGGCGTTTACGCGCGTCAATAATGAACCGGATACGATCTTCTATGCGCAGCGTCTTCCGGATTCGCTGATGGACATGGGCGCGCGCACGGCGGTTGCGGCACTTTACCAGACCTCTCTTCCCGTTGGGGGCACGGTTCTGGATCTGATGGCGGGGTCACTCAGCCATTATCCAGAAGAGGCACGGTTTCAGGATGCCATTGGACTGGGAGCGTCCAAGGCTGCGCTGGACACCAATCCTGTGCTGACGACACGGATCGTACAGGATCTGAACGCAGACCCCATCCTGCCGTTCGAAGACGACACAATCGACGCCATAACGCTGTGTGACGGGGTGGCATACCTGACGCAGCCGCTGAAAGTCCTGACGGAAGCCCTTCGTGTTCTGAAGGAAGGGGCTCCTCTGATTGTCACATTCTCAGATCAGTTTCATCAGCAGAAAGCTGTTGCAATGTGGCAGGCTCTGGAGCCAGAAGACCGAGCACGCCTTGTTAGTGTTCTTCTTTCGAAGGCTGGTTTCGGGGAACTCGACACAGGTGAAGTCGTTCCTCCGGAAGATCTGACGGCATGGCGTGACACGGTTCGGGCGGTTGTCGGGCGGAAGCCCAGAGGCTGATTTTGCCTGATTCGCAGGTTCGGATGCGTTACTTCTGGCATTTATGCTCGGAAGTCTTTATGCAGCGGCATCCCAGCCGCCGCTTTTTGCCGTCGGCGTGACGTTTGCCGAGTGTTCATTAAATATGCCTTTCCCCGATACTCATCCTGCCCTTCTGCGCGCCCTGACGGCGCGTGGCTACGAACAGCCCACTCCCGTTCAGGAAGCAGTTCTGCAGCCAGGGCTGGAGGATCGTGATCTTCTGGTTTCCGCCCAGACGGGTTCAGGCAAGACCGTAGCTTTTGGTCTGGCTATTGCGCCGACGCTGCTTGGTGAGGCTGATCGCCTCCCGCCGTCGCCACAGCCGCTGGCTCTGGTTATTGCCCCGACGCGTGAACTGGCCCTTCAGGTCCAGTCCGAACTTGAGTGGCTCTATGCCGAGACCGGCGCTCGTATCGCGAGCTGCATTGGTGGCACGGATGCCCGCCGTGAAGCCCGCGACCTCAGCCGTGGCGCCCACATCGTTGTGGGAACGCCAGGCCGCCTTTGTGATCATCAGTCCCGTGGTTCCCTTGATCTGTCCGGTCTGCGCTGCGTCATTCTCGACGAAGCCGACGAAATGCTGGACATGGGTTTCCGTGACGAGCTGGAACAGCTTCTGGATGCGTCTCCGGCCGAGCGCCGCACGCTTCTGTTCTCCGCCACGATTGCCCGCGAAATTGCGTCTCTGGCCAAGCGTTTCCAGAAAGATGCCAAGCGCATTGATACGGTAACGGGTGCGAAGCAGCATTCCGATATCACTTATCGCTGCGTCGTAACGGCTCCGCAGGAAATCGAGCGTTCCCTCGTGAACGTTCTGCGTTTCTACGAAAGCCCGACGGCCATGGTGTTCTGCAACACCCGTATGATGGTCGGTCAGGTGCAGGCTGCTCTTCTGGAGCGTGGGTTCGCTTCTGTCGCGATTTCCGGCGAGATGGGTCAGAACGAGCGTAGCCGTGCGATCGAGAGCCTGCGCTCCGGTCAGGCCCGCGTCTGTGTCGCGACTGACGTTGCAGCACGTGGCATTGACGTTCCGGCGCTGAACCTCGTGATCCATGCCAGCATCCCGACGGCTTCTGAAACCCTGCTGCACCGTTCTGGCCGTACCGGTCGTGCGGGCCGTAAGGGCACCAGTGTGCTGATGGTGCCGATGAACCAGCGTCGTCGCGCTGAGCGTCTGCTGGCCATGGCACGTGTAAATGCCGAGTGGGAAGCCGTTCCGACGGCGGATGCAATTGCCGCCCAGGACACGAAGCGTCTGCTGGACGATCCGATCCTTGCCAACGCTTCTGAAGACACGACGGATGAGCTGGTTCTGAAGCTGGCTGAAACCTACGACGCAAAGAAGCTCGCAGCAGCGCTGGTGCAGATGTACCGTGCCCGCCTGCCGAACGTTGAGCAGATCCGTGCGATGTCCGTTGAGGCTCCGCAGAGCCGTGGCGATCGTCCGGAACGCGCACCGCGTGAAGAGCGCATCGTGTCGGGCGAATGGTTCAAGATGAGCGTCGGTCGTACAGAGCGCGCTGATCCGAAGTGGCTGATCCCGCTGATCTGCCGCCTTGGTAACGTTCAGAAGCGTGACATCGGTAGCATCCGCATCGAGCAGGATCAGACCTACTTCCAGATCACGGATGAGAGCGTCGAGCGCTTCAAGTCCTGTGTTGCCGGCGCTGAGCCTGACGAAGTGACGATCGAGCCGTCTGCTGAGCCTGCCGGTGGCAGCAGCTATGGTTCCCGTGGTCGTAACCCGGGCGAAGGCAAGCGCTTTGGTCGGTCCGGCGGTGGCGCTGGTGGCGGCTTCAAGGGTGGCCCGCGCGGTGGCGGTGCTGGCGGCGGTTACAAGGGCCGTGGCGGTTCCGGTTTCGGTCGTCCGAAGCCTGGTGCTGGTGGCTCATCAGGTGAAGGTGCGAGCCGCAAGCGTCGTTCCTGATTTCTGATTTCACGTCAGAACTGAAAAACCTCCGCCGGATCGCTCCGGCGGGGGTTTTTTCTTTTCAGGTCTTGGAGGACCCTTCTGCGAGCAGGGCATCACGTGCAGCCCTTAACGTATCGGAGAGCTTCTCTTCAGGTACTTTGAGATGAAGCTTTTCCATGGTTTCCAACAGCGCTTCTGCGACCATCAGCCGGGCTGCCCATTTGTGGTCAGCGGGAATGATGTGCCAGGGGGCTTCCGGAGTGGATGTTGCCTGTATCGCTGCCTCATAGGCCTTGGTGTAATCAGGCCACTTCCCACGTTCTGCCAGATCGGAAGGTGAAAACTTCCAGCGCTTTTCGGGCTGGGTCAGACGCTTGAGAATGCGCTTCTTCTGCTCATCGGCAGAGATATGCAGGAAGAGCTTCAGAATAACGACGTTCTGATGCGTCAGGTAGCTTTCGAAGTGCCGGATGTCTGCCAGTCTCCGGTCCCAGAAGCCGGGCTCATCGGGGTTAAGCCCGCGTGCTTTGACGATATCCGGATGGACGCGGGCAATCAGAACATCTTCATAGTGGCTGCGATTGAAAACCGCGATTTCGCCTCGGGCTGGCGCCATCAGATGCACACGCCACAGGTCATCGCGCTTTTCTGCGGCACCGGCGGGKGTCTTGAAGGATGTGACGTGAAAGCCCTGCGGGTTCAGGCCGGAAAAGGCGTGGCGGATAGCGCCATCCTTTCCTGCCGTATCCATGCCTTGCAGCACGACCAGAATTCCGTGTTCTCCGTGCGCGGCCAGACGTCCTTGCAGGATAGCCATCCGGTCCACGCAGTCCCGGATGCGGGTATGGGCACTTTTCTTGTCGTGCCCAATCCGGTCATCGGTTCTGAAGTCAGCCAGCTTGAACTTGGTGCCGTCCGTAATTGTCAGGCGCGAGGGAATACCGCTTTCAGCCGACATGACGGTTCACCGCAAGGCCACCAGAAGCCTGACAGACAGGCATGATCTCCATTGTATTGACGTTCACGTGCCACGGCAGGCTCACGAGCCAGGAGACTGTTTCTGCAATGTCCTGCGGGGTCAGGGGCGTGGTGTCTTTGTAGACAGCGGCTGCCTTGTCGTCGTCCTTGAGGCGAACAGAGCTGAATTCGCTTCCGCCACACAGTCCCGGTTCAATATCCGTAACGCGGATGCGCTTGCCCAGAAGATCCGTTCGCAGGTTCTGGCTGAACTGCCGTACGAACGCCTTCGTGGCACCATAAACATTGCCGCCAGTATAGGGGTAGAGTCCCGCAGTGCTGCCGAGCATGATGACATATCCGGAGTTGCGCTCGACCATTCCGGGCAGCAGTGCATGGGTCATTTCCACCAGGCCGGAGACGTTGGTGGCGATCATCGTTTCCCAGTTATCGATCTTGGCTTCCTGTGCTGGCTCCATACCGAGTGCAAGGCCGGCGTTGTTGACCAGAACGTCCACGGTTCGCCAGTTTTCTGGCAGGCTGCCCGGCAGTGCGCGGAGTGCGTCGCGGTCCGTCATGTCCAGCGGGAAGGGGAGAAGATTTTCCCCGAGTTCGGCTTTCAGGGCTTCAAGACGTTCTGCCCGTCTTCCTGTCGCGATGACGCGGTGACCATCCTGCACGAGGCGCGTGGCGATGGCGTGTCCGAAGCCAGCAGTGGCACCGGTCACGAGAACGGTAAGGGACATGAAGACCTCCATAAAACTCTCGACATGGGAACGCTTGCAAAGAGGCACGAGATGCACCCATTTGTAGAGAATGAAGAAAACACTCGCCGGACAGAATGACAACCTGACAGGCATGCTCCTGGTTGCGGCGCCGCAACTGGCGGAGACAGTCTTCGCCCAGAGCGTGATCTATCTCTGTGCTCACTCCCCCGAAGACGGGGCGATGGGGCTGATTATCAACCGTCGTCTGGCCCAGCCGGGTTTGGATGATCTTTTTGCGCAGCTCGGAATCGAGCCTAACCCTCCGGAACGCCGGATTGCCGTCTGTATGGGTGGCCCCGTCGATCATTCACATGGGTTTGTTCTGCATTCGACCGACTGGAACGGAGAGGGCAGCCTGGGCGTCAATGATCAGGCGACGTTGACGGCCAGTCTGGATGTGCTGCGGGAGCTTGCTGCGGGGCAGGGCCCCAAGCGGGCATTGATGGCTATTGGCCATGCATCCTGGGCACCGGGTCAGCTTGAAGAAGAGATCCTGCGGGATAGTTCATGGCTGGTTGCGCCGGCCAGCGATGAGATTGTCTTTGGCATGGATCATTCGAAAAAATGGGGAAAGGCATTGGCGGCCATCAATATTGATCCGCTGCTGCTCTCCTCCGCTATGGGTGAAGCCTGACCGAATTTATTCGGAGCTACGACTTTTGACAGACATGAGGATTTTCAGATCATGAATCAGACAACCCGTATCCTTCACGTTTATGAACACTGCCCGTTCTGCGTGAAGGCCATGATGATTTTTGGCCTGAAAAACATCCCGTTCGAAAAGCGTATTTTCTTGAATGACGACGAAGCTGGCCCGATCAGTATGGTTGGGAGAAAGGTTGTCCCGATTCTGGAGGAGAACGGTCGATACATGCCGGAGAGCATGGATATCGTCTCCCATATTGATGGAGTTGGCGCGCCTGTTCTGAACGGGCCGGTTCGCAAAGATATTGCAGACTGGCTGCGTGCCAGTAGCAAGGCCACGTATCGGCTCTTCCTGCCGCGTGCAGTTTGCGCACCCTTACCTGAATTCGCGACGACGTCTTCCCGGGCAGGATTCATTCGCCGCAAGGAGGAATCTACCGGCCCGTTCTGGGAAATTCTGGCAGATGGCTCAAAGGAAATTGCAGAGCTGAACGCATTGCTGGAAGAGCTCGAACCTCTGATCCAGTCTCCTGAAGCCGTGAATGGCACGCTTTCCACCGACGATATTCATCTGTTTGCCCAGCTTCACAGCATGTCACTCATCAAAGGGCTGCGTTACCCGCTGGGGGTTGAGGCTTACCGTCAGACCATGTCTGAAAAATCCGGTGTGAGCCTGCTGGATGGGTTCGCGGCCTGAGGGAAGGTAATTGCAGGACATCTTGAAACCGTCTCGCCGGATGGATGGAAATGTCCTGCAACGCCCCGGCTAGGCATCCACTGTCCGTATGGTTACGATTTCGCATCTGATGCAGGAGAAGACGATGCGGAATATGATTGGCGCAGGATTGTTACTGGCCCTGATGAGCGGGAGCGCGCTTGCTGCATCTCCCCAGCACCATGACGCCGCAACGCAGGCCCTGAACCTTGCTGAACAGGCCATTGCCCTGCGATCCGTTGCGGGGCCATCCAACCAGACACCACAGGTCGCAGCCCTTTTCCGGGAAGCTCTGGTTAAGGGAGGTTTTGCGCCTGCGGATGTGACGATCACGCCCTACAAGGATACAGCGTATCTGATTGCCCGTTGGCCTGGCCGTGATTCCTCTCTCAAGCCGCTGGTGATTTCCGGCCATATGGATGTGGTTGAAGCCAAGGCGTCTGACTGGACGCATGATCCTTTCAAACCACAGATTGAAAATGGCTATCTGCTCGGCCGTGGATCAACCGACATGAAGCTGGATGACACACTGGCTATTGCTGCTCTGCTGGAGCTGAAAAAAGAAGGGTATGTGCCCCGCCGGGATATCATCATCGAGTTCTCGGGAGATGAGGAAACGACGATGGCAACTGGCGCCATCATCGCTGACAAGTTGTCCAATGCCGAGCTTGTTCTGAACATGGACGGGGCTAATGGCACGTTGGATGAAAAGACGGGGAAGCCAGATTATTTCACATGGGAAGGTGCGGAAAAAACCTACGCTGATTTCCGTCTGACCGTTACGAACCCCGGTGGTCACTCTTCGGAGCCCAGATCCGTCAATGCCATTGATGAACTAAGTGCTGATCTTCTGCGGATCCAGCAACATCGGTTCAAACCGGAAGTGAATGACCTGAGCCGTAGTTTCTTTGTCAACGCGGCCCGCTGGCAAAAGCCTGATATTGCGGCTGCCATGAAAGCGTTCGCAGCCAATCCAGCCGATGAAAAGGCCATTGCCACGCTATCGGCTGACCCGTCCTTTGTGGGGAGGATTGGCACAACCTGTGTGGTC
Source organism: Gluconobacter sp. P5H9_a (assembly GCF_018812085.1). Classification (NCBI taxonomy): domain Bacteria; kingdom Pseudomonadati; phylum Pseudomonadota; class Alphaproteobacteria; order Acetobacterales; family Acetobacteraceae; genus Gluconobacter; species Gluconobacter sp. P5H9_a. Next base: position 63,418 of record NZ_JACRVW010000014.1, read on the forward strand.
ACGATGATTGAAGGTGGTCATGCGCTCAATGCGCTTCCCCAGCGGGCGACGGCTAATATCAATTGTCGCATCTTTCCGGGGCACTCCAGGGCTTCGATCATGGCTGAACTGCGTGATGTGGCGCAGGACCCGGGTATGAAGATTGAAGACGCGACAGAAGGGTCTGTTGAAACTGCTGCCTCTCCCATGCGGCCTGATGTGGTGCATGCGATTGATGCCGCCATTCATGCGGTTTATCCGGATGTGCCGGTCTTTGCAGCCATGTCATCCGGAGCGAGCGACAGCATGTGGTTCCGCTCTCATGGTGTTCCCAGCTATGGCATCAGCCCGATCTTCATCAAGAATTCAGACTCTTTCATGCATGGACTGAATGAACGGACGCCGGTTTCCGCCGTTGGTCCGGCAATGGACGCGCTTCTGGTTTTGATTCCGGAGCTGTCTCACTAAGAGGAAAACTTTGTAGATGCGTAGTGTTGCTGTCTGTTTGGGCGTGGTTCTGGCGGGAGCGACGATGGCTCATGCCGCGATGGGGCGGCCCGTTTCTGAACAGGATCAGCTCTCCGGGCGGTATAGTACGCATTTCAAAAATGGTGATGTGTCGGGTGATACCTATTGGAGCGACAATGTTCTGGAGGTTGTACCCGTCAACGCCGAGGCGGCCTATCTGCGAATAGAAACACAGTTTTTCAATGGGCACATGTGTTCCCTGTCAGGCATCGGCCGCATGGAGGGAGAGGCTCTGGTGTATCAGGAGCCACCCTTCATGGCAGGCGAGAAGCCCTGTCGCCTGACGGTTCGCCGGACTGGGAAAGATATTGTTTTGCAGGATGCTGACGGTGCTTGCCGGGTCGGGCACTGTGGAGCGCGGGGACTGTTTGATGGGCAGACATTTCCGGCATCCAGCCGCCGGGCTATTACCTATTTGCCACGGCTCAGGGCATCGCGGGAATATCAGGCAGCGTTGAAAACCTGGGCTGCCTCTCCGAATCATTCGGATCATGCGGCCCAGGCAGATCAACCTTAGGGCTTTAAAGCGTCGCCCAGGAACTCTGCACGACGCTGGCTCACGCGCGCGCGTAAGAGCGGATCAGGCAGCATATGCGTTCCGGGGAGCAGAAGGAGATCGTAAGGTTTCCCAGCTTTCAGAAGCGCCTGTGTCAGCTTCATGGTATTTTCGAAGTACACGTTGTCATCTGTCAGGCCGTGCATGACCAGAAGGGGGCGTTTCAGACCGTCCGCATAGGTCAGGACGTTGCTTTTGCGATATCCTTCCGGGTCATTCTGCGGGGTGTTCAAATAGCGTTCGGTATAGGCGGTGTCGTAATCGTCGAAATCGACGGGGGGTGCACCTGCAACGCCGACTTTGAAGACGTCCGGACGGCGGGTAGTGGCCATTGCCGTAAAGTAGCCCCCGAAAGACCAGCCATAAACACCGACCCGTGACAGATCGAGTTCAGGGTAGGTTTTGCCCAGCCTCTGCAAGCCATCGATCTGGTCCTGAAGGGGAGCATCAATCAGGTTGCCTTTGATGGCACGCTCAAAGTCATGATCCCGGCCCGGAGTGCCGCGTCCATCCAGCGTGACAACCACATAGCCCTGATTGGCGAGGCATTGGTCTTCCAGGAAGCTCGACGGTGTATCGTGCACCAGCTTTACGCCGGGGCCGCCATAGACGGACAACACGACCGGATAGTGATGGCCCTTCTGGAAATGCTCTGGCCGGATGATCGCGGCATCGAGTTGTCGTTCCCCAGCCGTCGTGAACTGTACGTGGACGGGAAGGTGAGGGGGCTGCGCAATACCCGGGAGGTTGGCCAGGATTTTCCCTTTTGCGTCTCGCAGAAGAGTGCGCCGAGTTCCGTCAGCGGCGGCAAACGCATCGACCAGCAGGCGATGGGTGCCATTGGTGAAATGGACATTGTGGATGCCCGGCTCCGTGATGAACGGAGTGATCTTGCCGTCCGCGAGTGAAATCCGGACGACCTCGTTATCAATCCGGTTCGGGCGTACCGTCACGACAACGCTGTTGCTGTCTGCGTCGTAATCATTGAACGCGACGTAAGGGAGGGTATCGGGCGTCAAAACCCGCTTCAGGGACCCGTCTGCGGCGTGATGTTCAAGCTGCCACGTTTTTCCGCGCTCCGAGGCCCAAAGGAAACCCTGTTGGCCGTTCAGCACAACAGGTAAGGCATGGCTGCCACCGGCGTCTCGCGGATCGAGATTGAGCCAGGCCTTGTCACTTTCTGCGAGGAGGAGCGTCGTTTTGCCTGTTGCTGGATCAACGGACAGAACCTGTTCCTGTGTCTGTTCCCGGTTGAGCAAAACAAGAAACAGGCCACCGTTCTTCCGCCAGACCGCACGCGCCATGTAGGGCCATGCTTCATGATCCCAGCCAATCCAGCGAACGTCTCCGCCTTTGATGCTGGTGAGACCAAAACGTGTTCGTGCATTGGGTGTGCCGGCGCGCGGATAACGGAACTCAACCGGAGCCGCCTGGGGCGTTTCTGGATTAGTGATGTAATGTTTTTCGACGTTGCCTGAATCGGCTTCTTCGAACAGCACGGCCTGACTGTCCGGAGACCACCAGGCGCCATCCGGGCGCTCCAGTTCTTCTGCTGCGGCAAATTCGGCCAACCCATTGGTGAGCGTTTCTGTGCCTGTAGTGGTCAGGCGTGTTTCGGCGCCTGTTACCAGATTGACCGCGTAGAGGTCATTGTCCCGCACTGCGGCGATGGTCTGTCCGTCCGGGGAAAGGCGGGGCGCGATCCAGTTGCCATCAACGGAAGACACCCGGCCGTCATCGGCAGCAATGCGGATGAGGCGTCCGCCCTGAGATGCCAGGAGCGTGCCGCCATCTTCGCTCATCTGATAGTCGGTGATGCCAGACATGGACTGACGGGCCCGCTCTCGCCGGGCTTTTTCCTCCACGGACAAGTGCTCTGGACCAGCTTCCGGGGCTGCAAGTTCGTGCAGCGAGTGGTCAGGCAGATCGTAACGGAACAGATGCAGGCGTGTGTCGAACGGGCCAGAACGCAGGAAGAGAACCGAATGTCCGTCCGGTGTCACTTCTGATCGTGTGGGCAGACCCAGTGTTCCGTTCCGTGTTTTGGCAAGATCGAGCATGCATGATGCAGGTTCGGAGGCCATGGCCGGTAAGGCGGGAAGCAGGGAAGACAGGAACGCGCAGGACAGCAGGGCTCTGCGGAGACGGAATGACGGCATGGCGGCTCCGGGACAGGAAAGGTTTTGACATCAATCATGGACTGACCTGTCGTTCCTGAACAGAGTGCACGAGCATGAGAAGTCGCCTTGCTCACGATGATGAGAGCGGGGCCGATTTTACCGGGACTGATCCACCGTTGAGGTGTTGTGTGTCATGGTCTGTCTCAGAAGAGGAACCTGATGGATATGCAGTATCGTCAGCTAGGTCGCTCTGGCCTGAAAATTTCCGCACTCAATTTTGGCTCTGTGACGTTCGGCGGGCAGGGCGATTTCGCTTCCACCGGCAATGTTGACGTCTCAGAGGCCACACGAATGGTGGATCTCTGCGTCGAGCATGGCGTCAACATGTTTGATACGGCCGATGGTTATTCGGGTGGAGAAGCCGAAGAAATCCTTGGCCGTGTTCTGAAAGGCAGAAGCCGGGAATTGCTTGTGACCAGCAAAGTCCGTTTTCCAACGGGAAAAGGGCCGAACGAAGAGGGCCTGTCGCGGCATCATATTCTGAATGCCTGTGAGGATAGCCTGCGTCGTTTAGGGCGAGACCATATCGATCTCTATTATCTGCATGAATGGGATGGTCTGACACCGGTTGAAGAGACGCTGGAGGCACTTCAGACGCTTCGGGATCAGGGCAAGATCCGCTATGCGGGACTTTCCAATTTTGCTGGCTGGCAGGCCATGAAGCTTCTGTCTGCCGCGGAGCGGGACCGTCTCATTACGCCGGTCTCCGAACAGATCTATTATTCTCTGGAAGCACGGGATGCGGAATATGAGCTTCTGCCACTCGCTGTGGATCAAGGACTGGGCGTTCAGATCTGGAGCCCGCTGGCCTGTGGGCTGCTGACGGGCAAATATCGTCGCGGGAAGACGGCGCCTGCGGATAGCCGCCGTATTTCGGGTTGGCCAGAACCGGAAGTCCGCAATATCGAAAAACTCTACGATACGGTTGAAGTGCTGGTGGAGATCGCAGAGGAACATGATGTCTCGCCCGCGCGGGTTGCACTGGCATGGTTGTTGCACAAACCGGGTGTGACGTCCGTAGTGATTGGAGCCCGTAAGGAAACCCAGTTGCTGGATAATCTGGCTGCTGCATCGCTACGTCTGACGAAGGCACAAGTCGCGCGGCTTGATGATGTCAGTGCGCCGGATCTGATTTATCCGTACTGGCATCAGCAGCGGAATGCGTTTGGCAGGTTGTCAGAGGCCGACATGGTCTTGCACGGGCCAGCGAAACGTCATCGGGATGCCCTTGAAACAAAAAAATGAGTGCCTAAATATTCATCACCGGTCGTCGCCTTCGGGGGCGACCGAGACACCATATGCCGCCGATACGGGGCATGAGAGGACATATTAGAATGGACATTCAGAAATTCACTGAGCGGAGCCAGGGTTTCCTTCAGGCCGCACAGACTATTGCCCTTCGAGACTACCATCAGCAGTTGACGCCGGAGCATCTGCTCAAGGCCCTGCTGGATGATGATCAGGGTGCCGCATCCGGCCTTATCCGGGCTGCGGGTGGTGATCCAAAAGTTGTTCAGACTGCCAATGACGCAGCACTTGCCAAGCTTCCGAAGGTTCAGGGCGGTGGTGCAGGCCAGCCGCAAGCCACGCCTGATTTCGTCAGACTGCTGGACTCCGCTGAAGCCGCTGCAAAAGCCGCAGGTGACAGCCATGTCGCGCAGGATCGTCTGCTCGTGGCCATCGCTGCGAGTGGATCAGCTGCGGGTAAAGCACTGGTTGAAGGAAAGGCCGATGCCTCCGCGCTGGAACGTGCCGTGGCACAGATCCGCAAGGGGCGGACAGTGACTAGCGCATCCGCCGAGAATACGTTTGATGCACTGAAGAAGTATGCGCGTGACGTTACGGCGATCGCACAGGCTGGCAAGCTCGATCCGGTGATTGGCCGTGATGAAGAAATCCGGCGCACCATTCAGGTTCTGGCCCGCCGCAGCAAAAACAATCCGGTTCTGATCGGTGAGCCAGGTGTTGGTAAGACCGCAATCGTTGAGGGTCTGGCGCTGCGTATCGTTAATGGCGATGTGCCAGAAGCGCTCCGAAACAAGAGACTGATGTCGCTCGACATGGGCGCCCTGATTGCCGGTGCGAAGTTCCGTGGTGAGTTTGAAGAGCGTCTGAAGGCAGTTCTCAAAGAAGTTGAGACGGCCGAAGGCGAGGTCATTCTCTTCATTGATGAGATGCACACGCTGGTGGGTGCCGGCCGCTCCGACGGTGCGATGGATGCGTCCAACCTTATCAAACCGGAACTTGCTCGCGGGACGCTGCACTGCATTGGCGCGACAACGCTCGATGAGTACCGCAAGTACATCGAGAAAGACGCCGCGCTTGCCCGTCGTTTCCAGCCGGTTTTCGTCGGTGAGCCATCTGTCGCGGATACGATCTCTATTCTGCGTGGCATCAAGGAGAAGTATGAACTTCACCATGGTGTGCGCATCACGGATAACGCCATCGTCTCCGCTGCAACGCTTTCCAACCGTTATATTACGGATCGCTTCCTGCCGGATAAGGCCATTGATCTGATTGACGAAGCTGCCAGCCGTCTGCGGATGCAGATTGACAGCAAGCCGGAAGCTCTGGACGAACTTGATCGCCGCATCATTCAGCTGAAGATCGAGCGTGAAGCCATCCGTAAGGAAGACGACACGGCGTCCAAGGATCGTCTGCAGGCTCTTGAGGCCGAACTGGCAGATCTGGAAGAGCAGTCCGATGCGATGGGTGCCGAGTGGCACGCCGAAAAGGATCGCGTGAACGCTATTCAGAAGCTGAAGGAGCAGCTGGATACAGCACGGTCCGATGTGGATGTGGCGCAGCGTCAAGGAAATCTCGCGAAGGCTTCCGAGCTGATGTACGGCCTGATTCCAAACCTGGAAGCTCAGATTGCGAAAGCGCAGGAAGAGGAAGATGCGGCATCCAAATCTGGCCTGTTCGCAGATAGCGTCACGGATCAGGGTATTGCATCGGTTGTGTCCCGCTGGACGGGTATTCCGGTAGATCGGATGCTCGAAGGCGAGCGCGCCAAACTTATGCGTATGGAAGATACGCTGCGTGAGCGTGTGGTCGGGCAGGAGCAGGCTCTGGTGGCTGTCGCCAATGCTGTGCGTCGTGCCCGTGCAGGACTTCAGGATCCGAACCGCCCGATTGGGTCGTTCCTGTTCCTTGGTCCGACGGGTGTGGGCAAGACCGAGCTGACGAAGGCTTTGGCCCAGTTCCTGTTCGATGACGAGAAGGCCCTGCTGCGGATCGACATGAGTGAATTCATGGAGAAGCATGCAGTGTCGCGTCTGATTGGCGCACCTCCGGGATATGTCGGGTACGACGAAGGCGGTGTTCTGACAGAAGCTGTGCGTCGTCGTCCTTATCAGGTCATCCTGTTTGATGAGGTGGAGAAGGCCCATGAGGACATCTTCAACATCCTTCTTCAGGTGCTCGATGATGGCCGTCTGACGGATGGGCAGGGCCGTGTTGTGGACTTCCGCAATACGATCATCGTTCTGACGAGTAACCTTGGTTCAGATGTTCTCGCCAATCAGGAAGATGGTGAATCGCCGGAACTGGTGCAGGCGCAGGTCATGCAGGTGGTGCGCAATCACTTCCGGCCGGAATTCCTGAACCGTCTGGATGAGATCATTCTGTTCTCCCGTCTGCAGCGCGCGGATATGGGACGGATTGTTGATATCCAGCTGGGTCGCCTGCGTCAGCTTCTGGAAGATCGCAAGATCACACTGGATCTGGATCAGAAGGGGACCGAGTGGCTGGCCGAAGCAGGATATGATCCCGTGTATGGCGCCCGTCCGCTGAAGAGGGTGATCCAGCGCAGCCTTCAGAACCCGTTGGCAGGACTTCTGCTGGATGGGACTATCCGGGATGGCGACACCATCACCGTCTCTGCGGACGATAAGGGCCTGACGATTAATGGTCGTTCGTCTTCCGCCGACTGATTGTCGCGGGAAACCGGGACTTTCGAAGAAAGCGCCAGATTTTTCTGGCGTTTTTTTTGATTTTTTTAGTTTTGTTTTGTGAATGGAAAGTGTGTGTAAGGGGGAAAAGTGTAGGAAATCTGTGGGTTAGTGGTGTGGATAAGTGTCGTATGATGATTGTTTGACAGTGATGTGTGTGGGCCGTATAAGCCCGTTCACCGACGCGGCGGGGCCTTCTTCGAGGGTCTGGCCGGGGCGGTTTGAGATGATGATCTTTGAAAATTGAATATGGAATTGGAAGGGATATGTTGGCGGCGTTTTGGTGCTGCTGGTTTTGGGATTATTTTCCTGAGACCTGAGTGTCGAA
>NZ_JACRVW010000015.1:0-66494 GCF_018812085.1 Gluconobacter sp. P5H9_a
GGGGCGTTGGTGCTGCCCTTGGTGTCGCAGCCGGCATGGCGATCGAAGGTGCTGCCAATTCCTATCCCGGCGGATACTACCCTGGTGGATATCAGGGGGGTGTTCCTGCTGGCGGGTATGCCGTTCCGCAGGGATATTATGGAGCGCCAGCCTATTATGGTGGTGTCCCGCCTTATACCTGGGGGTATTGAGGCGGGAGTATAAGGGCGCGGCCTTTTCGTCAGTCAGTGACGAAATCGGCGGCGCGGTATCCCTGAGCGAACAGATGTGCACGCAGACCTGAAAAATTGATCTGCGTCCCAATCACCTTCTTCACATTCGGTTTTGCGTGGAAGGCTAGGCCTAGCCCAGCGCTGGCCAGCATTGGAATATCGTTCGCACCGTCACCAGTTGTGAGCGCAGCACGAAGTTGAACACCCCGCTCAGTTGTCAGGGCTTCCAGATGAGTCAGCTTTGCATCTGGCCCCAGAACCGGGCCGCCTAGCTTTCCAGTCATCTTGCCATCGACGATTTCAAGAATGTTTCCGTAATTTTCGTCGAAGCCACATAGCTCTGCCACACGTTGTGTGAACCATGTGAAGCCACCTGACACCAGAGCCGTGCGTGCGTTGTGCTTGCGCATGGTCTGCACGAGCTCTTTTGCGCCGTCCGTCAGGGTTACATTCTTCCAGACGTCTTCCAGAACAGACGCTGATTTTCCTGCGAGCAGAGCAACGCGTTGCTCAATGGACGTTTCAAAGTCGATCTCTCCATTCATGGAGGCTCGGGTGATGGTCGCAACCTGCTCGCCTACACCAAGAGCCGCCGCCATTTCATCCAGCGTTTCTCCCGTCACGATAGTGCTGTCCATGTCTGCAACGAGAACAGCTTTGCGGCGGCCACGGGTTTTTAGCAGCAGTGTGTCGACCTGATAGGGGGCCAGCGTTGCGCGGATTGTTGCTGCGCTTGCGGCGCCGGGCCCAGGTGTGGGGCATGGAATATCGACGGCTTCCCCTTCAGACAGAACGATAGGGGCTTTGCCTTTCACCAGAGAGCGGGCGACGTCGATGGCTTCTGGTTTGAGGGGGCCAGCCTTGCGGTCGGCAATGAGTGTCAGAACGGAAGGAAGGGACATAAGCTCTCGTAACGATCCAGCGCGTGTGGCAGGAACAGGGGAATGAACGCCCCAAAGACAGCAATCATTGTGGCTGGCCCGACGTGCTCCGGCAAGTCTGCTCTGGCTCTTGATCTTGCGCGGACCTTCAATGGAACAGTGATCAATGCTGATTCCATGCAGGTTTACCGCGATCTTCATATTCTCACAGCGCGCCCCGATGCCGCGGATGAGGCGGTTGTTCCGCACCGGCTGTATGGTGTTCTGGATGCGGCGACGCCGGGTAGTGTGGCCTGGTGGCGCGAGCAGGCTCTGACCGAAATGGATGCGGCCTGGAGGGCTGGGCGTCTGCCAATTCTGTGCGGCGGTACGGGCATGTATCTCCGCGCTCTCACGGATGGTCTCGTGGAAGTGCCTGACCCGGGGGATAGCGCGCGACAGGAAGCCCGAACGCTGGTGCAGGATATTGGCTCGGCAGCTCTGCATGAGAAGCTGTTGGAGGTAGACCCGGAAACTGCCTCCACGCTGCGCCCGAATGATACGCAGCGTATTTCCAGAGCATGGGAAGTCTGGCGTGGGACGGGGCATGGTCTTGTCTGGTGGCGGGCTCAACCCGGTCTGCCAGCGGCTCCCTGCCGATTTGTTTCCGTTCTTCTTGATCCGCCACGGGAGGAATTGCGGGCGTCTCTTGATGCCCGCTTCAGCCAGATGCTGGAGGCCGGGGCGCTGGATGAAGTGCGTCAACTTGTTGCACGAGGTCTGGATTCTGTATTGCCAGCCATGCGCGCGCATGGGGTTCCTGAGCTTGCTGCGGTGTTGCAGGGTGACGTGACGATCGAGGCTGCGCGACAGGCTGCTGTTCTGGCGACAGGCCGATATACGCGCCGACAGGCGACGTGGTTTCGGCATCATGCCTTGGGATCAGATGGCAATTCGATGGTTTCGTTTCGTAGATACACCCCATTTGCGCAAGAATCGAAAACAGAACACGAAAAAATTGAGAATTTTATATCTGAGCGAGTTGACGAATCCTACAGAACTGTCCTAAATCCCGCGCCTCATACCCCTTAGGAGGATACGGTGACGGCTTCTGCTGAAAGAGACGCAACAACAGGCAACGAGGCGCTGAATGGCGCGGAGGTGCTTCTGCGCGTTCTCGATGAACAGGGCGTAGAGGTAGTCTTTGGCTATCCGGGGGGCGCTGTCCTTCCAATCTACGATGCGCTCTTTAAGCAGGACCGTATCCGCCACATTCTTGTCCGTCATGAGCAGGCTGCCGTTCATGCGGCTGAGGCCTATGCGCGTTCGACGGGCAAGGTTGGTGTTGTTCTGGTGACCTCCGGTCCTGGCGCAACCAATGCCGTGACCGGTCTTGTCGATGCGCTGATGGATTCGATACCGCTGGTCTGCCTGACCGGTCAGGTGCCGACGAAGCTGATCGGCAATGATGCGTTCCAGGAAGCGGACACAACGGGCATTACCCGCCCGGCCACGAAGCACAACTATCTGGTGCGGACGCCGGGCGCTCTGGCCCAGACTGTGCGTGAAGCTTTCGAGGTTGCGCGTTCCGGTCGTCCGGGGCCTGTGCTGGTTGATCTGCCCAAGGACATCACGGTTGGTCAGGCTCCATTAACGGAGCCAGCGCTCTCACGGCTGAAGCGTTTCCGTCGTCAGGGTGGGCCGGATGCCGAGGCGATTGCCCGCACGGTCGAGGCCATGAAGACGGCCAAGCGCCCGCTGTTCTACACGGGCGGTGGTATCATCAATTCCGGTCCGGAAGCGTCTGAGCTGCTGCGTCGTCTGGCGCGCAAGACGGGTTTCCCGGTCACGTCTACTCTGATGGGGCTGGGAGCGTTTCCGTCTCCTGATCCGCAGTTCCTCGGTATGCTGGGCATGCACGGGTCTGTTGAGGCGAACATGGCCACGCATGGCTGTGATCTGCTGATTGCTCTGGGTGCGCGTTTTGATGATCGTGTGACGGGGCGTGTGGACGCGTTTTCGCCGAATTCGTTCAAAGTGCATGCGGATATTGATCCAAGCCAGATCAACAAGATCATCCGTGTGGATGTGCGTCTCGAAGGGGATGTTCGCGATACGCTTCAGGCGCTGCTGGACGCGTGGGACGATGCGCCGACACCTGATCTGAGCACATGGTGGAACCAGATTGCGTCCTGGCGCAGCGTGGATGGCTTCGGCTTCACGCAGGACATGACGCCGTCTGCGGTGATCCGTCCGCAGCATGCCGTTCGTCGCCTGTACGAAATGGCAATGGAAACGGGGCGTGACACGTTTGTGTCCACCGAGGTGGGTCAGCATCAGATGTGGGCGGCCCAGCACTTCCAGTTTGCCAAGCCGAACCGCTGGCTGACTTCCGGTGGTCTAGGTACAATGGGCTACGGTCTGCCGGCTGCTGTGGGCGCGCAGGTTGCGCACCCGGATGCTCTGGTGGTTGATATTGCGGGTGAAGCTTCGACCCTGATGAACATTCAGGAGCTGGGCACGATCGCGCAGTATCGTCTGCCGGTGAAGATCTTCATCCTGAACAACCAGTACATGGGCATGGTGCGTCAGTGGCAGGAACTGCTGCATGGGTCACGCTATTCCCAGTCTTACAGCGAGGCGCTGCCAGACTTCGTAAAGTTGGCGGAAGCGTTCCAGGCAACCGGGATGCGTGCGACCTGCGTGGGTGAGCTGGACGATGTCATCCGCCGGATGCTGGAGCATGACGGCCCTGTCATCGCGGATATCTGCGTGGCGGAAAATGAAAACTGCTACCCGATGATTCCATCGGGCGCGGCTCACAACCAGATGCTGCTTGGCCCGGATCAGGATTCCGCAGCCGCAGGTCTGACCGAAGAAGGGATGATGCTGGTCTGATGACGGAGACAATCCAACATTCGGTCATCTCGGTTCTTATTGAAGACGAGAGTGGCGCACTGGCCCGCGTGGTAGGTCTGTTTTCAGGCCGGGGCTACAACATTGAGAGCCTGACTGTGGCGCTGGTGGATGCCGAGCGCAGCCTGTCACGCATTACGGTTCTGACGTCGGGGACGCCGCAAGTTATTGAGCAGATCAAGGCGCAGCTGAAGCGTCTGATTCCGGTTCATGCGGTTTGTGATCTGACGGAAGAAGGCCCGTATGTGGGCCGTGAGCTTGCTCTTGTGAAAGTCGTTTCCCGTGGCGAGAACCGCACGGAAGGTTTGCGGATTGCAGATTCCTTCCGGGCGCGCCCGGTTGATACGACGGCCACCAGTTTTGTGTTCGAACTGACGGGGTCTCCCTCCAAGATCGACGCTTTTATCGAGTTGATGCGCCCCCTTGGCCTGGCTGAGGTTTCGCGCACGGGGATTGCGGCCATTGGTCGTGGCCCCTTAGTCTTTCACGTTAACGAGGAACATGTCTGATGCGGGTGTATTACGATCGCGATGCCGATCTGAATCTGATCAAGAGCAAGAAAGTCGCGATCATTGGCTACGGCAGCCAGGGTCACGCTCATGCCAACAACCTACGTGACAGCGGCCTGACCGACATCGTCATTGGCCTGCGTCCGACGTCCTCTGCCGTCAAGAAGGCAGAAGAGGCTGGTTTCAAGGTCATGTCCCCGGACGAGGCTGCTGCCTGGGCCGATGTGGTCATGGTTCTGACGCCGGATGAAGGCCAGGGCGCCCTGTACAAGGACAGCCTTGAGAAGAACCTGAAGCAGGGTGCAGCACTTGCATTCGCACATGGTCTGTCCATCCACTTCCGCATCATTGAAGCTCGTCCTGATCTGGACGTGTTCCTGATCGCGCCGAAGGGCCCGGGCCATACGGTTCGTTCCGAATACCAGCGTGGCGGTGGCGTTCCGTCCCTCGTTGCTGTGGCTCAGAATGCTTCTGGCAAGGCTCTGGACATCGCTCTGTCCTACGCTTCGGCAAATGGCGGCGGCCGTGCAGGCATCATCGAGACGAGCTTCAAGGAAGAGGTCGAAACCGATCTGTTCGGCGAGCAGGCTGTTCTGTGTGGCGGTGTTGTTGACCTGATCCGCGCTGGCTTCGAGACGCTGGTTGAAGGTGGCTACGCCCCGGAAATGGCTTACTTCGAGTGCCTGCACGAAATGAAGCTGATCGTGGATCTGATCTACGAAGGCGGCATTTCCAACATGAACTACTCCATCTCCAACACTGCGGAGTATGGTGAGTACGTGACGGGTCCGCGCATCATCACGCCGGAAACGAAGGCTGAGATGAAGCGCGTTCTGACGGACATTCAGGATGGGACGTTCGTTCGTAACTTCATTCTTGAGAACCAGTCCGGCGGCGTTGGCTTCAAGGCCATTCGCGCTCGCAATGACGCTCACCAGATCGAGAAGACCGGTGAGAAGCTGCGTGCGATGATGCCGTGGATTGCCAAGGGCAAGCTGGTCGACAAGGCAAAGAACTGATCCTTCGGGATTAGGGCCCCCTCCAGTCGTTATGGGCTGAGGGGGTATGAAGAACACGTATTGCGAAGCGGGGATTATTTCCGGCTTTGGAATGCGTGTTTTTTTATGTGCTGTGCAGTAGAGGACGACGAATCTCTAGCTACAGGTTAGCGTCCGTTGCTGAGTCAGAAATACCTTAAAGTGAAGGGTGATCCCAAAGGCCTTCCGCTTTTTAGATGTTCTGAGAGCGGTTTTGCCTCGGATTCCCAAATGAAGGTTCTTGTTGGGGACGGCTGACGGCGGTAGTCGGGTCGGCAATGTCGGCCCTGCTTTTTTAGGGAATGTGACATATTCGCGAATCAGGCCAGAAAACCCTTGCATCCGCAGGAAGGGGGCTCTAACTACCGCGCTTCTTGGCCCAAGGGGGCGATTTCGCCCAACAGGCTGTCTACTGGTTTGGGGGTACGTGATGAACGCACTTGCTCAACTGGGGATGGTATCGGAACTCCCGAGAGATATCCAGAACAGCGCTGCTCACTCTGTTGAAGAGGAGCGCAAAGACTATTTTATTGAACGGGATGGCGAACGCTATGCCGGTAATCATCTGCTGATCGATTTCTGGGATGCCCGGAATCTTGATGATCCAGCACGGATTGATGAGACGCTGCGCGAGGGTGCTATTGCAGCCGGTGCAACGATTCTGCACAGCCATTTCCACCACTTCACGCCGAATGGTGGTGTGTCTGGTGTTCTGGTTCTGGCGGAAAGTCACATCTCGATCCACACATGGCCAGAGCGTAATTACGCTGCGGTAGATGTGTTCATGTGCGGCGCCTGTGATCCGAATCTTTCGATTCCGGTCATGCAGCGCCTGTTCCAGGCTGGCCGCATCGAAGTCGATGCCGTACGCCGTGGACGCGTGCAGGACAGGAACGCTAGCGCGGCCTGATTCTCGGATAGGGGCCAGCCGAGCCGGCTGGTCTTTACTCTGCTATTCAATCCCGACAAGGAACCGATGACCATGGCTGAAACATGGATCAACGAGACCCTGTACCCGGACTGGGGACAGCGTTTTCTCGTAACGCGCGAGCTCGCGCGCGTAAAATCTGACTTCCAGGACATTGTTGTCTTTGAAAGCTCCAGCCATGGCCGTGTGCTGGTTCTGGATGGCGTCATTCAGATCACGGAACGCGATGAGTTCGTTTATCAGGAAATGCTGACGCATGTTCCGATGCTGGCGCATCCGTGTGCGAAGCGCGTTCTGATCATTGGTGCGGGTGACGGTGGCGTTCTGCGTCGCGTTCTTGAGCACAAGACCGTTGAAAAAGCCGTTATGGTGGAAATCGATGGTGCTGTGATCGAACTCTCCAAGCAGCACCTGCCGAACATTGCGGGTGATGCCTGGAATGACCCGCGCGCTGAAGTGATTGTCGGTGATGGTATCGACTATGTTGCCAAGGCTGCTGACGGTTCTTTTGACGTCATCATCGTGGACAGCACGGATCCGATCGGCGTGGGTGAAGTTCTGTTTACGGACGAATTTTACAGCAACTGCGCACGTATCCTGTCGGATGAAGGTCTGATCGTGAACCAGTGTGGTGTCCCGTTCATGCAGTCTGATGAACTGTATGAGACGAGCCTGCGTCGTGCGAAATTCTTCCCGCATGTTTCAGCTTATGTTGCCGCTGTCCCGACTTATGTCGGCGGTTTCATGACGCTGGGTATGGCTTCCAAAGGCCAGGCTCCAAATACGCAGACGCTGGAGCAGATTCGCGGACGTGCAGACGCTGCCAAGATTCTCGGCACGACACGCTATTGGACGCCTGAAATTCACGTCGGCTCTTTTAATCTGCCGCCGTATATTGCCGAGCATCTTCCTAAGACGGAGAAGTAAGGCCTGATCCTTCGCTCTTTTAGGAGTGAAGGATTTTAAAGACAGCTTTCGAGGCTGCTGCTCATGCGTTCCAGAAGCGTAATGAGAATGCCTCTTTCCAGCGGAGTGAAGCCTTTGAAGGCTTCCTCGCTGGCCCCTTCCATAATCGGAATAACCTGCTGGCTTTTAGTGAGGCCGACTGCTGAAAGTCGGATCTGACTGACGCGTTTGTCGTCCGGATCGGGTTCGCGTTCGATCAGGCCGTCCCGTTCCATGCGTGCCAGAAGCGTTGCCATGCCTGGTTGCTCAATCCCTGCGAGCTCAGCAAGTACCTTTTGAGTGCGGACTTCGCCTTTTCCAAGGGCAAGGAAAACCGGAATCTGTCCTGCGCGCATTCCGGCGGGTTTCAGTTTCTGTTCCATCAGGCGCGTGAAAAGGCGCCCGGTCTTGCTTGTTAACGAGCCTATGGAGAGGCAAGGGGCCTGATTCTGCATGGGGAACTGCCTTCAGGTGGATAGTGTGGATAACATACATAACATGTTATGTATTTATTTTAAGAAGACTGCTCACATCGTAAAGCGGTTTTCCTGATCTCTTTGGAAATCAGGAAAACGAGAGGAAGCGCTTAGGGCGTAGAGGTATGTGGTAGGGGCTTGCACTGGTGGTCGCGGTACAGGCTCCATTCTTCACAGGTCTGACCGGAGGGGAGGTGGCACATACCAACCTGTCCAGCCGGCTGACTAACAATTTCCAGAGTTCCTCCCTGCTTTGTGCAGGAGACGCTGGCGGGGTTTGCCAGACCTATGAGATGCGGCTTCTGTGGTTGTTCCGCGTTGCATGCAGCCAATAGGAGAAGAGTGGCGGCACAGACGCTGTTTTTGAGCGAGAAGCGCATATCAGGGTGCCGTCCTTGTAAAGAAGCGGACGTTGTTTTCCTTGGCGCCAAGGGTTTTTACAGCCTCTGCGAATTTCTGGAAGTGCGGCGTTTTGAGATGCACATCAAAGGCGGCCTGGTCGCGATAGGTTTCGACAAGCACAATGAGATTCGGATCTTCGTTGGATGTCATCACGTCAAAGCTATGGCAGTCGGGCTCGTCCGCGTTGGAATGCTTGCTGTCATAAGCACACATTTCAAGGAATTTTCCCCGATTTTCTGGGGGAATGGACAATTCTGCAATGACAGTCAGTTCGCCAGCCATGAAAGTTCTCCCGTTCTGGTTACAAAGGTATGCGGCAATCGTAACGCAGAACTAACCGTAACGATTGCGAAGAGATCAGGAAACTGGCAGGATCGGGTTCGACCAATACGGGAGAGACTGGCCTTCAGGGCTGGCGCCGAAGGAGCAACCGCCCCGGAAACTCTCAGGCTAAAGGACCGAGTTGGTCGGTAAATTCTGGAGAGAGGTGCGCCTGACGTACCCGCCGACGGGATAGCGATCTCAGGCAAAAGGACAGAAGGGGCGGCGTTTTCCAGACTTCTGGGTACGTCTGCACCTTCACGTTTTGACTGGGCCGGACCTTTCCCATGACCGACTCTCTTCAGCGTACCCCTCTCTATGCTCTCAATCTGGAACTTGGCGCCAAAATGGTGCCGTTTGCGGGTTATGAGATGCCGCTTCAGTATCCCGCAGGGCTGATGGCCGAGCATTTGCACACGCGTAGCAAGGCGGGGCTTTTTGACGTCTCCCATATGGGACAGATCCGGATTGCTGCTCGCAGTGGTGATGTGCGTGATGCCGCTCTGGCGCTCGAAAGCCTGATTCCGGCTGACTATGCGGGGCTGGCGAAGGGGCGGCAGCGTTACGGATTTCTGACGAATGACGCCGCAGGCATTTTGGATGATCTGATGGTTGCCAACATGGGTGATGATCTGTTCGTTGTGGTGAATGCGTCTTGCAAGGATCAGGATGCGGCACTGATTGAAGCAGCTCTTTCTGACCGTTGTGTTGTGACGCGGCAGTTTGATCGCGCGCTGATGGCGTTGCAGGGGCCGCAGGCTCAGGAGGCTATCGCATCTCTTTGTCCGGCAGCGGTCGATATGCGTTTTATGGACGTGATCGAGACGAAGCTTGCTGGTGTTCCGGTTACGCTGTCGCGTTCGGGTTACACGGGTGAAGACGGGTACGAGATTGGGTGTGCAGCCGCTGATGCGGAGACTGTTGCGCGGGCGTTGCTGGCTCAGCCGCAGGTTCTTCCCATTGGGCTTGGAGCCCGGGATTCGCTTCGTCTGGAAGCGGGGCTTTGCCTGTATGGCAATGATATCGATACGACGACTACGCCGATTGAAGCGTCTCTGGCCTGGGCTATTCAGAAAGCCCGGCGCGAAGGGGGCTCTCGTGAAGGAGGCTATCCGGGCGCCGAAATCGTTCTGCGTCAGGCTCGTGAAGGTGTTAGCCGCAAGCGTGTTGGCCTGATGGCGGAGGGGCGTGCGCCTGTTCGTGCGGGTGCGAAGCTTTTTGCGGATGCGGAAGGCCAGAAAGAGATCGGTCTGGTGACGTCAGGGGCGTTTGGCCCGACGGTCCAGGCGCCAGTGGCGATGGGATATGTCGCAACAGATTACGCGGGGAATGACACGGCACTGTTTGCCGAACTGCGTGGAAAATTCGTTCCGGTTCATGTTCGGGCGATGCCGTTCGTGGCGCCCGGTTTCAAGCGTTAAGCCAAGGAAAAGCAGCGATGACGACTTATTATACCAAATCGCATGAATGGATCCGTCTGGACGGGGAAGAAGCGACTGTAGGCATTACGGCTCATGCTTCTGAAGAGCTGGGCGAACTGGTGTTCGTGGAAGCCAAGGACGAGGGCACGGACGTGGCGGCGGGCGATGCCGCCGCAGTTGTGGAATCCGTTAAGGCGGCGTCTGACATTTATGCTCCGGTTGCCGGTGTGCTGTCGGGTTTCAACACGAAGCTTTCTGATGAGCCGACGCTGGTTGGTAATGACCCGGAAGGTGAGGGCTGGATCTTCAAGATGAAGGTTTCTAACCCGGAAGACGTGACGTCCCTTCTGACGGCAGAGCAGTACAAGAGCCTCTGACGTTCTGTGATGGGTCTGGCTTTTGCCGGGCCCATTTTTCTTTCCCTGCCCATCAAGACTTCCAGAGAACGATACCGTGACGATCCTGTGGCCTGAACAGACCGAAGACTTCAGCTCCCGCCATATTGGCCCACGCTCATCTGAAATTACGGAGATGTTGCAGACGATCGGGGCGTCCAGCCTTGAGGATCTGATTGACCGGACGGTTCCGAAAGCCATTCTTGATCGTGGCGATCATGGGATTGGTGAGGCACTGACGGAGCAGCAGGCTCTGGCGCGTCTGCGGGAGATTGCGTCCCGGAACCGTGTTCTGACGTCCATGATCGGGCAGGGATATTACGACACGGTTCTGCCGCCGGTTATTCAGCGCAATATTCTGGAAAATCCGGCCTGGTATACGGCTTACACGCCATATCAGCCGGAAATCAGTCAGGGCCGCCTTGAGGCGCTTCTGAACTTCCAGACGCTTGTGGCGGATCTGACGGGGCTCGATATTGCCAATGCGTCCCTGCTGGATGAGGGCACGGCCTGTGCCGAGGCGATGGCGCTGGCCAAGCGTGTCTGCAAGTCCAAGTCCGACCGCTTCTTTGTAGATGCCGACACGCACCCGCAGACGCTGGCTGTTCTAAAAACGCGGGCCGAGCCTCTTGGCTGGGAGATTGTGGTGGGCGATCCGGCGACGGATCTGGATGCGGCGTCTGTGTTTGGTGCACTGCTGTCCTATCCGGGGTCGTCCGGTGCTGTGCGTGATCCGCGCGGTGTAATTGAGGCTGTTCATGCTCAGGGCGGTATTGTTGCCGTGACCTGTGATCCGCTGGCTCTTGTGATGCTGGAAAGCCCTGGGGCTCTGGGCGCGGACATCGCTATCGGGTCCATGCAGCGTTATGGCGTGCCGATGGGTGGTGGTGGCCCGCATGCCGGGTTCATGGCGACGAAGGATGCTTACAAGCGGCACATGCCGGGTCGTCTGGTCGGTGTGTCCCGTGATAGCGCAGGGCGCCCGGCTTATCGCTTGGCCTTGCAAACACGGGAGCAGCATATCCGCCGCGAGAAGGCGACGTCTAACATCTGCACGGCGCAGGTGCTGCTTGCGGTCATTGCGTCCATGTATGCTGTGTATCATGGGCCGGAAGGGCTGAAGGCGATTGCGGGTCGCACGCATCGTCTGACGGCTATTCTGGCTGCGGGCCTGAAGGCCTTGGGTGTGACCGTTGAGACGGAAACGTTCTTCGACACGCTGACAGTTCAGGCTGGTTCCGAGGTGCAAGATGTCATTGCTAAGGCTTTAGCCGCCGGGATCAATCTGCGTGATGCGGGCGAAGGACGGATTGGTCTGTCCTGTGATGAAACGACGACGCCTGAGACCGTTCGGGCGGTGTGGCAGTGCTTCGGGGCGGATGAGGCTCGTGTTGCGGTTCTGGAGCGGGAGCTTTCCGTGGAGGAAGCTCTACCGCAAGCGCTGTTCCGTCAGGCGGCTTTGCTGACGCATCCCGTGTTTCAGGTTCATCGTTCAGAGACGGATCTGCTGCGGTATATGCGGTCTCTGTCTGACAAGGATCTGGCGCTGGATCGGACGATGATTCCGCTGGGCTCCTGCACGATGAAGCTCAATGCGACGGCGGAAATGATTCCCATCACCTGGCCTGAATTTGGACGGATTCATCCGTTTGCGCCGAAGGATCAGCAGGCTGGATATGCGGAACTGTTCGCATATCTGGAGCGGACGCTGTGTGCGATTTCTGGCTACGATGCTGTGTCGCTCCAGCCAAATTCTGGCGCGCAGGGTGAGTTTGCAGGCCTTCTGGCGATCCGTGGGTATCATCAGGCGCGTGGGGATATGAATCGGGATGTGTGCCTGATTCCGGCGTCCGCGCATGGGACAAACCCAGCTTCTGCCCACATGGTGGGGATGCGGGTTGTTGTCGTGGCCTGTGACAGCAATGGCAATGTTGATGTGGAGGATCTGAAGGCGAAGATTGCGCAGCATGACGGACGTGTGGCGGCCATCATGATTACCTATCCGTCCACGCATGGTGTGTTTGAGGAACGGATTGTCGAGATCTGTGATCTTGTGCATGCGGCTGGGGGGCAGGTTTATCTGGATGGTGCGAACCTGAATGCGCAGGTCGGTCTGGCGCGGCCGGGTCTGTACGGGGCTGATGTTTCGCATTTCAATCTGCACAAGACGTTCTGCATTCCGCATGGCGGTGGTGGACCGGGCATGGGGCCGATTGGTGTGGGCAGCCATCTGGCGCCGTATCTGCCGGGACAGAACGGAGTTGCCGTTTCTGCTGCGCCGTATGGTTCAGCGTCCATTCTGCCGATCTCTGCCGCCTATATCATGATGATGGGGGATGAGGGACTGCGCCGGGCGACGGAAGTGGCCATTTTGAATGCGAACTACATCGCGGCGCGTCTGGAAGCGCATTACCCGGTGCTGTATCGGGGTAGCAACGGCTTTACGGCGCATGAGTGCATTGTTGACCTGCGGCCGATCAAGGATGCGGTTGGTGTAACGGTGGACGACATTGCCAAGCGTCTGATTGATCACGGGTTCCATGCGCCGACGGTCAGTTTCCCCGTGGCGGGGACGTTCATGATCGAGCCGACAGAGTCCGAGGGGAAGGTCGAGCTGGATCGGTTCTGCGATGCGATGATCGCCATTCGGGCCGAAATTGCAGATGTGGAAGCAGGGGCAGTTTCCGTAGAGGATAGCCCGCTACGGTTTGCGCCTCATACGACGGCTGACTTGGCCGGTGAGTGGGGTCGCCCCTATGGGCGGGAGAAGGGCTGTTTCCCGGGTGGGGTTAACACGTCCAAGTACTGGTCGCCTGTCGGACGGCTGGATAACGCGTGGGGCGACCGGAATCTGGTGTGTTCGTGCCCGGATATTTCGACTTACGCAGACGCGTAATATTAGTCTGTTTTGTGAGTAAAAAAGGCGCCCTCAAAAGGGGCGCCTTTTTTATTGTCTATCAGGATGTGACGGTGACCCATTGTGCAGACGTCAGTTCTGCCAGACGCGCCGGGGTGAGCATGACGGAGGCATTGGTGGCACCTGCAGCAGGGATCACGATGTTAAATGCGCGAAGAGACTCATCGCAATAAACGGGAAGTGGCTTTGATAGTCCAAAGGGGCAAACGCCGCCGGGCGGATGGCTTGTAAGTGCCAGTACTTCTTCTCCGTTAAGGAAGCGGGGACGCCCTCCCAGAGCGTCTTTTGTCAGACGATTATCCAGACGTTTGGTTCCTGCCATGACAATCAGGGCAATTTTAGCCTGTGGCCCTGACCCGACCTTCACGCCGAGTGTTTTGGCAATCTGGTCGGGTTCGACATTGTGTGTGGCAGCAGCCTCTTCAACGGTAGCCGTGGAACGCTCCGTCACGATGATGGAGAGATCAGGCGCGCGCTGGGCGAGATCAGTCCTTACGCTTTCAAGACTCATGAATAGGTGCCTCCGGAAACTTCAGGAAGATGTTTCATGTGAAACATGGGGGAGATTTCAGAAAACGTATCTTGTAGAAATGGCAGCGCACAGGGGCGAGGGCCATCAGTTTACCGATGGGAACCAGCTCCTGTACTTTTTTTGTGAGGAAAACATCGTGAGTCATGCTGCCTGTGTTGTCGCCATTCTGACTGTATCGTCTGACCAGGCACGAGAACTGGAGCTGGAACTGGTACGCTGTATTGTTGCATCACGTGTGGAAGAAGGCTGCCAGCGTTACGTAATCAGCCGCGATCAGGACCATGCAGGACGCTTCACGGCCGAGGAGCGCTGGGCTTCGACTGAGGCTTTCGAGCAGCATCTGGAGACGCCGCATTTCCGGTCTCTTGCCGCATTGCTGGATCGTCTGGACGTTTCGGTGCAGTTGATGAAGGTGACGCCGCTTGATGAAATCAGTGATGCGATCTGAAAGCTGTTTCAATTCCAGCGGGAATATGTCTCTTCTGATGTGTCGCTGTTGGGGCGGCAAACCATGCACGAAGGAGAGACACCCATGACAGCAACCGTAACATTTCAGGTCGAAGGCATGTCCTGCACAGGGTGTTCAGGCAAGCTCCAGAAAGCCCTTGAAGCTGTTCCTGGCGTTTCTGCTGCGGATGTAACCCTGGAGCCAGCACAGGCTGTCATTCAGTATGACGATGCCAAGGTTTCTACGGCAGCGCTGAAAGAGACAGTGGAAGACGTTGGCTTTGACGTCGTTGGCTGACTGAGAGATTGCCTTTGGCGGTCAGAGCCTGAGGTGCAGGCTCTGAGCTGCCATAATGAAGTGGACGCCTGTTGTATTGCCCGCTTCCAGTTCTGCATGAATGCGCAGAACGGGATCTTGCTGGCGTTTGAGTGTCGGTTTGACGTGCGTAATTACGACGGGCAGATTTTTGAGCGAAACGCCTGCGATCTGCTGAAGGTCTTCCAGTTCTGCCTCTACCCAGTGCGGCGTCAGATGCCCGTACAGGTGGCTATCGGAAATGGAGTTGTCATAAGAGCACTCTATCATGATGGCATGGAGATGTTTCTGACGCACAAGGGGCGCGACAGCCTGCCAGAGACGATGCAGGTGATCTGAGTGCTGTGGGGCGTCTGGCCCGGTATCTCCGAGATAGAGCAGGGCGTCTTGGCCGTTTGTGAGCAGAAATGCTGTTGATTCCACACCGCCGTGGTTCAATGGATAGGCCTGAACCTGCAAAGATGTTCCACTAATGGGGGTGGGCTTTTCGGGTGTTAGATCGTCATAGCGGTATGTGCCGAGCCGGGGTTTGACGCCTTGGTCGCCCATGTTGGGCCAAATCTGCCAGTTGAAGATATGGTCTGCGAGAATGGCATTGACGGATGCGAGAGCCATGATCGGTTTGGGTGTGTCATCCGGGGAGATGGCGACCAGACCGGCAATATGATCCAGATGAGCATGGCTGATCAGATAGGCCGCAATGGTCGTGTGAAGAATTTCCCCTTCCGGTGTCAGTGTTGCAGAATTGAGGGAAAGGGTTTTGAACGCACCCGCTTTTACGGCGTCTTTCAGGCCATGTAGAACTGTTCCCGCATCGCAGAGAACGCCTTTGTCAGAACCTTGAGGCCGGATCAGGTAGGCGCTTAACGTTCCGTCATCCAGGCCCCCGGCGGCTCCCAGTACGACGATATCAAAATCTGAGGCCTGCGCTATGGAGCCACAAAGAAGCAGAGGGAGAAATCCCTTCAGGACGGGGGCGATGCGCATGAGCGGGCGTTCTTTTCCGTGAGGAGGGGCTATTTTCGATAATGCGGCAGCGACAGTCCCTTGAGAAGGGCAAGTGCGCGAAGGGCAAACCCTGCGAAAATGGCGATGGCAGCCGCCAGTGTGGTGTCACACCCTGCTTTTGTCAGGAGGACATAGCTGCATGATGAGAGGGCAACAGCCGTAACATACAGCTCTGGACGAATGATGATGGATGGGACGCCAGCTAGCACATCGCGAAAAATGCCTCCCATGCAGGCACTGACAATTCCCATCAGAGCGGCTGGAACAGGTGGGATGCCATAGGCAATGGCTTTGGCTGCGCCATACACGCCATAAGCCGCAATCCCCATTCCGTCGAACCAGTCTACGGCGCGCTCGGACCAAAGCCTACCTGGCGTGAACCAGACGAGCAAAGCGCAGACCATGCAGACAGTGATGCCAGTGGAGTTATGCATCCATGAGACAGGTGCACCAATCAGCAGATCGCGCACGGTTCCACCGCCGACACCTGTAATGGCGGCAAAGAACATGAAGGTCAGGATTGTCAGGCGTTCCCGTGCGGCGGCGAGGGCTCCTGAAACGGCAAAGACGGCCGTTCCGGCAATATCCAGAATGGGCAAGACAGAAGTTGAGAAAGCCTCGAAAGCGGGATGCATCATGACGGGTGCCGTAACAGGGAACGCGGGTACGAAAAAGCCCGGCGCAAAGGCCGGGCTTCTCCGTTTTGCAGAAGTCTGCTCGGATTAGACCGAGTAGTACATCTCGAACTCGACCGGGTGCGGTGTGTGTTCGAACTTGTAGACTTCAGGCCACTTGATGTCGATGTAGCTCTCGATCTGGTCCTTGGTGAAAACGCCGCCTTCGAGAAGGAATGCGTGATCTTCCTGGAGAGCTTCGAGGGCTTCACGGAGCGAACCGCAGACCGTCGGGATCTGAGCCAGTTCTTCCTTCGGCAGCTCGTACAGATCCTTGTCCATGGCGTCGCCAGGGTGGATCTTGTTGCGGATGCCATCAAGGCCGGCCATCAGCATGGCTGCAAACGCGAGATATGGGTTTGCCATCGGGTCCGGGAAGCGGACCTCAACGCGCTTTGCCTTCGGGTTCGTGGCGTGCGGGATACGACACGAAGCTGAACGGTTGGCAGCGGAGTAAGCCAGCAGCACGGGCGCTTCAAAGCCCGGGATCAGGCGCTTGTAGGAGTTGGTGGACGGGTTCGTGAACGCGTTCAGAGCCTTGGCGTGCTTGATGATGCCGCCAATGTAGAACAGTGCGTCTTCGGACAGGTCCGCATACTTGTTGCCAGCGAAGGTTGGCTTGCCGTCTTTCCAGATGGACTGGTGAACGTGCATGCCGGAACCGTTGTCGCCCGAGATCGGCTTCGGCATGAACGTGGCCGTTTTGCCGTAGGAGTGGGCGACGTTGTGCACGCAGTACTTGTAGATCTGCATGAAGTCAGCAGACTTCACGAGTGTGTCGAACTTTGTGCCAAGCTCGTGCTGGGACTGTGCAACTTCGTGATGGTGCTTCTCGATCGGAAGACCCATTTCGCCCATCGTTGAGAGCATTTCGGCGCGGAGGTCATGCTCGCTGTCCACTGGCGGGACCGGGAAGTAACCACCCTTGACGACAGGGCGATGGCCCATGTTGCCTTCAGGGTAGGCTTTCAGAGATGCGCCTGGGCCTTCGATGCTGTCGAGCTGGTACGTGCCGAAGTTCGGGCCGGTGCCGAACTGGACGTTGTCGAAGATGAAGAATTCAGCTTCCGGACCGAAGAAAGCGGTATCCCCGAAGCCGGCTTCCTTCAGATAGGCTTCTGCAAGCTTGGCCGTGGAGCGGGGATCACGATTGTAGAAGTTGCCTGTCTTGGGATCAATAATGTCACAGAACAGGATCAGCTGCGGCTTTGCGGAGAACGGGTCCATGACGGCCGTTTCCGGATCTGGCAGCAGGACCATGTCAGACTCGTTGATCGCTTTCCAGCCCTGGATGGACGAGCCATCGAACATGAAGCCTTCAACGAACGTGTCGTCTTCAATGGTGGAGACCGTCTGGGTCGTGTGGTGCCACTTGCCCTTGGGATCGGTGAAACGCAGATCGACGAACTCAGCCGCATGTTCCTGGATCATCTCGAAAACGCGGGCAACGGCCTCGGGCTTCGGTGCTGGTGGCTTGCCAGCTGCGGCGGTTGTCTTGGGGGAAGCGGCCTTGGCGGAAGCGCGGCGTGGAGCTGCAGCTTTCGGTTTGGCGGTGGAGGAAGTAGGGGCTTTTCTGGCCATCGATCTGTCGCCTTGCATCGTGTGAACGGCTTCAAAACGATTACGGGACAATTTCCCATCTGTCGAGTACGACATACACCTTCATTTCATCATCAATTGAAGAAAGAAAGTGTCTCAAAATGGCACTTGGCCTGATTGGACACGTTTTTCTGGCCGATCAGGGATGGCGAAGCTCTGACTGGCCGGGGTGTTGTCCGATCGGGAAAATTTTATTGATCGGGAATTCCATAGTTACTGTGCGGGTACTGATTCCAAAAAGACGTTTGTTTGACTGAGATCGTGAGGTGAGAACCAAAGCGCAGGGAATGGCTTTTCAGGACGTGCGGGTCCTGCAATGGTGAAGTCTCTCTTCCGTTCCATGTCTTAAAAGCGCTGGTCCATGAAAACGCCCAATACCTATCTGTCTTCGCTGCCCACGACCGTTTTCACGATTATGTCTCAGCTTGCTGCCAAGTATGATGCAATCAATCTGGGGCAGGGCTTTCCGGACACTGAAGGCCCGGCGGATATTATCAACGTCGCGGCTGAGGCGCTGAAGGATAATAGAAACCAGTATGCGCCGCTAACGGGGTTGCCGGAGTTGCGGCAGGCTGTCGCTGAATCGAACCGGCGTTTTTATGGGCTTGAGATTGATCCGGCGACAGAAGTCGTTGTGACGTCTGGAGCAACGGAGGCTCTGGCAGCCTGCCTGATGGCTGTTGTGGAAGCTGGTGATGAAGTGGTTCTGATCGAACCTCTCTATGATACCTATCTTCCCATGCTCAAGATGATAGGCGCGGTTCCCAAGTGCGTCCGTCTTCAGCCGCCACACTGGAAGCTTCCTGAAGAAGAGCTGCGTGCAGCCTTTGGCCCCAAAACAAAGGCCATGATCCTGAACTCTCCGATGAACCCTGCGGGGAAGGTCTTTTCACAGACTGAACTTGAGCTGATTGCAGGATTGGTGAAGGAACATGATGCGTATGTGATCTGTGACGAAGTTTACGAACATCTGACGTTTCACGTGAAACACATTCCCCTCATGACGCTTCCTGACATGCGGGAGCGCTGCATGCGTATTGGGAGCGCAGGCAAGAGCTTCTCTCTGACGGGATGGAAAGTCGGGTATGTCACGGCTCCTGCGGCTCTGGCGTCTGTGGTTGCCAAGGCTCATCAGGTGCTGGTGTTTGCCACGGCTCCTAATCTTCAGCGCGCTGTGGCGCATGGTCTGAATAAGGACGACAGCTACTACAAAAGTTTGTCCGCTGACCTGGAATTGCGCAGAGACATTCTTGTGGAAGGATTGCATCGCCTCGGTTTTGAGACACTTCCCGCAGATGGAAGCTATTTTGTCGTGGCGGATACGTCACGTCATGCTCAGGGGCGAACGGATGTGGAATTTGCCGAATGGCTGGTTGAGCATGCAGGCGTGGCAACAATCCCGGTCTCTGCCTTTTATGACCCGGAGGGCGCTGAACCGCCACGCAACATGATCCGCTTTGCATTCTGCAAGAAGCCGGAAATTCTTCAGGAAGCCCTGCGTCGCCTAGAAAAAGCACTCACCTGAAGGCGGCCTCTTTCAATTCGCGTGCTATGACCCATTTCTAGTTCTTCACCATCCTCTCAGCCAGGAGATTACCCCGATGTCCATTGCCGCAGATGCGCTGGGAGCCCTTGCCACAACTGATGCCCTGTTTTTTGACCGCCCCGGTTCCCGACTGACGCGGGAGGGTGCCGAAGCACTGGTTGCACAGGGATTGGCAGGGGTAGATGATGGAGAGCTGTTTCTCGAATACCGCGAAAATGAGGGGATCTCGCTGGATGACGGGACAATCCGATCCGCGAGTTTCACAACCTCTTCAGGCTTCGGTCTGCGCGCAGTTCTGGGAACGGAAACGGCTTTCGCCCATTCTGATGAAATGAGTGAAGACGCTCTGGCACGGGCGGTTAGCACTGTCGGCGCCGTGCGACAGGGACGAAGTGGCGTGATGGCGCCTGGCCCGCGATCAACCAATCAGCGTCTTTATTCTGACTCCCGACCGCTGGAGGGAACGGACTTTGCAGCGCGTGCGGCCGTTCTGGGCGAAATAGATGCCTATGCCCGTGGTGTGGATACCCGCGTTGTTCAGGTCAGTGCCAGTCTGAGTTCCGAGTGGCAAGCCGTGCAGATCATGCGGCGTTCGGATGCTGGAGATCGCGTTGCGGATCTTCGTCCGCTGGTCCGTCTGAATGTATCGGTCGTGGTTGAAAAGGACGGTCGTCGCGAGAGTGGTAGTCATGGACAGGGGGGACGGTATGAACTGGATCGTCTTCTGGATGGCGCAACATGGAAAGCCGCAGTTGATGAAGCTCTGAGGCAGGCTCTGCTGACCCTCGATGCAGCGCCGGCACCTGCAGGAGAAATGGATGTGGTGCTTGGGCCAGGATGGCCAGGTATTCTGCTTCATGAAGCTGTTGGCCATGGGCTGGAAGGGGACTTCAACCGGAAGGGAACATCCTCCTTCACAGGTATGGTCGGGAAGCGGGTGGCTGCTCCTGGGGTGACGGTTATTGATGATGGGACACTGCCGGAGCGTCGAGGATCTTTGAGCATCGACGATGAAGGGACTCCAACAGGACGAACTGTTCTGATCGAAGACGGCATTCTGACGGGCTATTTGCAGGATCGCCTCAATGCCCGTCTGATGGGTGTGTCTTCCACGGGAAATGGGCGTCGGGAATCTTACGCTCATGCTCCTATGCCACGTATGACGAATACGGTGATGCTTGAAGGAACAGCGACGACCGACGAGATGATCCGCTCTACAAAGCGTGGACTGTATGCCGTCAATTTTGGCGGTGGTCAGGTTGATATTACGTCCGGGAAGTTCGTTTTCGCGGCGTCTGAAGCTTACCTGATTGAAGATGGAAAAGTGACGCGTCCGGTGAAGGGAGCGACGCTCATTGGAAATGGTGCAGATGCCATGAACCAGATTTCGATGATCGGGTCAGATGTGGCGCTTGATCCGGGAATTGGAACATGCGGCAAAGCCGGTCAGGGCGTTCCTGTCGGAGTGGGGCAACCGACGTTGAAGTTGTCTGGCCTGACGGTAGGTGGCACAGCCTGACAGGGTAAAGCTCTCCGGCTTCCCGGCTCTTAAAAGTAGCCGTAACTCATTTCCGGATATTGCAGCTCAGGAGTTCACGTTGTGAAAGGAGCTCCACCATGGGGCATAATTACGCCAAGCCACTAACCAGTCAGGTCCGGATGGAGCGTGTGCTAAGCCGCTTGCCTGAAGACTGGTCTGTTCGTATTGAACGTGAGGCTGGAAAAAGGTGGCGCGCCTGGATGCAACCACCGGCGCATTCAGGCCTGTGGAGCGAACCACACAATGATCTGGCTGATGCGCTGGAAGAAGTGTGGCGCGCAGTAAGGTAAGTCTCAGAAAGCCGGGTGGTAAATCAGCATTGCGAATACCCGGTTGACGAGGGGATAGACCAGAAACTGGATTGCCAGTAGCAGGACCATCGGCGCGAAATCCATGCCGCCTGTGCTGGGAAGGATATTTCGAATAGGGGCCAGAATAGGCTCGACGACGCGCGCGAGGGTGTTGAAGAGCGAGTAGAAAAACCGGTTACGAATATCCAGCACGCCAAAGCCCAGCAGCATGGACAGGATACAGTAAGCCAGAAGAGCCCATACGAATGCCTGAATGATCATCAGGATAATGGCGTGCAGGGCAAGCATGCTGAAAACCTCGTCGGAAAACGCGGAAGACCGGGTAAGCGGCCAGCCAGGAACAGGTTTTGTATCTGCCTCGGCGAGACAGGACAACCTCATCTGGATTGCTTGACAGAAACCGGGCTGATGGGAACTATCAAAAGTGCCATGGGGCTGTAGCTCAGTTGGGAGAGCGCCTCGTTCGCAATGAGGAGGTCAGGGGTTCGATTCCCCTCAGCTCCACCATGGCAATTTCCAGAAATTCAGTCCGGTGCGAACAGGCCTAGGTCAAGATGATGACCGTTTGAGTAGTTCAGGCCTTGAATACGGCCATATTCTACGATGCTGAGGTTGGTTCGGTTCAATGCATCCCGAAAGGTCTTTTCATCCTTTCGGTCTACCAGAGCGAGGGTGCAGCGAGGATTTTGCTGGAGATAAGCTGCCGCGGCTTCTGGGCCAATCAACTGCGTGTGTTCACCCACTAGGAAGACCAGGCTTGGCTCGGAATAAGATGTCGAGACGAGCACTGTTTGAGCGCATGGCTTCACGTCTTCAAAGAGTGCAGCCACTCGTGGAGCCAGTCGAATGGTTTGAAGGTTCGGGATAACAGCCAGGAAGAGGCCTGCCTGCGCAATTACAGCGGCTCCCATCGCGCAGAATGCAGCCTGCTGCCGATGATTGCGCATCAGGAGAAGAATTGCTCCTCCCATGAGAGGCAGTGCTCCACAGAGAGCCAGGCCTTCACGGATCGAAAACATGTGCTCCATTTTATACAGCACGATCGTGCCAGCGAAGCAGAACGCCAAGCCGACTATCCCCCATATAACGCCGTAAAGTCCGAGGGCGATTTTGCTCCATTTGGAAAGAGCTGGACGACCCCAGATCGTTAGAGCCGCAGCAGTCAGGATTGCAATGGCCGGATATGTTGGGAGCACGTAATGCGGAAGCTTCGTGGCGATTAGTTCAAAGACCAGCCAGTGCGGGATAATCCAGCTCAGCAAAAACCTGACCTGAGGCTGTTTGCGATTTTTCCAGACTGATGGAATTGCCAAAGCAGCAAAAAAAGATCCAGGCCAGAATGCCAGCGCAAAAACAATAAGATGGAACCCTGGTGGTAGGCCGTGAGCTTCCTGTCCATGCGCCACTTTCCCCAGAAAGTTACGGCCGATGGCGCGTGAAAAGAAATCCCCATGACTGACAACATCAATCGCGACACACCAAGGAACCACTACGGCAAGCATGAGCAGCCAACCCCAGCGTGGACGCAATCTGGACCACCATTCTCGATCACGTTCGACAGCCCATAGGGCCAGTGGGGTACAAAAGCCTGGAATGAGAACAACAGGGCCCTTGAGCATTAGGCCGACGCCCAACGCCAGCCAGTAACCACAGGCAACCCAGACGGATGTCGGACTGTTCTTCTGACGATCGAGAAATGCCCTCAGAAGCATTGCTTCAAAGCACAGAATATCCAAGAGTAGGACTGTATCGATTGTCGCCATATGGCTTTCGGCAACAAAGAGCGTCGAAACCATCAGGAGACCCGCAGCCATCAGACCGGTGACGGCTCCGAAGAGTACGCTTCCCATCCAGGCTGTCAGGGGAATGATAAAGGCGGCGGCTAGGAGGCTTGGAATGCGATAGGGCCAGGTTTTTCGAAGAACGTCTGAGCCAAAGAGTTCTTCCGCAATCTTTGCAGAAGAGGCTTCAAGCCAGTAGATGCCAGCCGGCTGCAAATAGCGTGGCTTGTCCTGAAAGCGGACGTCTACGAAATTTCCGGACGTGAGCATCTGCTCTGACGCTTCCATATAACGTGGTTCGTCACGATCCAGCGGGGGCAATGTCATGCGTCCCGGCAAGGCAAGCAGAAAGGTCACTAGCCCAAGGAGGGCATAATGCCGGAATGTCAGTTTCATGCAGAGGCTCCGTTCCGGTCCATCAGAGAATGGTGGCCGGAAAGTGTCTGAAAGGCCATCCTCGTTAAAGGATGGATCAGTGTTCGGTCAGACGATCGGGCAGGTGGGTTCGGTTTTGTAGCCACATGACACCCAGAAGATCACGGATGCCAACAAGAGCCCGATTGAAGTTGGTATATTTTGATGAGCCGTGCAGACGAGCACGGTGCTGAACTTCATGGCAGATCAGCGGGGCGC
The DNA here is from genome assembly GCF_018812085.1 of Gluconobacter sp. P5H9_a. Lineage (NCBI taxonomy): Bacteria > Pseudomonadati > Pseudomonadota > Alphaproteobacteria > Acetobacterales > Acetobacteraceae > Gluconobacter > Gluconobacter sp. P5H9_a. Next base: position 23,727 of record NZ_JACRVW010000015.1, read on the forward strand.
CATAGTGTCCAAGGAGGGCCGGTAGAAAGCGGTGTACACCCTCAAACTGCGGAATACGCAGGAACATCTCACGAGAGAAAAGTTTGAGGGGCGCTCCGGTGTCCGGGCAACCATCATTCAGAAGGCGACGGCGCAAGCCGTTGGCCAGCTTTGTCGCAATGCGCCGGGAGAGGCGGTCGTTCCTTTTTCGACGGACACCAACCACCAGCGGCGGCTTGGAATTGGCTGAACGCGCCAGCTCAAGCATGCGGATGATGGAAGAAGGATCGTCCTGACCATCGCCATCAATGGTCGCCATCCATTCGCCATGAGCGGCTGTTGCTCCCGTTCTCAGAGCAGCAGATTTGCCAAGGCGCCGTGGGTGGCTAAGAATTCTGAGATTTGGAAGATACTGACGTCGTGCTTCAAGCAGCTTCTCGACAGTGGCATCTGTACTGCCATCGTCGATGGCGAGAATTTCAGTATTTTCCGGGAAGCCATCAAGAACTCCAGCGAGTTCCTGACAGACAGGTAGAATATTGTCCGCCTCATTCAGGACTGCCATGACAATGGAAAGCGTCACAGGAGTCTGGGATGGGCGGACGGATGTCATAAACTCAGGCCGCAGAACGGCGCAGCGCTTCAGGAAGGTTCTGAATGCTCTGTTCAATCAGCTGAGCAGCAACGTCCGGGCTTTCGGAAAGACGGGAGGCCACAACATCGCGAGCTGCCGAGATGGCAATGGCTGTTGCGCGCTCTTGAACTTCACGGATTGCAGCGCGCTCTGCGGCTTCAATCCGGTCGTGCGCCATCTTCTCGTAACGGCCGGCTGCTGCTTCTGCTTCGTGACGGGCGCGTTCTGCCAAAGCAGCAGCTTCCGTCTCTGAGCGGGCAATCATGGCCTGCGTTTCTGCCAGCGTTTTCTCACGCTCGCGGGTCGCATCTTCGAGCATCTGCTCTGCCTCACGGCGGAGACGGGCTGCCTCGTCCAGATCGCGGCGAACGCCTTCTGCACGGGCATCAAGATGGCTCGTGATGACGGCCCAGAGCTTGCGCCCAAAGATCACGAAGAAGAGGACAAATGCCAGAGCAGTCCAGAAACGGGGTTCTTGGAACATCGTCGTCTCCTTAGGCGCTGACGCGTTTCACGGCGCTGGCGACAGTCTGTTCATCCTGTTCCCCGATCAGACGGGAGACCAGGTTCTGAGCGGTACCAGTAGCAATCGCGGGGAGGCTGGAAAGAGCCTGCTCGCGGGACTGGGCAATCCGGGCTTCGGCATTTGCAACTTCAGCTTCAAGACGCTTTGCGGTTTCCCGTGCATGCGTTTCAGCGCTGAGGCGAGCCTCGTTCTGGATGCGCTCTACATTGGCCCGGGCCTGTGCGGCCGCTTCATGGCGGGTGCTCAGGAGTTCGGCGCTTGCGCGGTCGGACTCGGCTTTCGCACGGCGGGCAATATCGAGGTCGTTCTGGATGCGGGTGCGTCGGTTCGACAGCACGCGCTCGATCCGCGGCAGAGCGGAACGGCTAAGGACGACATAGAAGCCGGCAAAAATGACGGCTCCCCAGGCGACCTGTCCGATCAGCAGCGGATCATGGACGTTCAGCTGCGGCATGCCCGCAGCCACAGCTCGGCCCGGCACAGCCGCCAGCGGAGCGGCGAACAGGAAAAGACGTGGCGTGCGGTGCATGTTCGACCTCAGGCGAACAGGATCAGGAAGGCGATCAGCAGCGCGAACAGAGCAACGGCTTCCGTCAGCGCGAAGCCAAGCATGCCGAGGCCGAAAACGTGCGGGCGGGAAGCCGGGTTGCGAGCGATGGAGCTCACGAGCGTCGAGAAGATGTTGCCGAGGCCGATGCCGACGCCTGCGAGGGCGATTACTGCAATACCGGCGCCGATGTCACGAGCGGCTTGAACGTCCATGGTCAGGTTCCTTTAGGGTCGATACAGGGGTTGTGCAAAACCGCGCTCAGTGAGCGACGGCCTCGCGCAGATAGATGCAGGTGAGAATGGCGAAAACGTATGCCTGAAGCACACCCACCAGCAATTCCAGAGCCGTCAGCGCAATGTTGATCGCGATCGGGGCAACGGCCAGGATATGACCGAAGAAGCCCAGACCGGCGAGCATGATTGTGAAGCCGGCAAACACCTCGAGCAGAACGTGACCGGCCACCATATTGGCGAACAGACGGATCGACAGGCTGACGGGGCGAGAAAGAAAAGAAAGGATCTCGATCGGCACGAGCAGCGGTGACAGCCACACAGGGGCGCCAGCTGGCATGAAGTGCTTGAAGAAACCCAGACCCTGAAAGCGCAGGGAAGCCAGGATTGAGATCACGAACACCGTTACGGCCAGCGCAAGTGTCACTGCGATATGGCTTGTATAGGTGAAGGAGAAGGGAAGCAGGCCGAGGTAGTTACCGGCGAGAATGAAGAAGAACAGAGCGAACACGAACGGGAAGAAAGCAGCGCCTTCTTCACCCATCGTGCCGATGGCAAGGTCATGAATGAAGTCGTAACCAATTTCGGCTGCGGCCTGAAGACGGCCAGGAACGACGGAGGCTGGGCGCATTCCGATAAAGAGGAATGCGAGCACCAGCACAACGGCGATCAGCATGAACAGTGGAGACTGTGAGAACCGCAGAGCTTCGCCCAGAGATCCGAGAACCGGATGGAGCTCGAACTGTCCGAGCGCGTCAATCGTCGATCCGGCTGCCACGCTGGCTTCTCCCGTCATCTTTCAGCTCGGGCACCATGCCCGGCCCATTCAAAACCCGCCAGACATTCATCATGCCGGCACCAAAACCTAGCAGGGCAAAAATCAGAAGGAAAAGAACCCTGTAACCTAGCCAGCGGTCAAGAGCGTAGCCTAATGCCACACCAACCGCCAGACCGGCTACGAGCTCCGTTCCGACCCGGATCGCAACCCCGAAAGATGCGATAGAACCCGCATCTCCATCGGAGGACTTTGTGGAAAACTCTTCCGCGTGGGGATCAAGCTTTTTGCTTGCGCGCTTCAGGCGCACATCAAAGCTGTCATCCTCGTCGGAAGGGGCGTGTCCCACGCTGTCTGATCCCTTACCCTGTGCGCATCCTGTCCACCGGGCACAATGACCGGATTCCTTCTCAGCGCAGGCGCTAGCTACCGACGTGTCCGCAGGCTGTCAATGTATTCCAGCAGCGCAGACGTCGGAAGACGCCATATTTTCATCAACTCACCAGTCTGAGGCGTCGACCGCGGGGTGTATCGCCCGACGAATGATCGAACGGCAACATAGGAGATGTATCTTCCGCGTTGGGTTCGATCTGTGGTGCGTCTGGCATGTGCTGACCGAGATAAGCCTCCGAAAGTGTTCGGAAGGCGTAATCGAGCATCGATGATGCGTAGGCCGCGCCCGGATCACCTTCGACCGTACCCGCAGGCCCGAAGCGGGTATAAGCGAATCGTTCGACAAAAGCGTCCAGCGGGGCGCCAAACTGAAGACCGATGCTGACAGCCTGCCCGAGACAATCCATTAAACCCCGGGCCATTGGCGTTTCTCGGGTCGGGATGATGCTGACTTCACCCAGGGTGCCGTCTTCAAACTCACTCGTGCGCATGAAGAGACTGTGACCGCCGACAGCAGTGCGCTGAGTGAAGCCGGTTTGACGCATTGGAAGCTGACGCCGAGCACCACGTTCCAGTCTGGCACGCAGATTCGCCAGTTCGGGTTCTGGCAACTCCGGAAGAAAATCGACGGAGCGTTCCATCGCCTTATGCATGGCGGTATGGGCTCCCGGCCTTGTCGGAGGAAGGGGAGCTTCACCAGCAAGAGCCATCGCAAGGGCGGATTCGGGCGTCAGGCCTCTGTAAGCCAGTCTGGCAAGGGTCGAGGCGCGGAGATGTCCATCGCTTCGTAGAGGCGAAAAGACCGGCGCCAACCCGCAGGATTCAACACCCAGAAGTGCGTCGACAGGCCCGGGTCCGGAAAACCCCGTTTCCACAGGGGGAAGATGCTGGCCTTCCATGGCCGCGCAGGCTTCTGCCGCGAGGGCGCGCAACCCCGGCAGGGATGCGCAGGCTGGAATGGTCGGGAGTGAGAGATTTGTGCCTGCATGTGCGATGCTCGTGGCCAGTGCTGCAATGGCTCTGGCGGCCTCTCGTCCTGCATCACTGTCGTAGTCGAGCCCCATGGATGCGAGGCAAGCGTCCAGGTCCGTTAGCAGGATAATGCCTGCAGGTTCTTCTGACGGATCAGCGGGCAGGTCAAAGAGCGGCAGCTCACCTGTTCGCTCCACGCGTGTTGCTGCGTGAAGTCGACGCAGGGAATCGCAGGCCAGCTTCAGGCAGGCTACGAAATGCTCTGGTGCGAAACCGTCCTCCTGAACAAAGCCAGACAGTCGGACAACAAAACCTGGAATTTCGTCAGGGTGACGTTCCCACAGGGCAATGTTGGGGGCGAGCTGACGCATCAGCAGAAGATAAGACAGGCTCCGGGCAGGAGAAGGTGCATTGGCTGGCGTTCCGGGGAGAGGCGGGCACGCATCAATTGTGTCAACCCAACGTGCCGCTTCCGTCGAAAGGCGGATGGGGCCACCATTTTGCGTGATCTGGGCCAGCGCCTGCGCGGCATCATCCTCCCAGGCGGCCGGAAGGGTGACGGAGCGCGTGGCGCTGTCGTCCGGATCGGTGGTGACCCGAAGCGTTCTCATGCGAACGCCGGTCCAATGAAGACGGGCTGTCATGCTGCGAATCTACGCTGCGTTCCGGTGGCCCGGAAGCGGGAAAACGTGCCTTTTGGCCGGGTTAATGGGTGGGAACATGGGGATATGGGGGATAACATTTTCCCAGGTTGATAATCTCTGTTTCCAAAGGGAGGGTTGGACTGTGGCGATGGAGTCCGCTAGTGCAGGAAAATGATTTTTTCGAAGGTGATGTCATGAGCGCAGCCACGGGAACAGCGCCTGCCGCAGCTCGCCACGATCGGCTTGAGCTTCTGGCTGGGTTTCTGGTGCTGGTCTTTCTGGTCGGGATGCTGGTTCTGGCGATGCTGGGTCATCATCGTCATGATGACGGCGGCTATCAGGTTCATGCGTCTTTCAGCCAGATTGATGGTCTGAATGTCGGATCAGATGTGCGTCTGGCTGGAATTACCGTCGGCCATGTAATGTCTGAGGTCGTGGATCCGAAGACTTTTCAGGCGCAGGTGACGTTCACACTATCCCCGGACGTGAAGCTGCCAACGGATTCTGCCGCGATTGTCACGTCTGACAGTCTGTTGGGCGGAAAATACATTGCGCTGTCACCGGGGGGCGCTGACGCTCTTATCAAGGCTGGCGGGGCGCTGACGGAGACGCAGGGGTCTATCAGTCTTGAGCAGCTTCTGAGCAAATTTATCTTTTCGGTCACGGATACGCTTCAGAAGGCTCAAAAGCCCCAGAAGCCTGCTGGTGGCCTGTCAGACGAGCCGTGAGTTCCGAGGACTTTCCCTGGCTGGATCGTGATGGGCAGCCAGTGGCCTGCGTCGAGAAAGTGCGCGTGCTGAGAGAAAACGATGCCGAATTGCGTCAGGCCCTACAGGATGCGTTTGAGGACGGTATTCTGATGGGTGTTTCCCCAGATGCCATGCGCCAGTCCTTCATCGCCATGCTTGCCGATCTCGTGGACCCGAAATCCCAAGGAAACGCCTGATCATGACCAATCGGTTCCTGTTTGCCGGTACGGCGCTTCTGGCTCTGTCTGTAACGTCATCGGCGTTTGCTGCTGTAGGGGTTGCCCCCCCGGCGATGTACCCGGCTAATACCTGGCAGGGACGGACACAAGCTGTCATTCGTGTTCTGGATCGGCTTGATGCCCATATTGAAACGCTGACAATCCCGGTGGGCGCAAATGCCTCCTACCGAACGCTTTCGGTGGCGGTTGAGGCGTGTGTCAGTCGTCCGGAAACATTGCCGGCTGACTCTGGTGCATTGCTGCACCTGCGTGATTCGGGAGATTCGGCTCGACCACCCTTCGACGGATGGATGTTGCAGAATGAGCCATCTCTCGGGACTTATGGCAGTTCGCTTTATGATGTGCGTGTTGTGGCGTGCACGGGAGATCGTGTTGCGCCGGACGCTGGACCGCTGCCCGTCATAAAAGCGCCTCAACTAGCCGGTACGACAGCAACGGAAGATGAAGGGGGGACCGATCAGTCCGGCTCTTCATCGTCATCTGAAGGAGGAGCGGTTCCGCTGGCGCCAGACAGCCACGCACCGATTCCTCTCGCGCCGCCCTCTGGGGGTGCGCAGTCTCTTGTGCCTCCCGCACCACCGGCATCAGCCGGACCGTCCTTGCCTCCTCCCGCAGCCGATCCCGGCCTGGAATAAGGAGTGGGCGGAGCGGGGGTACCCCTGAAACTGGAAAGAGAAGCCTACTCATGATCCAGATTCCTTTTCCGCCTTCCAAAGCTGCAATCCTGCTGGATTTCGACGGAACACTGGTCGATATCGCTCCTACTCCTGAAAGTGTGGTTGTTCCTCCGGGACTGGCAGACGATCTCCTCCGCCTGAAAGATATGCTCGGCGGAGCGCTGGCTATCGTGACTGGCCGACCGATCGCCCAGATCGACCATTTTTTGCCCGGCATTCCTCATGCCGTAGCGGGGGAGCATGGAGTGGCCGTGCGGACCTCACCTGAAAAAGACATCACCCATCCTGCTCTCCCCTCTGTGCCAGCTGACTGGCTGCAGAAGGCGGAAGATATTGTCTCTTTGCATCCCGGTGCGAGCGTGGAACGCAAGAAGGCTGGAATGGTCCTGCACTATCGTCAGGCGCCGGAGGCTGAAACGGCATTTCGGGCGTTGACGGAGCAATGGTCACCGGAAGCTGGCGGTTTCCGTCTGCAGGACGCTCACATGGCTATCGAGCTTCGTCCGTTGGGCGTGGACAAGGGAGGAGCCGTGCGGGAGTTGATGTCTGAAAATCCTTTTCGCGGTCGCTTGCCACTCTTTGTCGGGGATGACGTTACAGACATGGACGGAGTGAGGGCTGCGCGCCAGATGGGCGGTGCTGGCTGGCTCATTCCGGATGATTTTCCTGATGCAGTCACGTTCCGCCGGTGGCTGCACGATTTATCGGAGGGGCATGGATGGGGCGCCTGATAGTTGTTTCCAATCGTACACCAGCGCCCGGAGAACGGACGCAGCCTGCGGGTGGTCTGACTGTTGGGTTGTATGATGCTGTTCAGACACGGGACAGCCTCTGGTTCGGCTGGTCCGGGGAACAGTGCGAAGACGCACTGGACCGGCCTGTCATGGAGGACCGTGCTGGCAATGTGACTTATGCCACATTTGATATGACGCCCCGGCAATATGACAGGTTCTATCTGAACTTTTCCAATGGGGTTCTCTGGCCGTTATGCCACTACAGAACCCAGCTGATCCGTTACACGCGTGAAGATTGCGAGGCTTATTACGAAGCCAATGCCGTCTTTGCCGATCGTCTGGTTCCTCTTCTGAAAGAGGACGATACGATCTGGATTCATGATTATCATCTGTTCCCGCTGGCTGAGATGCTGCGGGACAGAGGGGTCACGGGCCGGATTGGCTTTTTCCTGCATATTCCTTTTCCACCCTGGAGTGTGGCGCGTCTCCTGCCGCAATTGCAGCGCCTTCTGAAAGGGCTTGCAGGTTGTGACCGAATTGGCGTGCAGACACCCGAAGATGCCCAGAACCTCAGGGGATGTTTCGCGGAGTATGGCCTCAAGGCAGAAGTAGAGGCTGTGCCGATCGGGATTGATCCGATCCGTTTCCGGCAGCAGGCTATTGAAAGTGCCTCCACGGAAGACGTGGAGCAGATTGTGGACAGTCTGGTTGGAAAGCGCCTGATTATTGGTGTGGATCGGCTGGATTATTCCAAAGGTCTGCCTGAGCGGATGCGGGGGTATGAAATGCTCCTGAAAAACTATCCGGAATATCGCGGCAAGGTGACGTTCTTACAGATCACGCCTGTCTCCCGGACGGGTGTGGAAAGCTATCGGCTTCTGAAGGAAGAGCTTGATGGCCTGGTGGGAACGATCAACGGGGCATATGGCACGCCGGACTGGGTGCCGATCCGTTATACGACCTGGCCGATTTCCCGGAATGTTCTGGCGGGGCTCTATCGGGTGTCCGATGTCGGTTACATCACACCGTTGCGCGATGGCATGAATCTTGTCGCCAAAGAGTTCATCGCGGCTCAGGATTCCAAGGACCCGGGCGTGTTGGTTCTGTCACGGTTCGCTGGTGCCGCACCTGAGATGCCAGAGGCGCTTCAGGTCAATCCGCTGGATGCTGAGGGGATGGCAGATGCACTTCATGCGGCACTCACCATGGACGTGCAGACCCGTCATGAGGCATGGTCCGCACTTTACGGCGAAGTCTCTCGCAACACAGCGGGAAGCTGGGCCAAGCAGTTTCTAGACAGCCTGGAGGCCTCTCGCACATGACTCTGACCGGAACGAAGCAGCCCGATATGACCAGAGTACTGGGAGGGCTGTTCGTTCTGGCCGGGGTTTTGGCGCTCGGGACGGCATGGTTTGCGGAGCATCGGCTTCTGCTGGCGCCGTGTGAACTGTGTCTGTGGGAGCGGAGGCCCTGGCTGGTTCTGATCGGGATTGGAGCTTTGACGTTGCTTTTGCCGCGACGTTACGCACGATATCTCGTCTTTGCGGGTCTGCTGTGCCTAGCGGTCAGTATTGGGTTGGCAGTTCTGCACGCTGGTGTTGAACACAAATTCTGGCCAAGCCCTGCTCCCGAGTGCCGTGCGCCAGTTTTTCATGGCGGTAGCTTCAAGGACTGGATGGCAGCGATGCCGGCCCGGCCGAACAAGCCTTGTGATTCGCCCGATTATCTATTCGGCCTTCCGATTTCCATGACGGAAATGGGCGGTTTGTATGCTGTAGTCGTTTTTGTGGTGGCCAGCCTCGGAAGCGTGCGCATGCTGCGCTCCCGAGGCTGAAACCTGTCAGAGTCTCGGGCGACCGCGACCGAAGATCAGGCTGATGATCAGCAGTACGAGGAAGATGAAGAACAGGATCTTGCCGATATAGGCGAAATCTGCCGAAATCCCACCGAACCCAAGCACGGCGGCGCACAGGGCAAGGATGAGGAAGACAACCGTCCAGCGAAGCAGATCCATTGGTAAGTCTCCTGGGTCATGATGTTCCTCCGGTTGGAGAAACGGGGTGAGCAAGGCAGAACGGGACAAAGACGCTCCGGTTCAATTTCGTAATGGCTGTATCGTTGAACACATTAAAACGTGACGCCCGCTTTCCGGGTCGCCTGGGTCTGAGAGAGGCACCATGACCAGATTCCGCTCACTTTATCATCAGGGTTTTGCCCGGATTGCGGCCTGTACGCTTCCCGTTTCTCTGGCCGAGCCAAAAGCCAATGCGGAGAGGGTTCTTGAGGTTCTGAAGGACTGTGACCGACAGCGTGTTGCTGCGGTTGTTTTTCCGGAGCTTGGGCTGACTGGCTACACGCTTGATGATCTGCGGTTCCAGGATGTGGTGCTGGATGGTGCCCGAACTGCCCTGGAATGGCTCGCCAGGCAGACGGCTGACCTGATGAGTGTTGCCGTGGTCGGGCTGCCGCTTTGCCGGGGGGAGTTGCTCTATAATTGTGCAGCAGTCATTCATCGTGGGCGTATTCTGGGTGTCGTTCCCAAATCCTATCTTCCACGATACCGGGAGTTTTATGAGCCCAGACAGTTCACGTCTGGCTTGGGAGCGTCCGGACTGGTGCGGATTGGTGGCGCTGAGGTTCCGTTTGGGGCGGACCTTCTGTTTGAAGCGCATGATCTGCCGGGTCTGACGCTGGGCGTCGAGATCTGTGAGGATTTGTGGGTGGCCAATCCTCCGAGCGGAATGCTGGCTCAGGCGGGGGCGAGTGTTGTTCTCAACCCTTCTGCGTCGCCAGTCACAATTGGCCGTACAGATGACCGTTCTCTGCTGTGCCAGGCTCAATCCATGCGGACTTTGACAGCATATGCTTATGCAGCGGCTGGGGAAGGGGAATCCACCACTGATCTGGCATGGGATGGTCAGGTTTCCATTCACGAGAATGGCTGCCTTCTCGCGCAGTCAGATCGTTTCCCTCAGGGAGAGCGGCTGGTGGTGGCGGATGTGGATCTTGATCTTCTCCGGCAGGAGCGTTTGCGGACGGGTCAGTTTGGTGTCGGGCGTGACTGTTTCAGAACCATTGGGTTCGCGTTGTCTGCCCCACTGGAAGACCTTGGGTTAAAGCGTGACGTTGCAAGATTCCCGTTTGTTCCTTCTGATCCGAAAACACTGGCTCGGGATTGCTATGAAGCCTGGACCATTCAGGTAAGCGCGCTTCGTCAGCGGTTGCAGGCGAGTGGTGCCCAGCGTGCTGTCATTGGTGTTTCCGGCGGCCTTGATAGTACGCTGGCGCTGCTGGTCGCTGTCAGAGCTGCGGATGAGCTTGGCTGGCCCCGGACGCATGTTCTTGCCTACACGATGCCCGGATTTGCCACCGGTAGTGAAAGCCGTGGGCTTGCTCATGCGCTCATGTCAGCGCTGGGCGTAGAAACCAATGAGCTCGATATTCGGCCTGCGGCCGAGACGATGCTGGCGGGCATTGGTCATCCTTATGCAGAGGGCAAGCCGGTTCATGACATCACCTTCGAGAATGTGCAGGCAGGACTGAGAACGGACTTTCTCTTCCGTCTGGCCAATCATCGAAACGGCATTGTCATCGGGACGGGGGACCTCTCCGAGTTGGCGCTGGGGTGGTGCACCTATGGCGTCGGGGATCAGATGTCTCACTACAATGTGAATGCTGGAATGCCGAAGACGCTGATCCAGCATGTCATTCGCTGGTTGGTTCGGGAAGGGGGGCTGGAAGGTGGCGCACCAGACGTTCTGGAGAAGATCGTCAATGCTGAAATCTCCCCGGAACTCGTCCCGGATGTGGGGCAGGGAATTCAGAGTACGGAGCAGATGATTGGCCCGTATGCCTTGCAGGATTTCACGCTTTTCTATGTGCTCAGATATGGATTTCGCCCATCACGTATCGCCTTTTTGGCAGAAAAGGCCTGGGGAAGTGTTACAACAGGTTCTTGGCCAACGCATTTCCCCGAAGATCGGCGGAAATCCTATGATCTGGAAGAGATCTGTCACTGGTTGAGGATCTTTATTCACCGGTTTTTTGCCACCAGTCAATTCAAGCGCTCGGCCATGCCAAATGGGCCGAAAATCGTTGCTGGCGGCTCTCTTTCTCCGCGTGGAGACTGGAGGGCACCGTCCGATGGTAACGCACGAGCATGGCTGGAAGAGCTTAAACAGAACACGGCTATGTGAACTTTCAAACTTTTGAGGGGTTGGGGGTTCCGTACCATGGCTTTCATGCCAATATGCTGGGTACCATTTTATTCAACGGAGATTTTCCGTCATGGCTTACGCTACGACCAATCCATATACGGGTGAAACGCTTAAAACCTTCCCGGAAGCAACTGACCAGGAAGTGCAGCAGGCGATTACTGACGCATATGAGGCCTTCAAGAGCTGGCGCGACGTTTCCTTTGCAGACCGCGCCAAGGTTATGGCTGCTGCCGGTGCGATCCTTCGTCGCGACATTGATAAATATGCCAAGCTGCTCACCCTTGAGATGGGCAAGCTTTATGAAGAAGCCAAGTTGGAGACCATTCTCTCTGCTGAGATCTTCGAATATTATGCCAAGAACGCTGAAGAGCTTCTGAAGCCGGAAAAGCTTCCGGTTGCTGATCCGAAGGAAGGCGAAGCCATCCTGATTCATCAGCCGCAGGGCATTGTCTTTGCGATTGAGCCTTGGAATTTCCCGTACTACCAGATCGCTCGTATCATCGCGCCGCAGCTTTCTGCCGGTAATACGGTTCTGCTGAAGCATGCATCCAATGTGCCGCAGTGTGCTGCCATCTTCGATGACCTGATGATCGAGGCTGGCCTGCCAAAGGGCGCATTCCACAATCTTTATGCTGCCCGTCACCATACGGCCGTGATCCTGAATGATCCGCGCGTCTGTGGTGTGGCGCTGACCGGCTCTGAAGGTGCGGGCGCCATTGTGGCCAGCACGGCTGGTCAGGCGCTCAAGAAGGCAACGATGGAACTCGGCGGTGCCGATGCATTCGTCGTGCTTGAAGATGCCGATGTTGAAAAGGCCGCCAAGTGGGCTGCTTTCGGGCGTCATTGGAATGCCGGCCAGGTCTGCGTGTCTTCCAAGCGCCTGATCGTTGTAGACGCCATCTACGACAAGTTCCTTGAGATCTATAAGGCTGAGGTTCTCAAGTTCAAGGCTGGTGACCCGATGGATCCGGCTACGACGCTTGCGCCGCTGTCTTCACAGAAGGCTGCTGATGATCTGAAGGCCCAGGTTGAAGAAGCAAAGAAGCACGGCGCTGTTGTTGAAGTGATCGGCGCACCGGTTCCAGAGAAGGGCGCATTCTTCCAGCCGCTTCTGATGACAAACCTGCATGGTGACAACGAAGCCCGTCACTGGGAGTTCTTTGGCCCCGTCACGCAGCTTTATCGTGTGAAGGACGAGGCTGAAGCAATTCGCGTTGCCAATGACTCGCCGTTTGGTCTGGGCGGTTCCGTCTTTACCAAGGATACGGCGCGTGGCGTGAAGGTTGCCGAGAAGATCCACACGGGCATGGTGTATGTGAACCATCCGACGATGGTGAAGGCTGATCTGCCGTTCGGTGGTGTGGCTCGTTCCGGTTATGGCCGTGAACTGATTGGTCTGGGCATCAAGGAGTTTGTGAATCACAAGCTGATTGATGTCGTGGATATCGACGCACCGTTCTGATTGTGAGTTGGCTGGATCTTGCGATCCGGCCTGTTCATGGAAAACCCCGGACAGGAAACTGTCCGGGGTTTTTTGTGTCTGAAAGACTGATCGGGGAAGGTCAGGCTCTCTGATGGGCCTTCTCTGCGGTCAGATTAATCCAGGGATGTCTGTCCTGCACATATGCAACGACACGCGCTTTGTGGGCGGTCCGCTCTGTTGAGGCGTTGGTCATGGAGCTACTGTGCTGTCTGTAGTCCGCCAGAATGGCTGGTACCTGTCGTCCGGGTAATCCCAGTTCAGCGAAAGTGCACCAGAGGTCATAGTCTTCCCAGCCCATTGCTTCACGTGAAACATAGTAGCCGCCGGCTGCTGCCCACGCCCATTTGGCGACCATGGCCATGGCATCAATGCGATTGCCTGAAACCAGTGTCAGAGGGTTTGAGGGCAGATCGCCCAAAAGAACAGGTGCGCCGGGTGGTGTGATCAGATCAGGGGTCTTCTTTGTGACGAGTGGCCCGTTCTCGTCAAAGCACTGGATCAGCGGATAGGCGTAGGCGATGCCGAATGTCATGGCAGCCAATAGTGTTTCACAAGCATCCGGGCGCAGGATGTTATCGGCGTCCAATTGTAGAGTGTGCGGGGTTTCAGCAGCATCCATGCCGATGTTTCGTGCCCCACCCAGGCCTGCATTGCGGATGGACCGTCTGAAGATCAGGCGGTTGAAGCGGCCGGTGTGCCGTTCCATCCAGATCCTGATGAGGTCAGCGGATTCATCCGTTGACCCATCATCCACCACGATAAGGTCCAGGATTGGAAGTGTCTGGGCAACAACGGAATCCAGAGCATCCAGAACGTGATTGGCGTAATTGTAGGATGTTACGATGACTGTGACGTCTGCTTCGCCCAGAATGTCATGGTGGAAGAGCGTTTCACTCTCTGGAACGACCGGCAGCGCAGGAGGCTTTACGCGGCCGCGGGCCAGAAGAGTTTCCGCCGCTTGAGCCGCTTCCACATCGCCGTTGAGGGAAGACAGGGCGAGTGCCATGCGCCGGGCTTGAGCTTCCGGGCTGAAGGGCCAGAGAACGTCATGATAGGCGTTACGGGCCAGAGTGCGGCGCAGATCGGGGTTGTCGACCAGTTTCAGGAGCGCGCTGGTCCATTCTTCCTGTGTTTCAGCCAAGAGGCCGGTTTCATTGTTTCTTACGACCCGACGGAATGGGCCAGTTGGAGAAACGATGGAGGCGTTGCCTGCAAGAGAGGCTTCAAGGAATTTTATCTCGCTTTTGGCTTCGCAGAAGATGTTGCCGACTTCCAGTGGCGCAATGGAGATATCAAATCTGGCGAACTCTTCTCCCAGTTCGGAAAGGGGAACCATATCTCGCCATTCGATCTGGCTTTCTACGGCCTTGAGAGCCGGGAACTCCTCCATCAGAAGGACGGGACGGTGATTGTCTTTTTCCCTGAATAGAACCAGTCGCGTGTTGGGGCGTGCTTTCAGCACACTCGTCAGAGCAGGATAAGCAATGGTGAAGTCACGCTGATGGGTGCGAGAACCCGTAGCATATCCAATGCGGATCAGTCCGTCGTCAGATGTTGAACGACCAGGCTCGCCGCGGAGGCGACAGCCCAGGCGGGATCGACGCAGTGTCTCATGGTCATAGACATTCGGAAGAAGATGGATGACGGGGCGCAGTTCATGCATCGCAAGAGCCAGCTCCCCGGTTGTTGCTGATCCCTGTTCACAACGCACAAGAGTTCGGCGCATGTCTGCGAAGCAGCGCTCAATGCGCTCTTCCGTCGCGCCCACAGAGCGAATGCCGTCAATGAAGTCGATACGCGCGTAATGCGGAACAAAAACGATATCGTCGGCGTCAAAAATGGTTCTGACGCCTTCCTGCTGCGCCAGATCAAGAATGGTGCTGACGTGGCCGCTATATTCCACGCGCCAGAAGATCATGACGTCAGCCCAGCGGATGTCTTCATACCCGACTGTGGCGCAAGGCTGGATACGTGCCTCATATCCTGCGTTACGGACGGCTTCGGCATTTCGGTCACATCGATAGGCAACGCCAGGTGTATCGGGCTCACCGGCGACGAAAAGAACGCGCTGTATGACTTCAGGCGAACAGGTTCCATCGTCGGGAACTGTAGAAGGTTCTACCAGAGCGAAAGACTTACTGGATGAAAAGTCTTCCTGCTCTGAACAAGACTGCAAGGCGAGAGGCTCGGGAAGTGTTGGGATATGTGGAATAAAGGGTTTTCGAAAAGCCCGAAGAACCCGGCGCCATAAAGGTGCGGGTTGCGAGAGAAAGATTCTTAGGGAATCCAGACCCTCGCGGTTTTCTGTATAATGGTGTTCGATCGTTGTCCGCTTGTGGTTTTCTTCCGCCATTTTTATGCGGAAAGCGTCACGTTCCTGGCGTATCGGGTCAAGAATATGCGTCAGGGACGCAATCTTTTCATCTCGAATGCGGATGCCTCTGGAGAGAGACCGGCTCTCGATCCGGAGAGCATGAGTTGTGCGTTCTGCGTGTTCAGCAGCCTGCTTGTATCGTTGAAGCTCTGCGGCGCTCTGGCGTGTGGCTAGGTCATGAGCAAAAAGCTGGCGAACCCTGTAACGGAAATCGCGGGATTTATCGGACTGACCCACCAAAAGCTCAATGAAGGGATGCGTCCCTGCGGGGCGGAGCGCAATATAGTCTGACAGAACGACTTCATTCGGGCGGCTCTGAGTTGTTTTCCCTACCAGAGCCACGGGAATACTGGATTTTGCCCATTGTTCCTCATGTGTTCGGTGACAGAGCAATATGCCGGAATCACCATCGCTGTGGATTCTCGCGAATGTTCTTTCTGAATGATGACTTTCAAGTTCCTGCCAAGCTCTGAGCTGGGAGCCAAGTTCATCATCCAGCGCCGGAGACAAAAGGATAGTGGCCACCTGTGGGAAGGCGTCATTTTGCAAGACGCTTCCTAGCCAGAGAATTGCTCTGGCGGCGTGGTCAGCCCCATCTCCCTGGGGGCCTGAATTTCTCTCGGGTAAGGGCCTCTGGATAAGCAAATTGGCTAATTCGGCCAGATACCTATCCTGCAGAGAGGGCGAGGGGGAGGTTGAGGATGGGTTTGTCACAGGTGCAATTTACAGATTCGTAAAGGTATGGTGTGAAAACATCTTAAGGCATTGTAGAGACACAATCCCTATTTCTGTTTGTTTTTTATGAAGTATTTTAATTTTTTATTGATTGCGTGCTGTAAAGTTTATCCCGTCATTGCAACCATTCGTAAAATGCTCCCTTCTGTGATGGGGCATTCCTGCCCCAGCCTTTCTGTGTCTTTCAAATCACAGTAGGGAATTGCACTGTGAGTGGGTCTCTATATTGCTCCGATGCTCGGGTAGGTCTTGCACAGATACGTCAAATCCTTATTGCTTTTGGTAAATAGGCTTTGGTATATGCAAGACTCGTCACTCGATCATTTGGGTGGTCTGAGGGCCGCCAGTGCGAGGCAACCTTTTTTAGGAGTGCATGGTAATGGCAATCACTACCGTGGTTGGCGCCTCCGGCCGGATCCTTGCGGTCACGGTCGACGGTGCGCAGGCCCACGCTCTGGCCAGTCAATATTCGTCTGCTATCGCTGGTGTCAGCGGTCTGACGAGTTATGATCTGGTTCCAGGCAGTAACAGCAGCCTGAGCGACGCAAGCGTTTCTCAGGGCGTTATTACTCAGGGCGGCAGCTATAGCATCGACGGGGATGTAGCTTACATCGCCGCCGGTTCATACGGCGCTACAGATACACTGAATGGCGCTGTTTCAATTGACCTTTCCAATGATACCGCTTCGAACATCAGCCTGCTGACAGGTAGCTGGGTTGGCGTTTCGGTTCAGGCTGGAAACCAGAACGGCACGTTCATCGGTGGTGTTGGTGACAACACGTTCACGGGGACAGGCAAGACCGGTAACTGGAACATTGCTACAGGGTCGGGCAACGACACGATTTCCGGGACAGATGGTAACAACACCATCGGTGGCGGAACAGGCAATAACCTGATCACCCTGGGTGCAGGCACGAATGCTGTTCGTTCTGAAGGCCAGGACACGATTGATGGCTCTGCTGGTACGGATACTGTTACCCTTCTGGGTGGCAGCTCGGTCGTAACTCTTGGCAACAATGCCACGGTTTATGACACGACGTACGACAACAACGTAACGGTTGGCAGCAACGGCTTTATCACGGGCGGCAGCTCCAGCACGTACTTCGCGACTGGAACGACCGCAACGGTTGCTGGTGGCCTGAACGATACGATTTCTGCTGCAGGTGACTTCCAGCAGGTTCGTGGTACTGGCAACAGCATCAGTGTCGGTGGCTCCCTGTCCTTCCTGAACGGTACGGGTAACACCACCATCACGGCTGGCAATGCCACCATGTTCGGTGCATCTGGCCTGAACGCTCAGTTCGATGGCACGTCCGGCTACAGCCTGTTCGTGGGCAACGAGGGCGACGAAGCAATCTCTGCTGCGTCTTCTCATGGTGTTCTGCAGGCTTTCGCAGGTACCGGCAACACGACCGTCATTGGCGGAACCGGTGCTGATACGCTGGTTGGTGGAACGGGCAATGCTACCCTTGAGGGTGGTTCCGGCTCTGCTAACCTGTTTGCTCTGAACAAGGGATCCGCTGGTGGCAACTACACCATCAGTGACTTTGGCAGCGCAGCAGGTAACCTGATGGCTCTGTACCAGTACGGCCTTCAGAACAACGGTGGGCTTGAGAACGTTCTGTCCAATGCAACTGTTGCCGGTGGCAACACGACCATTGCTCTGTCCGATGGCTCCAACATCACGTTTGTTGGCGTTACGGATCTGAAGGCTTCGAACTTCAATCTGAGCTGATCTACCCTGTCTGTTGGTTCACCAGCATTCATGAAGGGAGCTGGGTTCGTAAGAACCCAGCTCTTTTTGTTTGTACCTCTTCGTTTCCAGACTTTGGCCTTTTCTTTGATGACAGTGCATCCCGGTTCCAACGTGACACTCCTTCCAGAGGCAGCCGAAGAAGATTCGCGGCGGGTCCTGCTTGAGAGTTACCGCAGTTCTGCACGTCTGAATGGAATGAGGGCTGAGGGACTGCAAATTGAGAACACGCACCTCCGGGAGCAGATGGCTCTTGTTCAGAGCTCCCTCTCATGGCGGGTTACTACTCCACTGAGGCTCGTAAGAGGGTTGACGCTAGGTCGTCTGCCTTCTGGAAGGTCTCTCAAAGACCTGCCTGACCGCGTTCTCGAACTTTGGAGCAAAGGGGGCCCCAGCGCTTTAGGAAATGCTCTGGTACGTCAGGTTCTGCCTCGTTCTGGCAGGAAGAAGGGGCGGGAAGTTTCTGCTTCTCTTACCTCTGCCAAGAAGGCGTCTCCAGATGAAGCTGTGTCGGGGCTTTCCGTTTACAGTGATCCACTCGATAAAACGGCGACAGCACTGGCCCCGAAAGTTCTGATTATTGCAGAAGTTTCTTTGCGGCAGTGTGCGAAGTATCGTGTCTGGCAGAAGCGGGATCTTCTGGAACGCCTTGGATGGTCTGTTCAGGTTGTGGACTGGCGGGACATTGGTGTTGCGATGTCCGGGTTACAGCTTTGTACGCGGGTTATTTTTTACAGAGTTCCTGGCTTCGAGACTGTCATGAAGCTGGTCGCCGAGGCCCATCGCCTGCGTCTTGAGCCGTGGTGGGAAGTGGATGATCTTATTTTCGATGCTGAAGAGTATCTTCAGAATGGGAACATCAGCAGTTTGCCGCAGGCAGAGCAGGATCTGCTCATGTCGGGTGTTACCTTATTCCGGCGTTGTATGCTGGCTTGTGGCCGTGGCATCGCTTCGACCCCGGCATTGGCGCAAGCCATGTTGGACGCAGGCCTTACAGACGTCTCAGTGCTGGAAAATGCTCTTGATCATGAGACGCTTGAGATCGCGGCGTCTCTTCCGACCCATGAAGGTACGGACGTGGAGCGTGTGTGGGTTTCTTATGGATCAGGAACCAATACGCACGATGAAGATTTTCGACAGGCTCAGGCCGGGCTGATTGCTGCGATGGAAGATGAGCCGCGGTTATGTCTGCGGGTCATTGGTCAACTCAAGCTTTCGGGTGACTTTGATAAGTTCGGAGACCGTGTAGAGCGGCTCACTGAGTTGTCCTATCGCGACTATCTGGGCGTGCTTTCCCGAACGGATATTGCCATTGCACCTCTGGAACCGACGCTCTTCAACGACTGCAAAAGCAATATCAAATTTCTGGAGGCGGCAGTCGTCCAGGTTGCTTCGGTTTGCTCCCCCCGGAGTGCTTTTCTCTCTGTGATGCGGCATGGCGAGAATGGTCTGCTGGCCGTCACCGATGATGACTGGAAACAGAGTTTTCTGACTTTGGCCCGAGATATATCGCTGCGTCGGCGCCTTGCGGCTCAGGCCCTGCAGGATGTGATGGAACGGTACGCGCCCGATGCGATGGCGGTTACGCAGGGGCAGGCTGTTTTCGGTATGCCTGTGATGCCGGATCGGCACGCTTTGCGCGTCCTTATGGCAAATGTCTATTACGCTCCCCGCTCATTCGGAGGGGCGACGATCGTTGCAGAGGAGTTGGCAGAAAGGCTCATGCAGCGTGGTGTTGAAGTGGGAGTCATGACGTCTCGTCCACGTCTGGACGAGAATTTGTCAGGAAGTATTCGCTATGTCATCAACGGTACGGATGTGTTGTCCGCGGTAATTCCGGAGGGAACAGACCTCATAGGAGCTCTCGACAATCCGCAGATGGCTGAGGTGTTTGCCGATTGGTTGGACGCTTATCAGCCAGATGTCGTGCATGTGCATGCGGCTCAGGGGCTGGGTACTGCAATGCTGCGGGTCTGTCAGGAGCGCGGGGTTCCGTACGTTCTGACACTGCATGATGCGTGGTGGCTATGCGACCGGCAGTTCATGGTCCGGGAAGATGGGCTTTACTGCTTCCAGACCCGTATTGACCAGCAGGTTTGCCAGATGTGCCAACCTCATGCCCGACACTTACGGGATCGCGTGACGATCATGCATCAGGCGTTGGCTGAGGCGGCGTTGTTGATAAGTCCGTCTGAGGCGCATCGTCAGCTTTATCTTGCTAATGGCGTTGAGCCGGAGCGGATCGTTGTGAACAGGAATGGCTTTCGGTGGCCTGAACGGTTTCGTCGCCAGAGAATTTCGGGCTCGCGGCTACGCTTCGGATTCGTTGGCGGAACTGAGGCAGTAAAGGGATATCCACAGCTTAAAAAATGTATGGAGTCTCTTGAGCGATCTGACTGGGAGCTGGTTCTGGTTGATAACAAGATCAATCTTGGTTTCAGGTCCATTCATGCTGAAGACTGGTCAGTAAAGGGGGATCTAAAAATTGTACCTGCCTTCACGCAGGCTGGACTCGATGACTTCTATGATCAGATTGATGTTCTTCTGTTTCCTTCCCAATGGAAAGAGAGTTATGGCCTGACTGTTCGTGAAGCTCTGGCGCGCGACGTCTGGGTTGTGACGACTGCTCCAGGGGGACAGTCAGAGGATGTTGTGGACGGGATCAACGGGACGCATCTTCCTCTTGATGGGCGTCCTGAAACACTCGCAGCGGCTGTTGAAGCCTTGCTCAATCAGGCCGAAAAGTTTGACGGATATGTCAATCCATTCAAGGGCGATCTGGCAACGTATGAGGCGCAGACAGAAGAGTTGCTAGGCTTTCTGGAGCGCGTGGCCAAGCGTAAAACCAAGTTAGTGACCCATTAAAAGAGCTGGTAAGGCACGCAGTCTGTCTTCACTGGCAAGGGCCTGCACCAGTCGTGCCCGGAAACCGGCCTTCTTGTGCTGAACGCGCGGTGGGTTATTGGCCAGATAGAGTGCGATCCAGTCTGGGTCGAAAAAGGTTTTGTCAGGAATTTCGCTTCGCCACAGATGGACTGACGCGACCCCGCTTGGGTTATCTCGCAGAAGCTCTGTCTTAATGAACGGTGCTTGCCCTGAGTGGAGCACAGTGCGCCAATCTGTATGCATTGGGTTCAAGGATAAAAGGCGTGCCAGCCCCCGTGTGCTGCTCCATGAAGCTGCGATATCCAGTTTGGCGGCCTGTATGGCCAAGCCGAGACCGAGTTCACCATGCAAGACGATTTCCGGCTTGCTCATACTGTTGAATGGCTGCTGGAACACGCGCCTGATGGCGGGATGATCGAGGACATCGCGTGTCATGACGAGAAACCAGGACTGAAGATGAGCTGTAATAGCTTCTGATCGTACCATGCCCCAGATAGGGGAGCGGGTGGCCCGCATGTTTTCCATAATGGGCCGTAAGGGCGTCATGGGTCCGAACACGCTGTCATTCGCGAAGAGGATTTCACTCGCTCCCGCGTCGCAGTGGTTATTGAGCAGGTCCTGCCAGGCTCCAAAATCAAGACCAGAATTCTTTCTGGCGTACAGGTTAGCCCTGATCGGGATCGGACCGGAGGCAAAGCTGTTTTCGAGGGCTGTCATTCTCGCCGTGTCATTTGGATCCAGTCCGGAAACCGCGACATGAAGTTCGAACCCGCATCCTGCAATCTGGCTCAGGAGGTGTCTGGTGTGTGGAGCCAGCGTTGCTGATAGGTCGTGATAGGCGAAAAGGCAGATAGAACGCGACATGAAATCCCTGACGATGGAACGCTAAGGCTGTTTGCGCGATTATATCATCGTTGCCCGATTGTATTGTAAGAAATACTGAGGAATGCTGTAAAAGATGATGAATGTTCAGGTGTTGAAGATACATCCTGAGATAGGTCCGCAAAAGAGGAGAAGCATGCGCCCATGAGTAAGGCATTTCTCGCAGCCGTTCTTCAGGACTCTATCGACTGTACAGGTGTCGCTGCACAGCGTGCGGCCAGCGATCTTGTAGATGCTATTATTGATGAACTAAAGCGCGAGGGGGGATTTACTATCTCTTCTTTCGGGACATTCACTGTGTGCGAAACAAAAGCACGTCATGCCATAAATCCACGGACAGGAGAGCCTGTTGAGGTTCCTGCCGGGCGAACGGTCCGATTCAAGGCAAGCCCTGGATTGAAGCAGAATTTATAGAGAGTTTGGCTGGGGCGGGAGGATTCGAACCTCCGCATGGCGGAATCAAAATCCGCTGCCTTACCGCTTGGCTACGCCCCAGTAGATCGCTCTTACGAACGCGATGGATCGGCTTTTAATCCGAACCGACGCGTCTCGTAAAGCCCAATATCAGAATTCAAGTTCCAGTTCGTGATCTGGCAGCCCTGTAGTGCGCAGGGCTTCGTCCATATTGCGACGGGCTGATGCCTTCAGGATACCCAGACGCTCGGCTCGGTTGAGGGCCTGATCCAAGGCCGCCATGGTGCTTCCGAGATCCTGGCTTTCGTCTTTTTCCCAAGCCCGGAGCGCATGTCCCCAGACAGCGGTCAGGGCATTGATACGCCAGATGCCGCCGAGACCAGAGCAGTCCATGCCTGCTGCGTCCGCAAGCCAGCGCATGGAATCCACAGTTGCTCCGGCGAGAAGGGCTGCCAGAGCGGGGTCATAGGGAAGGGCGTGAAGAACAGCCCTGACGCCTGTGCGGTATTCTTCGAAAATATCGAATCGGCGCATCATCAGGTCGAAGAGATATTCGCGGAGGGTACCGCCATTTCCTTCGTCGCGGAGTGCGCTTTCATCGGCGAGCCGCCCCAGACGCAGCAGCAGCAGTGCTTTGACCGGATAACGGGAACGTACAGCATCGACAGGAAGTCCTGCTTCTCGTGCCGCATCGACCAGAGAAAACCGGTGCCAGCCGTCTGAGCCAGCCAAGCTCAAGGCAGACTGGAGGAGAGCAATGTCGAAGGCTTCCCTGTCCAGTTCCGGTGTGCTGTCTGATGCCAGCTCATCGGTGTCAAATGGGTCCTGCCGCTCTTCCATGCCGGTCTCCTGTAGAAATCTTGTTTCTTAATGGTGGGAGCGTTTGCCAGTGTCAGCAAGTTCCCACCAGAGAGAAACGATCAACCGGCGAGTTCGTCGGCCCGTTTTGTGGCGGCGTCAATGGCTTTTGAAATATTTGACGGCCATGCGTCTGGAGCCATGAGAACATTCAGGGCAGCAGCGGTTGTTCCGTTCGGGCTGGTGACAGCTTTGCGCAGATCGGCAGCGTCGTCAGGCATGTCATCCAGCATCCGGCCTGCGCCGTAGATTGTTCCGCGTGCCAGACGGCGTGCTGTCGTTTGGGAAAGGCCGTGTGCTTCTCCGGCCTTTTCAAGCAGTTCAGCAAGAAGAAACACATAAGCAGGACCCGAGCCGGAGACGGCTGTTACTGCTAAAAGGTCTTCCTCACTATCGACGCGGACAACATCGCCAACGGCGAATAGTAGTTCGTGGCAGAGGCTTGTCTGTTCTTCTGTCGCCTGAGGAGACGCATAAAAGCCGCTGATACCTGCACCGATTGCTGACGGTGTGTTCGGCATGGCGCGAAGAATGGGGAGGGTGGCGCCGCCTTTAGATGTCGCATCTGACAGGGCGGCACAGGTTCGGCCGGCCATGACGGAAAGCAGAGCAGCCTTGTTCATGCGAGAGCCCAAGGACTCCCCTAGGGCGCTGATCGCGTCTTCCGCTGTCGCAGGTTTTACGGCCAGGACAATAATATCCGGCGTAAAGGTCGATGGAATGTCAGACGCGGCCCGAACGACTGAACAGGTTTCGTCCGAACCGGATCTATGACGATCAACGACAACGATGCGAGGAGGTGTGGGAGAGGCGAGCCACCCATCGAGGAGCGCGCCTCCCAGTTTTCCACAACCAACCAGTAGAATTGAAGGTGTTGATGGCAAGGTCACGCGTCTCCGACACAATCGAGCATGGCTGCGTCCAGTGCATCCTGAGGAGATTTCCCGCCCCAGAGAGTGAACTGGAACGCGGGATAAAAACGCTCACATTCTGACATCGCGATATCGATCAGGTCTTCCATGCTTTCACCCGGAGGTGTGGAGACCCCACGCATCAGGAGCGTATGGCGAAAAGAAGGGACACCGGTTTCGGTATCAATAATGAAATGGCCGACCCATAGCTTGTTATTGGCGAGGGAAACCAGTTCATGCACGTCTGGCCGACGTGCTGTGGGGGAGCGTAGATCCAGCGTGCAGTTCAGGTGCAAGGCTGAAAGCTCGTCTGACCAGGTGAAATAGAGAGAATAGTCACACCATTGACCTGGGGCCTGAGCTGCCATTTCGGACTGGCCGAGGCGCTCGAATTCCCATTCGTAGAGGCCCATGACCTGTTCCATAAGGTCGAGCGGATGAGATTCGGTTTCTGTGGTGAGTGAGGTGCTCAGGGCAGGCATGTCGGATCTCCCAAGGCCGTGGAGGCCGGAACCGGTCATGCACCGGTGCGGCGCTCCAGATGTCTGCGGTCAGGAGAGGGATGACCACTCCTGACGCTGATCACGTTATGTGGCCTTGGTGAAGTGTGCAAGTATCACGCACGGCTTCAATCAGTTCGTACGAAGATGTGTTGCATCAGGATCGCAACGAAGAGGGGCTGTTTCAGCCCTGAGGGCCACCCTTTTCTTCGGTTGCGAGGTCTTCGAGTGCTGTCAGGCGCGATTCGATGGCAGCAAGGCGGGCTTCTGCTTCGTCCTGTGCCATGCGCGCGCGCGTCGCCATTTCCTGAACGGCATCGAACTCATCACGACGAACCAGTTCAAGGGAGGTCAGGACTTCGTCAACGCGGGTGCGGATGATGGAGTGTAGTTCTTCGCGGGCACCGGTGACAGCCGAAAAAGCATTGCCGGCAAGGCCTGCGAGGTCGTCGAAGAAGCGGGGTCTGTCAGACATGGGAGAAACTCCTGCAGAGAGGCGGCGTGTCGTGTGTGGCGCGTCGCTTGGATCGTTTTCGGGGGCAGACTATACAGGAAGGATGATTATCGTCACCGGCGGAGCCGGATTCATTGGATCGTGCCTTCATGCCGCCCTGCGTCAGCGCGGGCTGCGGACGGTTGTTGTGGACCGGCTTCGTGAGGGCGTAAAATGGCGCAACCTCGCGTCTCATGCGCCGGATCAGATCATCACGCCTGAGGCGCTCCCGAGTTTCCTCGAGACAGCGCCAAAGATCGAAGCGGTCTTTCATATGGGCGCGATCAGCGCAACGACTGCACGAGACGGAGACCTTGTCTGGTCGACTAATGTGGCGTTGTCGCAGTTTCTCTGGCGTTGGTGCGCCCAGAACGATGTCCGGATGATTTACGCTTCGTCTGCGGCGACATATGGCGCTGCAGACCAGCCTGAGATGTTCCGTGACGGGCTGGATGCGATTGATCATCTCAGACCGTTGAACCTTTATGGATGGTCAAAGCAGGTTTTTGATCTGTGGGTAAAGCGTGAGCTGGAAGCTGGGCATCCGGCCCCACCGCAGTGGGCTGGACTGAAATTTTTCAATGTTTATGGCCCGAATGAGTATCACAAAGGGTCCATGATCTCCGTCGTGAAGGTCAAGTATGATGACCTTCAGCGCGGGGCTGCTGCACGACTATTCAAATCTGACGTTCCGGGGATGGCTGATGGCCAACAGAAGCGGGATTTTATCTGGGTCGGGGATGTTGTGAACGTCATGCTATGGCTTTTCGACCATCCGGATGTCAGTGGTCTTTTCAACTGCGGAACCGGAGTGGCGCGGAGCTATCTGGATCTGGCTCATGCGGTCTGTGACGCTGCGCATCGGGCGCGGGACGTGGAATTCGTCGAGATGCCTGAAAAGCTCCGCGGGCAGTATCAGTCCTTCACCTGTGCGGACATGAGCCGTTTGCGTCAGGCAGGATATGATGCGCCGTTCACGTCTCTTGAAGACGGAATACGGCAGTATGTGCGTGATTATCTTTCTCGATCGGAGTCAAACCTTTGAGCCAGCCCTTGATGTTCCCTGGGTTTGACCCCGTTGCATTTCATGTCGGCCCGCTGCCGGTGCGCTGGTATGCCTTGGCGTATATGGTTTCGTTCATCATCGCGTTGCCGATTGCGAGACGATTGAACAGGCTGGCACCGGAAGTAGCGACTAGTGAACAGGTCGATGACTTCCTGTTTTACGCTATTTTGGGTGTTCTTTTGGGTGGTCGTCTTGGGTACGTGTTGTTCTACCGACCTCTGGATTATCTCGCGCACCCAGTGGACATCATCAAGACATGGGACGGCGGGATGTCGTTTCATGGGGGAGCTCTGGGAGTCATTCTGGCTCTGGCATTCTTCTCTTGGAAGAACCGTCTAAGCTTTCTGGCTTTTGCGGACCGGATTGTGCCGGTGGTTCCGATTGGGTTGGCGCTAGGTCGTTGCGCCAATTTTGTGAACGGGGAACTCTGGGGCCGTCCAGCATCGCCTGATCTGCCGTGGGCCATGGTATTCCCCACAGGTGGCCCCGTGGCACGGCATCCTTCCGAGCTTTATGAGGCGTTGACGGAAGGCGTTCTCCTGTTGTGCGTCATGCTGTTCGCCGCAACCCGTCCAAGATTGCGGGCACATTTCGGATTTCTGTCAGGGTTGTTCCTTTTTGGATATGCCTGCGCACGGAGCTTCTGTGAGTTTTTTCGGGAGCCGGATGCGAATATCGGCTTTCTGGCCGGCGGGGTCACGATGGGGCAGATCCTGTGTATTCCGATGGCGCTCGCCGGGTTAGGTCTGATGACGTATGCCCTTCGTCGTCCGGCGCAGGAGAGCGCTCATGTCTGAGGCTATTCTCAGAAGTAATGGTCTTGGCGTGCCACATGGCTTTTTTACGCGCCTCGGCGGCGTGTCCCCGAAACCTTATGACAGCCTGAACTGCTCTCTGTCGTCTCCTGATGATCTGGCAAATGTGAGCGAAAACCGTGCGCGTGTTGCGCGGCAGATCGGGGTTGAGCCAGAAAAGCTTCTGGGTCTGAAGCAAACGCATAGTGACATTACGGTTCCAGTGACCCGGGAGACGGTTCTCTGGGCTATGGGGCGTGGGCAGGATGGCGATGCGCTGGTGACGGATCGCCCTGGCGTCGGTGTTGGGGTCATTACGGCAGACTGCGGGCCTGTTCTTCTGGCTTCCGAGGATGGACGTATTGTGGGAGCCGCGCATGCAGGATGGCGTGGAGCGGTAGGCGGCGTTCTCGAATCTGCTGTGACGCAAATGAAAGCTCTGGGCGCCACGAATATTCGGGCAGTAGTCGGCCCTTGCATTGGGCCTGAGAGTTATGAGGTTGGCCCGGATATGCGGGATGCCGTTCTGGCTCAGGACGGGAACGCAGGCGTGTTTTTCCGCGTGGCGGAACGGGCAGGGCATTTCATGTTCGATTTGCCAGAATACTGCTCGGCGCGTTTGAAAGCTGCTGGTGTTCAGCAGGTTGAAGTTCTGGGTGTGGATACATTGACGGACCAGAGGTTCTTCAGCCACCGCCGACGGACACTCGCAGGCGGTGGCCATATTGGTCACCAGATCTCAGCAATCCGGCCTCGCGTTTCATCATAGTATTGCAGAGTGCCGCAGCGCTTGTGCGGATCGCTGGGACTGTTATCGTTCCGGCATGAAAATGCTTCGTCCTGCTCAGATTCTCTGTTCCATGCTGGTGGCCGCCTGTGCCGGGGGCGTAGCCTACGCCGAGCCGTCTCATCTTCTGGTTCGTAACGCCCTGATTTTTTCGATGGCTGATGGGCAGAAAGCGCCTTTTAAAGGGTATTTTTCTGTTCGTTCAGATGGCGTGATCGATCATATTGGCCCCGGTGCTCCACCCAAGGATCTTCAAGCGGATCAGGATGTGGATCTGCATGGACATTGGGTCATGCCAGGGTTCATTTCCGCTCATAGCCACCTCTGGCAGGCCGCGTATCGTGGCCTCGCGGCGGATCAGACGTTGATGGGATGGATTACGGCTTTGTATTCCGGCAAGGCGAGTGTGGCGCGAGCTGAGGATATTTATTGGTTCACTCTCGATGGCGCGCTGGATCATCTCGCTCATGGCGTCACGGCTGCCTATAATTTCAATTATGGCGGGGCGAGCCCGAAGATGGTCGCGCAAACGGATCGTTTGCAGTTTCAGGCTGAAACAGCCTCCGGCATTCGATTTGTACATGGTCTTGAGCCATTGCCGGGTAAAGCCGATGTGTCACTCGCAAAGGCTCGTCAGCATGTTGGGGATTTTCTGGCGTGGTCCGCCGGGCAGCATGTGGGGTCTACGTTCCTGTCTGTGATGATCAATGGTGGGGCGGGATTTCACGACACCGGAGACGTTGCGAAGATCGAAGGCGCGTTGATGCGGGAGTATCGTCTGTCCAACCAGAGCCATTATCTGGAGCCGCCTGAAAACGTTTCAGCCCAGCAGGCTCGGTTCCACTGGTTTGAGGATGAAGGCATTCTCGGGCCTCATCTGATTTTCGGGCATTTCATTCATACGACGCCTGAGATTATTGCTCGATCCGTAAAGGCTGGGGCGTCCATGGTCTGGAATCCGCTTTCAAACGGTCGTCTGGCGTCAGGGACGGCGGATATTCCGGCCTATCTGAAAGCTGGTTTGCGGGTTGGGATGGGAGAGGACGGGGAAGCCAGTGCCGATCTGGCAGATCCTTTCGAGAACATGCGGACCGGGCTTTATGCCATCCGGGACAAGTACCAGAGCGCTGCAATCATGAGCCCGTATGATGTGGTGCGACTGCACACGCGGGGAAGTGCTGATGTTCTAGAAGTTGGGGATCGTCTTGGAAGTCTGGAAGTCGGGAAACTGGCGGACTTCCTTGTGATTGATCCGACCAATCTTGGGTATGTGTTTGACCCGTATGCCACGCTGGTTTTTGCGGCGGCTCAGGAAAATCTGGAGCAGGTCTATGTGGGGGGCGTGCTGATGGTGGAACATGGCAAGCCGCTGAAGCAGGATTTTGCGCATGTTCGGCAGGAAGCTGATCGGCGGGTTGCGGCCTCTGTTCAGCATTAAAAAAAGCCGGGGTGTGATCCCCGGCTTTTCCTATGCGTGTGTCAGACGCTGTGGGTTTTGGCTTCACGATCCCAGAAGCGGAGCTTCCGGCAGGTTGTGATGAAGGGTTTGAAATCGCCATCGTTTTTGATGGCGATCACACCATCGTCTATGTCGTCGGGTGTGATGCCGCCTTTTGCCAGAAGCGGGGCAGCATCCGGGCCGTAGGCGATGAATTTGGCATGGGCGAAAGCATCGGCCACGAAGTCACGGGCTGTTGCTTCCCTGGTCAGAAGCTTTGTTCCCTCGGCAGAAGAAAGCAGCACGACGGCGTCGTAAAGTACGGATGGCGCACCGACGATTTTCTGGCCTGCCGGGACGGTTTTTCCGTCTGTTAGTGTTACGCCGCCGACAACGGGAGCTACCAGTTCAATCAGTGTACCTTCCGCCTTTGCAGCTTTCTGGAGAGCGTCCAGCAGTGCTGCATCCGTACCGTCTGTAATCACGACACCCAGTTTGCGGCCTGCGAAGGAGTCGGGGCCGTTCTTGAGGATGCTGAGCGCTGTTGAGGCGGCCAAATCCGTGATGGGTGTACGGGCGGCTGGAGCTGGAGCGGGGAGATCTTTCAGGCCCAGACCTTCAGCTACGCCTTTGGCCAGCGTTTCATCCACGTTCAGAAGATGAGCAACGACGCGGGAGCGGATGTTTGGTGTTTCAACCTTACTGAGCTCGAAGACGAATGCGTTCTTGATGTGCGTTTGTTCGGGCTTCGTCTGGCTGATGTAGAACTGGCGTGCCTGGCTGTAGTGATCGGCGAAGAGTTCACCGCGTTCGCGGGTTGTGCGACCGTTGTCGTCGGGGAAGTGCCTGTAGCCGGTCTTGGGGTTTTCACGCGGACCTGAACCCCAGGAGTTGGGTTCGTAGTTTACGCGACCCTTCGGGTTGTGCATGGCGGCGTGGCCGTCCTGCTGGAAGTTGTGGAACGGGCATTTGGGCGCGTTAATGGGGATATGCGTGAAGTTCGGGCCACCGAGACGCTTTGTCTGCGTATCCAGATACGAGAAGTTCCGGCCTTGCAGGAGCGGATCGTTGGTAAAGCCAATACCGGGGACAACATTCTGGGTGCAGAAGGCGACCTGTTCGGTTTCAGCGAAGAAGTTGTCCACCATGCGGTCCAGCACGAGGCGACCGATCCGTCGAACGGGGACGAGTTCTTCCGGGATGAGTTTGGTCGCATCCAGAATATCGAAGTCGAATTTGTCGGCGAAGGCGTCGTCAAAGAGCTGTACGCCCAGTTCCCATTCTGGATAGTCCCCGGATTCGATGGCCTGCCATAGGTCACGGCGGTGGAAGTCAGGGTCGGCGCCGTTAATCTTGACGGCTTCGTTCCAGACGACTGACTGAAGGCCCTGTTTCGGCTTCCAGTGGAACTTCACGTAGGTGGATTTTCCTTCGGCGTTTATGAGCCGGAAGGTGTGGACGCCGAAGCCTTCCATGAAGCGGAAGGAGCGGGGGATGGCCCGGTCTGACATGATCCAGAGGAGCATGTGAACGGTTTCGGGCGAGAGAGATGCGAAATCCCAGAAGTTGTCATGAGCGGACTGTGCCTGCGGAAAGCCGCGATCGGGCTCTTCCTTTACGGCGTGTACCATGTCCGGGAACTTGATGGCGTCCTGGATGAAGAACACGGGCATGTTGTTGCCCACGAGATCCCAGTTGCCCTCCTCGGTGTAGAGCTTCACGGCGAAACCGCGGACGTCGCGGGCGAGATCGAATGAGCCTTTGCCACCTGCGACGGTTGAAAAGCGGACGAATGCCGGAACACGGGTGCCGGTTTTTACAAGGACGCTTGCGGTCGTGTAGTCGGACAGGGAGTCTGTGAGTTCGAAGAAGCCATGAGCGCCGTAGCCGCGCGCGTGAACAACGCGTTCAGGAATGCGTTCGTGATCGAAGTGGAAGATCTTCTCCCGGAAATGGAAATCTTCCAGAAGCGTTCCGCCGCGCGGGCCAGCTTTTAGGGAGTTCTGGTCATCCGCGACGGGAACGCCTTGCTGGGTGGTTAGGGTCGGTGTGTCGCCATCCGCCGTCTGATGAGTCGCGCCTTGAGGGCCGCGCTCGAAGGTCTGGTCACCGATGGTCACGGTGGTGCGTTTGTCTGCCGTGTCGCTCATGGTTCGGTCCGATCTGCTGTCGTCTCGAATGTCCGGCGCAAATAACGCCGGGTGTTTCGATTCAATTCCTGTGCGTTGATTTCCTTTTTTGGAAATCTGTCACTTTAGAAGTCCGAGACGAGGGCAAATGTTCCGGAAAATAATTTGAGGAAATGTTCTGAACTGAAAGAAAGAGCGGACCGTTAGAGACTTACTTGCATCGTTTTCGCAGAGCAGGAGGCTTGAATGCCTGTCCATCCTCGCAACCGTTATCCTCGGCCGCCTTTTGAAGCGCAGAGTCAGCCCTTTCCAGGACTCTCAGCGAAGATGACGCCGCAGCCCGATTATGGCGAGAAGACTTACAAGGGGGCTGGCAAGCTGAAGGGACAAGTGGCTCTGATAACTGGTGGTGACTCTGGTATCGGGCGTGCTGTTGCGCTGGCTTTTGCACGGGAGGGGGCGGACATTGCCATTTCCTATCTTGAAGACGAAAGCTCGGATGCCAAGGAGATTGCAGCCCAGATTGAGGCAGAGGGGCGTCGTTGTCTGTTGTTGCCCGGAGATATTCGGCATTCAGCCCATTGCTCAGCTCTTATAGATAAGGTTCTCGCGGAGCTGAGGCATCTCGATGTTCTTGTTAATAATGCAGCTTTCCAGAATTGGGCGGAGCATCTGGAAGATATCAGTGAGGAGGAATGGAAGCGGCATTTTGACACGAATACGCATGCACTCTTCTACCTGACGAAGGCTGCCTTGCCGCATTTGAAGGCAGGAGCATCCATCATCAATACGTCTTCAGTTAATCTGAAAACTCCTCCTGAGATCTTAGTGCCGTATTCCATGACGAAAGCGGCGATTGCGAATTTTACAGTTAGTATGGCGCAGCAGCTTGCGGCGCGTGGGATCCGTGTAAATGGCGTTATGCCGGGACCGATCTGGACGCCTTTCATTGCCACGGGGATGCCTGAAGAGGCACAGAAGAAAGTGGGCTCTGATGTCCCGCTGGGCCGTCCGGGTCAGCCAGCAGAACTTGCGGGTGCCTATGTTTATTTTGCAGACCCGCTGAATAGTTACACGACTGGTGCGCTGCTGGCGGTCAATGGTGGGATGCCGATGCTTTGATGTGCTGAAAGTATTGGTAAATTATGGAAACGCCTGCTCCTGATCGAGCGGGCGTTTTTCAGTTTTGGGACCAAACAGCAATGTGACACTCGCGCCTAGCAGGAGCAGGCAGGTCGTGAGGCCAAAAATTCCGGGGAAACCTGCTGCGGGGTAAATCCAGCCAATCAGGATGGGCGAAGATATGGCGCCTAGCCGAGCAATAGCTGAGGCGAGACCCATTCCCCGCCCTCGGAGGGCTGTCGGAAAAAGCTCGGGTGTATAAGCGTAAATGCCGCCATAGGTTCCGTTCATGAACATGGACAGCAGGATGCCGAAAACCAGAACCTGAGCAGGGGTCTGACTGGCCGCCATGCCGATGGCGCTAATCCCGCCAGCGATCATGAAGGTTGCTACGGTCGTTCTGCGGCCGAGCCGTTCGGTACAATATGCCGATGCAAGATATCCGGGGAGTTGGGCTGAGTAGATGGAAATGGCGTAGGCGAAGCTGCGTGTGACCGTCATGCCGCGTTCGATCATGAGAGTGGGGATCCATGTGAAGAACGCATAGAAACAGAAAGTGATGGTCAGCCACATGACCCAGCTCATGAGAGTTGAGCGTCTGAGATCTGGAGCAAACAGGTCCTTCAGCGGGCGGATCGCCTGCGGCTCTGAGTGTGATGTCGTTGTGAGGCCTGCGGCCAGACCTGCGCTCTGCTCGATCAGTCCGACGATATGGCAGGCTTCGTGTGTCCGCCCGCGTTGGTCTAGCCATCTTGGAGATTCCGGAAGGGTGCGCCTCCACCATAATAGCATCAGGACAGGCAGGGCTGTGGCCATCAAGGCCCACCGCCAGCCGTCAGGAGACGATGGAACGAGCATGAAGCCGAGAATGGCTGCTGCTACGTATCCAAACGAATAAAACCCGGTGAGACTTGCCGTGAAGGCGCCTCGATAGCGGGAAGAGACAAACTCGCTCAGATAGGGCGCGATAATGGTTGCTTCTGCGCCTGCGCCTAGTCCTGCAAGAAGACGGGCTGAAAAGAAGCTGCTGAAGGAGCTGGACACAGCTGAAAGCAGGGAGCCGATAGCGTAGAGGGCAAGGGCGCTCATCATGACGGATTTGCGTCCTGATCTGTCGGCCCACCAGCCAGCAAGGAGCGAGCCCATGCTGTAGCCCAGATACGTAGCGCTTCCGAGAAGGCCGAGGGAGGGGCCAGACAGATGCCACTGCGTTTTCAGGACGGGGAGTGTGAAGGCTACAATCGCCGAGTCTAGGCCGTCGAACATATATCCGCAGCCCCCCAGGATCAGTAGGCGGCGATGGAAGGGTGTGAATGGCAGATGTTCGATGCGGAGGGCGATGCTCATGGATTCTCTGGGACGCAGGCAACTATGGGGACTGTGACAGACTATCTGGCGGTTTGGGCGTGGGTCCAGCCATGGTTGGGGTAGGGTATCAGGAAGGTAGAATCTGGGAAAAAGGTTGTGTGTGGCGCAGTTTTCCGCTATTTCGCCGCTCGCACAGGCACCCCTGGAGGTCTGTGTGGTGACAAAATTCAATACGCAGGAGCGTAACAGTGGCTAATTTGACGACACTTGCTGTCTCGACGCGCGCGAAGGCTGGTAAGGGGGCAGCGCGCGCAACGAGACGTGCCGGGCTGGTTCCGGCAGTAATCTATGGTGGCAAGCAGGAGCCTTCCATCATTGCTCTTGATCCGCGCGTGATCATGAAGGAACTGCACCGTGGTGGCTGGTCCTCCCGCGTGTACAACCTGGCAGCAGAAGGCGCAGAGCCGGTTGCAGCCCTGATCCGTGACGTGCAGCTGCACCCGGTGACGGATGCTCCGATTCACATCGACTTCCAGCGCGTTGCAGCTGGCACGAAGGTGCATGTTCAGGTTTCCATCATCTTCGTTGGTGAAGAGAAGGCTCCTGGCATCAAGCGCGGTGGCGTTCTGAATGTTGTCCGTCATTCCGTGGACGTTGCTGCTGATGCAGCCAGCATTCCGGAAAGCTTCACTGTTGATCTGAGTGTCCTCGACATTCATGACAGCGTTCGCTGGTCCGACCTGAAGGGCACGGAAGGCGTAAAGCTGACGGGTCATCAGGCTGCTGATCTCGTGATCGCTTCTATCGCTCCGCCGACCATTGATGCGGAAATGGAAGCTGAAGCTGCTGCCAAGGCTGCTGCCGCTGCTGCTGCAGCTACCGCAAAGCCGGGCGCAAAGAAGAAGTAAGTCATGAGGCTCTGGACCGGTCTCGGCAATCCCGAGCCGGGGATGAGCCGTCATCGACATAACATCGGCTTTATGGCGGTTGATGAAATCGCCAGGCGTCACGGGTTTTCCCCGKGGCGCAAGCGCTTTCGGGGGGAGATTTCCGAGGGTGTTCTTGGGGGGCAGAAAAKTTTCCTCCTCAAGCCGATGACTTATATGAACCTGTCAGGCGACAGCGTTCAGCAGACTGCGCAGTTTTTTAAGATCGCGCAGGCCGACATCACCGTTTTCCATGATGAACTCGATCTTGCTTTCGGCAAGCTGCGCATCAAGCGCGGCGGTGGTGCGGCAGGGCATAATGGCCTGCGCTCAATGGATCGCTGTCTTCCCGGACCGGATTACTGGCGTGTGCGGATGGGCATTGGCCATCCGGGGCACAAGGACCGGGTGCACGGGCATGTTCTGGGAAATTTCGCCAAGGCGGAAGAACCGGAGCTGGAGCGGTGGCTTGAGGCGGTTGCGGATGCTGCGCCTATTCTGGCCAAGGGCGAGAATGAAGCGTTCATGACAAAAGTGGCGCTGCTTACGGCCTGAGTTCCTGGAGACTTCAGGTCTCTTATGGCCGGCTTTTTTCACTGTTATAACGTGCGGGTATCGTTGCCGGAGAGAGTTCTCGGGCGGGAATCGTACTCTGCTGCCTGTTTTGCCGGGTGCAGGTGTTGTCCATGGGCGTGGATTCTGCGAACACAGGGCAACTGAATTCTGAGACTGGGCTGACCGATGTGGCGGCCTGAAAGATGGAGAGCACAATGGGTTTCAATTGCGGCATCGTTGGTCTGCCCAATGTTGGCAAGTCCACGTTGTTCAATGCTCTGACGGAAACAGCCGCAGCGCAGGCAGCGAACTACCCATTCTGCACCATTGAACCGAATACGGGCCGCGTGGCTGTGCCAGACCCGCGGTTGGACATTCTGGTAAAGATTGGAAAATCCCAGAAGGAAATTCCGACGAGCCTTGAATTTGTTGACATTGCGGGTCTGGTCCGTGGGGCGTCGAAGGGTGAGGGGCTGGGAAACCAGTTTCTGGCGAATATCCGCGAGACAGATGCCATCATTCATGTTCTGCGCTGCTTTGAAGACGATGACATCACCCATGTTGAAGGTGGAGTTGATCCGGTTCGGGATGCGGACATCATCGAAACCGAGTTGATGCTCGCGGATCTGGAAAGCCTTGAGAAGCGCCAGATTAATCTGCAGAAGCGCGCTCGTGGGAATGACCGTGATGCGCAGGCTCAGCTTGAGATCATGGAACCGCTGGTTGCGGCATTACGTGACGGTAAACCTGCACGTACGGCTGTGCCGAAGGGGCAGGAAGCTGAAGCCGCTCGGCTGCAACTGCTGACGACCAAGCCTGTCCTGTATGTTTGCAATGTTGAAGAATCTTCCGCTGCAACAGGGAATGCACATTCTGAAGCTGTTCGTAAGCGGGCAGAAGAAGAGGGCGCTGGTGTTGTGATCGTTTCTGCTGCGATTGAGGCTGAAGTCAGCCAGTTGCCGCAGGAAGACCGGACTGAGTTTCTGGAAGGTCTGGGACTACATGATAGTGGTCTGGATCGTGTGATTGCGGCCGGCTATCGTCTGCTGGGGCTTAGAACCTACTTTACGGTTGGTCCGAAGGAAGCGCGGGCCTGGACCATTACGGAAGGAACCAAAGCGCCGCAGGCTGCGGCTGTTATTCACAATGACTTCGAACGTGGCTTTATTGCCTGCGAAACGGTTGCTTTTGACGACTATGTGGCCTGCAATGGCGAAGCAGGAGCAAAGGAGGCTGGGAAGTTGCGCATCGAAGGCAAGGAATATGTTGTGCAGGATGGAGATATCCTCCTCTTCCGCTTCAATGTCTGACGCGGCTGCCATTCTGAAGGGCCTGACGGATAAGGCCCGTCAGGCTGCTCGTGGATTGGCGCGAGCGGATGAGGCGACGCGTAATCTGGCACTGAATGCTGCGGCTCAGGCCCTTCGTGCCAACAGCGCAGCAATCGTTGCGGCAAACGAGCAGGATCTGGCCGGGCTTTCTGATGATCGGACTGCTGCATTCCGGGACCGTCTGACTTTAACGCCTGAGCGCGTTAAGGCCATGGCAAGGGGCCTGGAAGACGTTGCAAAGCTGCCTGACCCGCTTGGACGCATTCTGGCAGAGTGGAAGCGCCCTAACGGGTTGCTGTTCCGGCGAGTTGCTGTGCCGCTTGGTGTCATTGGCATGATTTATGAGAGCCGGCCGAATGTTGGGGCGGATGCTGCGGCACTTTGCATCAAGTCCGGCAATGCTGTGATTTTGCGTGGTGGGGGCGAAAGCCTTCATTCAGCGCGTGCAATTCACGCAGCGATGGTTACCGGGCTGGAGCAGGCGGCTCTTGATCCGGCTTGCGTTCAAATTCTGCCCTCTGCTGATCGTGCGCTGGTTGGGGCTCTGCTTCAGGCAGCAGATGGGGTGGACCTTATCATTCCGCGTGGTGGGAAGTCTTTGGTCGAGCGTGTTCAGCGTGAGGCGCGGGTACCTGTTCTGGCGCATGCGGATGGACTTAATCATACGTATGTTCATGCCAGTGCTGATCCTGAAATGGCGCGTCGGGTTTTGTTGGATGCCAAGATGCGCCGTACGGGTATCTGTGGAGCAACAGAAACGCTTCTGATTGATCGGGCGATTGCTCCGTCGCTGCTGCCGCTGATAGTGAACGATTTGGCGGCCAAGGGTTGCACGTTCCGGGCCGATGAGGCTGCCAGAGCCATTATTCCGGCCTTACCGGCTGCCAGCGCTGCGGATTTTGATACGGAGTGGCTGGATTCGATCCTGTCCATCGCGGTTATTGATGGCGTTGAGGAGGCTCTCGACCATATAGCGCGCCATGGCAGCGCTCATACGGAAGCGATTATCGCGGAAGATTCTGAGATTGCTGCTGCGTTCATGAATGGGACCGATAGTGCGGTTGTGCTGTGGAATGCATCGACTCAGTTCTGTGATGGCGGTGAATTTGGCTTTGGGGCTGAAATCGGTATTGCCACGGGACGGATGCATGCGCGAGGCCCGGTGGGGCTCGAACAGTTGACTTGTTATCGGTACGAAGTGCTTGGCAACGGACAGGTGCGGGGCTGAATACGATCCCGACGTTTGGCGATGGCCGACGTATGCGGATTGGGCTGCTGGGTGGCTCTTTCAATCCGGCGCATTATGGTCATCTGAAGGTAGCTCAGCAGGCGTTGCGATCTCTGCGATTGGATCAGGTGTGGCTGATGGTCTCACCTGGGAATCCTCTCAAGCCTCGAAAGGGCATGGGATCGTTCAGGGCGCGCCTTGCGTCAGCCCGGAAGATCGCTGATGGCCGTCGAATCTGTGCTACGGATATAGAAGCAAGGCTGAAACAGCGTTTTACAGTGAAGACTGTGGCATTGCTTCAGAAGCGCTTTCCTCATGTTCAGTTTGTCTGGTTGATGGGAGCAGATGGGCTGGCGCAATTCTCGCGCTGGAAAAACTGGAGAATGCTGGCCCGTATGGTACCTATAGCGATTCTGCCGCGGCCAGGGAGCGTAACGCCTGCGTTGCACGGGGCTGCGGCGTCTGCTTTACGGCGAAATCG
Source organism: Gluconobacter sp. P5H9_a (assembly GCF_018812085.1). NCBI lineage: Bacteria > Pseudomonadati > Pseudomonadota > Alphaproteobacteria > Acetobacterales > Acetobacteraceae > Gluconobacter > Gluconobacter sp. P5H9_a. The sequence goes on from NZ_JACRVW010000015.1 coordinate 61,500, forward strand.
ACGGCCTTCGAGGGAGGCTGCTATACTGGCGCAAAGAAAAGGATGCGCATGGACGTTCCTTTCTGCGCCGCAGAACGATATATCGGCTACAGCGTTGCGAGAGTCCGGGCAAATCTGTCTGGAACCGGATCAGGAGTAAAAGCCATCACCAAGACGACCTCAACCGACCCAAAGGCCAAGACCACGCGTCGGAAAACCAGCACCCCTGATGCGGCACTGGCCGAGGCTGCCAAGGTGCCTGGAACGCCCCGCAAGAAGGCAGCCGCTGCTGGTCCCAAGAAGACTGCTGCCAAGCGCGAGCCGGTACAGCCTGATGTCCTGACAAAAATGCTGTCCATAATCACGGCCAGCCTTGAGGAAGACAAGGCAGAGGATATCGTGGTTCTGGATCTGGTTGGCCGTGCCAATTTTGCCGACCGTATGGTTGTGGCGACCGGTCTGGCGGATCGACAGATTGCGGCCATGGCGCATCACATCGAGAAGAAGCTGGGTGAAGACGGCTTCAACCGGGTTCTGGTTGAAGGCGCGAATGGCAGCGACTGGGTGCTTCTGGATACGGGAGATGTTGTTGTTCATCTTTTCAAGCCAGAAAGCCGCGAGCTGTATGCTCTTGAAAAGATGTGGGGCTCTGATCTGGATTCGAGCGAATCCGAAGTGGCTGTCGGTAAGGACGAAGAGCAGGGCTGAATGAAGCTCGTTGCTATTGGACGACTGAAGTCCGGCCCGGAACGGGAGCTTTTCGACCGTTACGCTGCCCGGATTCGGCCTGCGTTGACTGTGGCAGAGATTGCGCCCTCCAAAGGCTCTGTCATGGAGCAGAAGCGCAAAGACGCTGCCGGACTTCTAGGTGCCTGTCCTGAAAATGCTTTTGTCGTTGCCCTCGATGAGGGAGGAAAGACATTTAGCAGCCTGCAGTTTGCGGCTATGTTTGCTCGATGGCAGGAAACTGGCCGTCCGGTACATTTCTTGATTGGCGGAGCAGAGGGGCTTGATGGATCAGTGATCCAAAGAGCCGACGCCGTTATTGCTCTCGGAGCGATGACTTGGCCCCACATGCTAGTGCGCGTGATGATTGCCGAGCAGGTGTTCCGCGCTCAGGCTATCAATTCGAACCATCCGTATCATAAAGATAGCCGGCCTGATTAAGCAGTTTCTGAGCGATTGGGTATAAAAAAAGCGGGGCACTTAGCCCCGCTTTTCGCTTCTGGAGTATTCTTATCGGATAGACCGGTTCGGCGCGTCAGATGTAAAGGCATCGTCCGGGGCTTCCGCCACTTCTGTGTTGCTCATCGGATGACTCAGAGCATTCGATCCTCTGAAGATCGCACGATGACGGAAGGTGGTTGCATGGCTTTCGCGGGCGACCATGACCTGCGGCGCCTGGCGACCATCGTCTGCGCGGCCATAGATGAAGCCGTATGTCGGGTAAATGCTGCCAAGACGGCCGCTACGGTCGTTGAGGGCAACGCGGACTGCACTCCAGTCATTGTTGGGTGACACATCAACGACGCGCACGTTGTGTGCAATGCCGTTGGACGCCCAGTGAGACTGGTCAATGTAGATTGTGCGATTGTTCTCGACGGAACGGACAACAGCGACGTGACCCAGAGGCATACGACGGATGCCACGGAAATTTAGAACTGATCCCGCCTCAGGAGCGTTACCACGAGCATAGCGGCCCGCGGCGTTATACCACCAGTCCCGTGCGTTGCCGTGCAGCACGACGGAAGAAGCTTCCTTAGCGTAAGCTACGCACTGAATAACGTGCGCCGCTGAAAAGGTGTGGTGGTAGGAATGAGAGGCTCGATGAGAGCGGAAGACACTATGACCGCCATGTGAACCACGAAGGTGTTTGGCCTGTGCATGACTCGCAAAGAACATGACAGCTGAGAGCGCCAGGGCAGAGAAAAATGTTTTCCGGCAACTTTTATGCGTCACGATCTTTTTGATCCTGAATAGGCTTGTGTCGTTCGGGTGACAGGGAGCTAACAATCTTCATGCAACCCTGACAAGGGCAGAATGCATCACTGAGGGTTAAATTTTCATTTCTAATGAAAATCTTTCTCGTGTCGCATTCTGCCTTAATTGTGCCGTATTTGGTCGGGTGGCTTATTTCGTGGTTGTCAGCATGATTTCCACGAGGATGCGTGGGTCAGCCATGACAGCCTGAACGCAGGCGCGTGCAGGAGCTAGTCCTTCCGGGAGCCATGCGGACCAGTGCGTGTTGAGAGCATTGCGGTCTGCGATGTCTTTAAGCCAGATCTGTGCCTGAAGAATGCGGGTATTGTCTGTGCCGTGTTCTTCAAGAATGGCATCGAGTTGAGCCAGGACGTCTTTGGTCTGGCCATCGATATCTTGTGACAGGTCTGAGGCGACAACGCCTTGAGTGAAAACAAAGCCATGATATTCCACAGCCTTGGAAAGAATGGCGTTGGGTTCTGTGCGAATGATGCGGCTCATGGGGGTATCCTGATCCCGAGATTGGAAAGCCCCAGAGTGAGGCGGCTTTAAGAAGCGGTCAATCACCTCTTGGCTCCCTTGTCGTAGGGGGTGGGACGCGGTATCGCCGGGAGGTATCGCTAAACTGGCCGTGCGGGAGAAAAAACCGTGGTCCCTTTGAATGTCAAAAGAGTGCCTGTGACGCCGATCCGGCAGAATTGCACGATCCTCTGGGACGAACGGAACCATGCCGTGGTGGTCGATCCAGGGGGGGATGTGGATGAACTGCTCTCTCAGCTCCGTGGGCTGACGGTTAAGGCTATTCTTCTTACGCATGGACATCTTGATCATGCTGGCGGCGCTGATGAGCTCCGGGAACGCCTGAATAAAATTCAATCAGATCCTGTGCCTGTTCTCGGGCCAGATCGGCGTGATGCGTTCCTGCTAAGTAGTATTGAGAAACAGGCTGCGCATTTTGGTATGACAGGGATGGTGAGTGTTGTTCCGGACCGCTTTCTGGAAAGCGGTGAGACACTCCAACTTCTGGGCCATGATATCGAGGTGCGTCATATTCCCGGACATACGCCAGGACATATCGTGTTTGTGGATCATGGCAGTCGTCGTGCCATTGTTGGCGATACATTGTTCCGCCGGACGGTAGGCCGAACCGATTTTGCTTATGGGGATGCTCCTGCGCTGATTGCAGGTATTCGCCAACATCTCATGAGTTTGCCGGATGAGACTGTGGTGCTGTGTGGGCATGGAATGCCTACGACCATTGGGGAAGAACGCCGGTCCAATCCATTTCTTGTTTCTGAACGATAAATTTCAAAGAGGGTTTCCCATGCGTGTAATGGCTTGTTCCATATTAGGTGCGATAGGTGTTCTCGCGGGCAGTATGACGGCTTCCGCCTGTGCCGCAGAAGAACCTATTCGTCAGGCGCAGCCTGTTCTTCCGACAGCACCTTTGACAATCACGACGCAAGACGGAGTTAAGCACTCGTTTACGGTGGAGTTGGCCAAAACCTACAGGGAACAGGAAGTAGGCGAAATGTTCCGCAAGGATCTGGCCAAAAACAAGGGAATGCTTTTCCTGTGGCCGCAGCCGCAGGTTTCCGACATGTGGATGAGGAACACACTGGTATCCCTCGATATCGTTTTCATTGATTCCACTAATCATGTTCATGCCATTGCGGAGAAGGCGGTTCCGCTGAGTGAGGCAATCCTGAGTAGTGACGGGGTTGTGGCCAACACGCTTGAGCTTGCTGGAGGGGTTACGGAAGAGTTGGGTATCCGCGTAGGGGATACCGTAAGTAGCCCGGCACTGAAGCGCTGATACGTGAAGGTTTTAGTTACCGGGGCAGCGGGATTTATCGGTTTTCACGTCTCGCATGCCTTGCTGGCGCGAGGCATGGAGGTAGTCGGCGTTGATACGCTGAATGATTATTATGACCCGCTCTTGAAAACGGCGCGCCTGAACAGACTGACGTGTCAAAAAGGGTTTGTGTTCGAGCAGAAGGATGTGTCTGACCGCGAGGCTATGCGATCAGTCATTGATGGTCATTCTGATATTGAAGTCATCATTCATCTGGCAGCTCAGGCGGGAGTTCGATACTCACTCATAGACCCGTATTCCTATGTACAAGCGAATGTCATGGGGCAGGTTGTTTTGCTGGAGGCGTCCAGAAATCTGAAAAGATTGAAGCATTTTGTCTATGCGTCTTCGTCCTCGGTCTATGGTCGCAACCAGTCGTTGCCTTTCAAAGAGAGTGATCGCGTGGATGAGCCGGGCTCACTTTATGCGGTTACAAAGCGCGCAGGTGAGCTGACGGCCTCCGCATATGCTTATCTTCACGGTATTCCACAGACAGGCTTGCGGTTCTTTACAGTCTACGGGCCGTGGGGTAGGCCAGACATGGCTTATTACGGTTTCGCGAAAGCTATTTGCGAGGGGCGTCCGGTTACCCTTTATGAGGGAAAAGGACTGTCTCGGGATTTCACCTATATAGATGACATCACATCGGGTGTTCTTTCGATCATGGACGTTCCTCCTCAAGTGGGTGAGGCGCGCATCTTGAATCTGGGGGGAGATCGCCCGGAAAAAGTGACGACACTGATTGCTCTGCTGGAAAAACATCTTGGGCGATCTGCATGCATAGAACATCAAGCTCGCCCCGTGGCGGATATGGAGAAAACTTGGGCGAGCCTGGAGGATGTGAAAGCATTATGTGGCTGGACTCCGAGCGTCTCGCTTGAGGATGGGGTTATGAAATTTGCCCAGTGGTTCAAGGATTTTCATAAAAAATCAGTTTTTTGATTTTTATATGATTTTTTGATTGACGGTGTGTGTAGGTGGCCGTATAAGCCCGTTCACCGACGCGGCGGGGCCTTCTTCGAGGGTCTGGCCGGGGCGGATGAGATGATGATCTTTGAAAATTGAATATGGAATTGGAAGGGATATGTTGGCGGCGTTTTGGTGCTGCTGGTTTTGGGATTATTTTCCTGAGACCTGAGTGTCGAACGTTTAGACGCTGATGTATCTTTTTAAGATGCTTC
>NZ_JACRVW010000016.1:0-64873 GCF_018812085.1 Gluconobacter sp. P5H9_a
GCCGCCGCCCCGCAGCGCGGTCTGCCCCCGCCCTCAGGCTTGAAGCTTTTCGGGCCGGCTTGCGGGGTGAGGCGTTCGACCTGACCGTTTCTGAAGGCGAGACAGTTACGGCCTATGGAACAGACCAGGCTGCGTTATCCGGCCTGCTAGACCTGATTGCGGGCTTTTCTCCCCCAATGGGCGGCCGCGTGCTTGTGCAGGAGACGGACGTTACATCCCGGCCCGCCGGACAGCGCAGCATTGTCCTGATCAGTGCCCGCGATCCGCTGTTTCCGCACCTCGATACGCGCAGTAACATTGTTTTTGCGCTTCGTGCTCAGGGACAGAGCCGTGCAGAAGCCGATGCTGCCGCAGGCCGCATGATGTCCCTGCTCGGGTTGGACGGACTGGGAAATCTTTCCCCGCAGGACCTCAATCCCGAGCAGACATTCCGTGCAATGCTGGCCCGTGCACTTGTAACCTCACCCGCTATTCTGCTGCTCGACAATCCGTACACAAATCTGGACATACAGGCTGGCAAACGCATCGCCTCCTTACTCTCCAAACTGTCACGAGCGCGAAACCTCAGTGTGCTGCAAAGCGTCACGCGCAAAGAAGACGCCCTACGTGCCGGAGGACAGATTGCCCTCTTTGATGAACAGGCTCTGCTTCAATGCGGAACAGCAGCCGAACTGTATGATCGCCCATCAGACGTTGGTGTAGCGACACTCTTTGGTGAAGCCAACGCCCTGACCGGGCAGGTTCTGGATATTGCGGATGACGTCGCGCGCGTGCAGTTGGCATGCGGTGGCATTGTTGAAGCTCTCGCGTCCGACGATACGCTGCAGGAGGGTCATGCCTGTCTGGTCTGCGTCCGTCCGGATCGGATCTCGCCCTTTTTCGGCAGCCAATCTCTCGGCCTTGACGATGAAGAAGCGCCACCTGTTCGCGGCACACTGACGGACAGCGTTCATCTTGGCGATCATATCAGAATGCGGGTGCGCTGCCCGGATGGTACCGAGATTGAGTTCCGGCGGCCGCCCCTCCAGGCCCAAAAGCTGCCACGAGCCGGAGCCGCCGCGCAACTGGCCTGGCCAGCCGGACATGCAACGGCCTTTCCGCTTCGTGCTGACCTGTATTAAAGTGCCGCCGCATTCGGTCAGGCATCGGCGCCTGACTTCTTCATGCTGATTGAGGACACCATTCTGACCCGGCCCGCTTTCTTTCTGCGACATACGCTCCCGGCACGATGCCGGGCGGGTCTCGGTCGTATCATGCGCCCTGCAGCACTTCTGACGGGCCTGCTTGCGATACAGGTGCTGCCTGCCAACCTGCATGCACACGCAACATCTGCAAGCGGCGTCCATTCGTCAGACGACATTGGAGATTTTTTTTCCCATGTCGGGCATAGCGTCGCCTCTGTCTTCTCGCCATCGGAAGCCTCGGCACACGCACACAAGCGAGCGGCTACGCGCCATTCCACAAAACATCGTCGCACAGCAAAACCCGCTCCCCCTTCCCCGGGCTGGGCTATTCCTGAAGGCGCGGTGACTGCGAATGCTCTGATCACCAGCGACAAGTCCCTGAAGCAGGTTGAATGGGACGGTCAAAAAACAACACTGGATGCAGGCGTTCATTCATCGACCCCAAGTTGGGCCGCTATCCTGCTAAATGGCAGCCAGCTTGCAGATGCGTGCCAAAAAGGCTGGATTCACCCTCTGGGAGGCACTACGGGATGTGGCCTTCCCGGAGGCCAGACAATCATGGCACTTGCATGGGATCGCTCTCGCCTCCCTGCCGCCCCCAACTGGAAAGACTTCTGGGATGTAGCGCGTCATCCAGGACGGCGCGGTCTTTATCTTGGTGCGCGAACAACGCTGGAAATTGCCCTGCTTGCAGATGGCATAGACTCCCGGGACATTTATACCGCGCTTTCAACGCCAGCCGGGATCAGCCGGGCGTTTCACAAACTGGATCTGCTTCGACCTTATATTGTGTGGTGGAAAACACCCGATGATGCAGCCCGGATCATGGAGCAAAGCAGCGCGCTCATGACCAGCGCACCCATGACAGAAATTTCCAGCGTCAGCATGAAAGTCAAAGCGGGGCCAGCAGCATCTCTTTTTGTCGCGCAGCCAGATCAAACTCTTAGCACCGCACTTTATTGGGCAATCCCGGCCAACAATCCGGAAACCGCAGCACAGAAAACCCTGACCCAGTTGCATACTCAGTCTCCCCACCTGAACGACATGCCCGAAAGCGTTCTGGATCCGAGAGGAACTGCTCTGTCCGTCAATGATGCGTTCTGGACCAAATATGGCGATCAGCTGGAACAGCAGTTTCAGGACTGGTACGGCAGCAGCAAGCCATGATGGCCATTTCCATGCGGCTTCACCTGCCCGCCATTATACTTGGTCTCCTCCTTGGTTGTGGCGTCATCACACTGCTGATGCGTCTTTTGCCTGCCAGACACGTGCGCCTTCTCGGCCTGCTGGTTTTACTGCCAGGTCCGGCGCTCGCCTTTGCGCTTCCTGAACTCCAGCGCGCTGGTCTGAGCTTTGTCGGCCGGCATTATGACCTTGTCCAAGGCATTCTGATTTCCCCAGCCATCATGATGCCGTTTGGGGCAACGTTACTTGGGCTCCCCATGGGGACAACGCGTGCGGCAATCGGCCTGGGAGCGGATTTGACGACGCGCCTGAAACTGATTTGGCTTCCTCTGCTTTTACCTGCTGCCCTGCTTTCCCTAACAATAGCGGTTCTGTTGTCCCTCGGCTGTGTGATACTGGATCGGCCATGACTTCAGTTTCTCCTTTCTGGCAAACCACGCCGCTAGATCAGATGACGTCCGAACAATGGGAATCCCTTTGTGATGGGTGTGGGCGTTGTTGCCTGAACAAGCTTCGTGACGAAGATACGGACGAGATCGTCTACACGACCGTTGCGTGCCGACTTCTGGACACGCAGACCTGCCGTTGCACAGACTATCCAAAACGCCATCGTAAGGTGCCGGACTGCGTCACATTAACTCCTGAACTGCTAGCCGAAATCGACTGGCTTCCTCCAAGCTGCGCCTATCGATTGCTGCGTGACGGATTTGATTTGCCTGAATGGCACCCCCTGCGCTCCGGGACACGCGACAGCGTTCTGATGGCTGGCGCTTCTGCGGGAGGGCGTTGCGTGAGTGAACGCCGCGCTGGTCCACTGGAGAACTACATTGCCGCATGGCCAGGAGAATGGCCCGCGAACGCTCCGGCCTGCGTCTCCAGAAAACGCTCCGGCTAACCCCATGCTTCCGCCGACCGTCCCTCTCGTATGGAGACGTTCGCCTCGTGCACGCCGCATGACCCTCCGCATTGATGCTCAAGACGGCAGTGTCGTTGTTACAATGCCGGAGCGCATCAGCCAGCGGCAGGGTCTTGCTTTCGTCCATCAGCATATGGACTGGATTACGTCCTCTCTCGCTACCCTGCCTGAAAAACGTGTGCTGGCTGACGGGCACGAAGTCATGATCGAAGGATTGCCAGTTCCCATTCTGCATGAGCCAGATGCCCGCCGTGGCACATGGCTGGATTCAGATGGCCTTCATGTCAGCGGTGATGCGGCTCACACCGAACGTCGCGTAAGGGACTTTCTTCACAGCCTGGCCAAAGAGCGCCTTTCAACGGCTGTGGCACTTCACAGTAAAAGAATGGGGCTTGTGCCGTCCCGCGTCGATTTGCGGGAAGTCCGGTCTCGATGGGGCAGTTGCACCCGAAAAGGACGCATCATGTTGAGCTGGCGTCTGGTCATGACGCCGCTGGAAATTCGAGATTACGTCGTGATCCATGAACTCGCTCATCTTCAACATTTTGACCACAGCGCTGCTTTTTGGGGCTTAGTTGACAGATTTTGCACAAATGGACGCACGGGACGTCTTGCAGCAGAGCGCTGGCTGAGCCAAAACGGGACCGCCCTGCTGCGAGCAGCATGAGGCGTGTGCGAGCTTGGCGGAATGGTAGACGCACGAGACTTAAAATCTCGAGTCCGTAAGGGCGTGCGGGTTCGAGTCCCGCAGCTCGCACCACATATAAGTTATTGAAAATAAACGGCTTTTAGGGTTTTCAGCAACCCGAAGCCCCCATTCTTCTACAAAGGGCTTCTACAAAGAGAGCCCTGTTGTGCTGATTCGTCTGCAATCCGGTTTCCATTTCAGACGCGGGATTCCCGTTCGTTTTAGGGCTGCTCTGGGAAAACGGGAAATCTGGCATTCACTGGAGACCCTCGACAGAGATCTTGCCAGAACCCGTGCCTGTGCCATGTATGGACTGACCTCTCAGCTTTTCGAGTTCATCAGTCTGGCCATGTCTCCATCGGAAGAAACATCCTCGCTCAACAAGGCGGTTGGAGACCTTTCAGGAGGCTCCTGGCCACATCTGACCTGCATCCTGTCCAGCAGGACCTGTTCCAGTCCATTGTCCAGACCTACGACAGTGAGATTCAGGCTCTGAAGGCTCGCTATAAAACTATGAATGCCGAGCACCCTCTGGCACGAATGGAAGACCATCAGCGGGTTTCCAGCGTGCTCGAGAAGATTGGTCCCGAAATCAATACCCTGACAGACATCATTCACAAGCAAGAAAATCCGCGAGAACCCCGGGCGAAGAGGCGCTGACAAAGCCGTCAGAGCAGGTTGCCGGACAGAAACACACAAAGCCATTCAGCCGACAGTAGAGCTGTTTTTACAAGCTTTTTTGAGATCCTCCGGTTTCTATCATCAAGGATAAAAGGCCGGAAGGTTTCCGGGCTTACTCTTTTCTCTTCCCGCTTCACTCCGACAAAGGTAAATCAGCCTGACGCTGGAAAGAAAGCTGAACACGCCGGAGAGGACAGGTGCCCCAAGAAGAATGGCGAAACACGATTATTCCCGTTCCCACCGAACTAATAGAGTCCGATACTCTGAACTCGAATAATAGGGCATGTGATTTCTATTTCATTCCAGATCTCGATACCTCGAAACAGGATATCAGAAGCATAGCTTTTGGGCGACCCGTTTCAAGGATGAAAACTCGATTTGAACGTCCGGCTAAAATTACGTTCCGCTCATTCCGAAGTAGCGTTTTCCACACAGTTGCAAATTGCGCCTGCGGATATGCGGGGACTCTGGATAGATCAGCTTCTGATATATGAGACAACGCCTAAAAGCCAAGACACCTCGACTTGCCTAGGCCGCATTACGCCAGCTGTCGTATGTCAAAAAAAATTGATACCCTACATCTCAAGGTATGCTATGGATCTCGGCCCACAGTATGAGGCATATGAATGTATATTTCTTTCCATTGCGTAGATTGCTGCCAATAAATTATCTTATACCCACCAATTAATCGTCTTTATCGACAATAAATAAAAATGCATATATTGGATTAAATACAAATGAATAGAAAATCAAACATAAAAATAAGGCATTTAAACGTTATAAAAAATATATATAATATACAAAATCTTAAAAAGACCTCAGAAGTCATGTCTTTAACACCGGCAGCCATCTCTAAGACCTGTATAGAATTTGAAAAAATTATAGGAAAAACTCTTTTCTCAAGAACCATACATGGGTTGGTTCCGAATGAAATTGCTAAAAGAGTTGTCGAATCAAGCATCTTGATCGAAAAAGAAATAGATAGGATGATCCTAGATATAGATAGTATATACAACAAGAAGAGCTATATCAATATATCCTTCCAATCGAATTCTATTGTTTCAGAGATGATGAAATGTGTGCTGTCAATTGCTTCATCAAAAAATATAAATTTTACAGTTAATTATGGATCTCGAGATGAATTATTTTCTTCTTTATCGAAGGGAAAGACAGATATAATATTTGCTAGTGCCTATAACGAAATAATAGATGATAGAATCAACTATAAACATATTGTCAGCGACAAGTGCGTTATAATTGATAGAAATGGAGCTTATTCTATTAAAGAAATTATTGAAAATTGGCATGCCGTTCAAGAAAAAGTATGGATTTTGCCAGTCCGAGGGACTGCGATGCGTGATAGGTTTGATTCTATTCTTGAATATAACGGATTAAAAACCCCTGAAAATCTTATTGAATTAAATTCAATCCTAGGAACAGCCAGTTTGATGAACAGTCCGGAAACTATTGGAATGTCTACAATATCTCACTTAAAATCGATAAATTTCCAAGACAGTAAGATTCTTGAGGAAAAATCCGATATAACACTTAATGTTGGCGTGTATTGGAGACGAGATTCAAAAAAAATAATTTCAGATGCAGTAGATTTTTTTCAAAATAATATAAATGTATAAATAGAACTTAATATGCCAATAATACCACTTGGTGTGTGGGGTAAGAAACTATCGTATTAGAGTATTACTTCTGAATCTGCGGAGGAGATAAGAGGAAATAATCTGAGTAACTCTAAACTCTGTTTTCCTTAATGAGGCTGACCGATGACTGGCAGCATATGGTCGACAGCACCTTATTCTGTGTCCATTCAGAGGCTACTGGGGCACAAGAGGAAAGCTCATACGGAAGCCTCTGGTCGATCACCCAGAGACTTTACGAGAAAAATCCATGTCCGCTGTGATAATCAGGGACGTCCTCTTGGCTTTGTACTCACCGGCAGGCAGGTCTCGGACTACAAACCCACAGACGCCCTGATGGAAATTTCCGCTTCCAGACCCCAGGGTAATGCTGACCGACCGGAGCTATGACAGCGACAGCTTTTGCCAGGATCTGTTGGTCCACGGGATCCTGGCGGTTATTCCTGTACGCAAAAGCCGAAGTGCGCCTCAGAAAACAGACTGACAGCGTTACCGGAACCGCATCGAGCGGATACTTGACAGGCTCAAGCAGATGCGCCGTATCGCCACCCGCTACGACAAAACCGCCCTGTTTTTCATACCCTTCCTCAGTCTCGCCGCAGCAAGGCTCGAGGGGCAGATCTTTTGTCAACGTGACCTGAGAATTTAGGTCAGTTCGGCGCTTTCAGTTTTCTGACGATGTTGCTGGTTGAACATCCATCTACAAGATTGGCCAGAACCACTTTTCCACCAGCCGCCTTGACTACGTCCCCACCGACCACATCTTCTTCCGCGTAGTCAGCGCCTTTTACCAACACGTCCGGAACAAGTGTCTCGATCACATGAAGTGGGGTATCCTCGTCGAAGATCACCACAAGATCGACGTCACGCAAGGCACTCACGACCATAGCGCGTGCGTCTTCTGACTGCACCGGGCGTGTCTCCCCTTTCAGTCGTCGAACAGAGGCATCACTGTTAAGCCCTACGACCAGCTTATCACCTTGAGCCGCCGCAGCCCGCATAAGAGACACATGCCCTGGGTGAACAAGATCAAAACAGCCATTTGTGAATACAACACTGGCGCCATGTCTACGCCAGTTGGAAACTATGGATTTGGCCATTTCCAAAGATGCAACCCGGCCATCACTTCCCATGTCCTTGCTTAATGCGTGGCTGAGTTCGTCACGGGAAACGGCAACTGTTCCCACCTTACCCACGGCAATGGATGCTGCCAGCGTCGCCATAACCACGGCCGTATCCAGATCATGGCCTGCAGAGATCACGGCAGCTACAGTTGCAAGAACTGTGTCGCCAGCACCTGAAACATCGAAAACTTCTGATTTGCGCACGGATTGATGAAAGACATGTCCATCGCGTTGCCACAACGTCATACCTTCTTCCGAACGCGTTAACAGGACGTCTCCACCAAATTGCCCTGAAAGAACACTGGCGGCGCGCAGAACATCGTCATCCGTCTTCAAGAACAGCCCTGTGGCCTGAGCGGCTTCAGCCCGATTAGGGGTTACAAGAGAGGCGCCACGATAAATCGAGAAATCCCGACTTTTGGGATCAACGATGACTGGGATATTCTTTTCCCGTGCAGCCTCGATAATTGCTGACAAAACCTGCGGAGAGAGAACTCCTTTGGCATAGTCAGAGCAAACAAGAACAGAAGCGCCCTCTAACGCCCTAAGAGTTGCGGCAATGATGGCATTCTTGATATCCGCATCGAAATCAACGACGACTTCTTCATCAATCCGAACAATCTGCTGGTTAGAGCTCATCACACGAGTTTTGGAAATTGTTGGCCAGTTGGGCACTTCGACAAGAGCACTCATGTCGATATCGGCATAAGACGCAATTGAACGCCGCAAGGTATCGGCGTTTTCGTCTCGACCAACAACGCCAATCAGATTGACCGGGCATCCAAGAGCAGCGGCATTGACAGCCACGTTTGCTGCTCCTCCAGGTACGTTAGAGCCCCCGGAGCGCAGAACAACAGGAACAGGAGCCTCAGGAGAAATTCTATTGACTGCCCCAGTTATATACCGATCCAGCAATACATCGCCGACAACAACAATTTTTTTAAATAAGAAATTTTCGATCATGATCTATAAATAATCTTTGATACTGTGGCCAGTTTTTGCGAGATCACAAATAATATATTGATTTTTCCATTCAAAGTCTATCCAGCAGTTTCAAGATAGGATCGTCTCTTGTCACTGCATGAATTTTGGAGCCTTTTAAAACTTCTCTGCCTCTGAATGCCTGGCTCTACCACTAAAATGCTTGTGATACGCCTGCTGCAGACTTCATTTTCCATAAAGCGAGTCACCTTAAAACTCCGATTATGAAGGCTCACTTCGCTCGCAGGGTTATATCATGTGTGACCAAGTCGTGTCTCACTTCACTCTGCAACAGCGTTCTCAGCGAAAAAGGCTGACTAGGTCTGCCTCCTCCGCATAACAGAATGGCTCGCTCTCTCATTGAGCGACGCAAGCGCCTGACACATGCTGAGTAGCTACTCGCGGCCAATAGGCGACCGTCAGTTCGCTTTGGATTGCTTCAATCTGCGACTGTATCCAGTGCATGTATTCATGCAGCCCACGAATGATAATCTCTTCTGCGGTCTGATCTTCGAGACTTGCCCGTAAATCAGCCAGACGCTCTTGCACGGGATAGCATTGCTTGCGCAAATTGTAGTGCGTGGACAAGGCCCCCAAAACACTATCTGTCTGTCGTAAATTCAAAGCGAGAGAGCGTGGAAATCCTTCGTTCTTCAGCAGAAATCCAACTACATTTGCTGGCGTTGTCGTGACCGGCTGCAAACGTCGAAATGCATGATATGCCGCAGCGGACCGCAGGACAGATGCCCACTGCGTTGTATCAATTTCAGAGCCAACCTCTTCCTTGGGAAGGAGCGTATGATATCGCGTATCTATGAGGCGGGTAATCTGGTCGCTCCGCTCCAGATGCCGTCCCAGAAGGTAAAAAAGCCATGCCTGATCGCGGTATAAGGTGCCTTCAGTGACGCCCGTATGGGTCTGGCAATCCTGCTTGATGCGATTACACAGCGCAGAAAGGCCAGTCCTGCGGATATCGGACGCCTGAAGGTCAAGTATCCATCGTGTAAAGACGTTCAACTGCATCCACATTTCTGTAGAAATCAATGGGCGAACCGACCGGGCATTTTCCCGGACCGCATTGGCCATTGCTTTAATGGAACTCGAATTTGCAACATCCGTAATGTAAAACTGTAGATAATCCTGCTCGGTAGCCGCTGGATAAAGAGCGCTGAACCGCTCTTCGTCCGAATTGATCTGAACGATTGTATCCCAGGACGTCCGTCCGTCCGGACCTCGTACGAACGCCTCGGTCACCTCAATCAGGCGTGCCAGATTTTCAATCCGCTCCATGTAGCGCGCCAGCCACATCATGCTTTCGGCATAGCGGGACAGAAGGGTATTCAGGCCAGGAAGCATGCCTGATGCCGTTGGGGAAAGCTGTGTCATACGGACATCACCCATGTATCCTTCGATCCCCCGCCCTGAGAGGAATTAACAACCAGAGATCCTTTACGGAGAGCCACACGCGACAAGCCCCCCGGCAGCACCCACGTCGTTTTTCCAGTTAATGCGAAAGGACGCAGATCAACATGCCGCGCCTCCACGCCTGCGTCACACAGGGTTGGTGTTACCGAAAGATCGATCACCGGCTGGCTGATGTAATTGGAAGGGTTCTCCGTCAGTCGGCGCCTGAAGTCCTCGAGTTCGCTCTCCGTTGCGTGTGGCCCTATCAGAAGCCCGTAACCCCCGGACTCCCCGACAGGTTTGACGACAAGCTTCTCCAGATTGGCCAAGGTAAAGGCCAGCCCCTCTGGCTCAGCACAGATGTGCGTTTCAACGCTTCCCAGAATGGGTTCTTCTTCCAGATAGTACCGGATAATCCGCGGCATATACGCGTACACGGCCTTGTCATCCGCAACCCCGGTCCCGAGAGCGTTGGCAATCGTCACGTTGCCTTGACGATAGGCTTCCACCAGTCCGGGAACGCCCAGAAGACTTTCCGGATTGAAAGCCAGCGGGTCCAGGAAAGCGTCATCAATGCGTCTATAGATCGAATGCACCGGTCGGAGCCCAGCGACAGTTCGCATGTAAACATGATTGTTTTCAACGAGGAGATCGCGCCCCTCAACGAGAGGAACACCCATCTCGCGTGCCAGAAAGACATGCTCGAAATAGGCTGAGTTATAGATCCCCGGAGACAAAAGAACGACCTGCGGGTTGGTTACGCCTTCCGGTGCGACATCGCAAAGCGCCCGATGCAGACGCAGCCCATAATCCTCTACCGAACGAAGAGGCATCCCTGATGCCAGATCCGGCATCAATCGCAGCATCATGTGTCGGTTTTCAATGACGTACGACACGCCTGACGGGGTTCTGGCGTTGTCTTCCAGAACAAGGAACTGCCCGCTGCGATCGCGGATCAGATCCGTTCCATTAATATGGACATACACGCCACCCGGGACATCAACGCCGACCATAGCCTGACAGTAATTGGCATTTTTCAGAACCAGATCCGCGGGAATAATACCGTCCTGCAGGATCTTGCGATCATGATAGATGTCCCACAGGAAAAGATTGATCGCCTTGACGCGCTGCTGCACGCCTTTTTCGATAAACGCCCATTCGTCAG
The DNA here is from genome assembly GCF_018812085.1 of Gluconobacter sp. P5H9_a. NCBI lineage: Bacteria > Pseudomonadati > Pseudomonadota > Alphaproteobacteria > Acetobacterales > Acetobacteraceae > Gluconobacter > Gluconobacter sp. P5H9_a. The sequence continues at coordinate 10,981 of NZ_JACRVW010000016.1, forward strand.
CGGTCAGAACGCGGGGGATCACATCAAAAGGTAAAACCCGGTCAATGGCCTCCCGGTCAGAGTAAACCGTGAAGGTGATACCAAGACGGTACAACTGGGTTTCCGCATTGGATGTACGGTGGCGGAGTTCCTTGATGTCGAACTGGGACAGCCTTTCCTGAACCAGTTGCAGGGCCTCAGGTAACGCCTCTCCCCGGTTCATCAGTTCACAGAAAAACGCGGGCTTGAGATAAGCGGAGAAAATGCCGGCTTCCTGGACCTGGGATTGCAAGACGTTGGACCTCATCTGTTTGCCCCGTTTCCTTACCCGACAGCTGTATGAACCATACCCGGCCGGATCATTACGATTATTTATTAACCTATCAACTCCCTTCTGTTTGCCAAGCAATAAAAGCAGCGAGCAGTTTTGTTTTTCCCAGAATATATCAAGAGAGTTGCCGTTGCCGTTCTTCCTGTTACGATAAAGGAAGGATAATCCCGAGCTAACGGGACATCAGGGGAGCAGGGAACATCAGGTCATGAGAGTGGATCGCGGAAATCTGCCACAATGAACACGCTCGTGACGCTTCGCCACCACACGTCCTATCGCTATGACCGCCCCGTCTTCCTGGGCCCTCAGACCATCCGGCTGCGGCCGCCCGTTAACGCACGCAGCCCCGTCCTGACCTATGCCCTGAACGTCGGTCCGGGCGAAGGTCAGATCGCGTGGCGGTTGGACGCCCACGAAAATACGGTTGCCGAAGCCATCTTTGCCGAGCAGGTCTCCCACTTCGATATCGAAGTCCGTATGACTGTGGATATCACCCCCTATGATCCCTTTCAGAAGAGCGATCAGCCGCTTTCACAAACACCCGATAATCCTGCCTACAGAGTGGCTACGTCTGATCCAGACCTGCTGGACGGCTTTCTTGACGGTCAATTCCTTTCAGCGGGAGAAACAGATCTGGCTCGCCTGATCTGGCTCAATCGCAGACTGGCACAATCTCTGCATTATAAGACGCGCATGGAGCCCGGCACCTGGGCTCCAGCTGAGACCCTCTCCCGCCTGACAGGCTCCTGCCGGGATAGTGCGTGGTTAATGATTGCTTTTGCACGCAGGTTGGGCTTTGCAGCTCGGTTTGTCTCCGGATACCTTATTCAGCCAAAGCCATTGGATACAGGCAGTCAGACCTTGACCTGTGACTTGCACGCCTGGGCTGAAATCTGGGTGCCGGAATCAGGATGGTTCGGATTCGACACGACTTCGGGTCTGGTCACAGCCCAGAACCATATTCCCCTCGCCGTTTCGGCGACACCGGAAGAGGCTGCCCCTGTTTCAGGGCTTCTGGATCACTGTCAGGCGCGGTTTGATGTCTTGATGGAAGCACAACATTTGCACAGAGAGACCAATACCTGACATCATGCTTCGCAAGAGCTGCAATAAGGTGCCGAAACAGTGAAGCTTTTCTCATGTCAGTGCTGCCAGCAGGCTCTGTATTTCGAAAATATTACGTGTGAATCCTGCCATCATCCCGTGGGCTATCTTCCCGGTTTGGCAACGCTGACTGCGCTGGAACCGACCGGAACGGGCCGCTGGCACCCCGTGGAAGAACAGGTCCAGCATGCAGAACTCGTCTACTGTGCGAACCATGCCTATGACGCCTGCAATTGGCTGACGACACCAGACAGATCCGGCAGGCCCGCCGTCTGCTTTGCCTGCCGCTTCAACCGGACAATTCCCAACCTCGACAATCCGAAAAATCTCGAACGCTGGCGGAAGATTGAAGTCGCCAAACACCGACTGTTTTACACACTGCTTCGCCTCAAACTTCCGATCCGGAGCCGTTGGGAAGACCCTCATAACGGCTTGGCATTTGATTTCCTGGACGATGCCGCAGACGGCTCTGCCCCCATTATGACCGGACATAACAACGGCCTGATTACTTTAGCCATCCGTGAAGCGGACGACGCCGAACGCGAGCGGATGCGGGTGGAAATGGGCGAGTATTACCGCACGCTTCTCGGTCATTTCCGGCATGAAATCGGACACTATTACTGGAATGTTCTGGTCCGGGATGCGGGGCGGCTGGAGAGTTGCCGCGCGGTGTTCGGGGATGACCAACAGGACTATCAGGAGGCCCTGCAAAATCATTACAACAACCCACCGCCGGAAGACTGGCGCGAACGGCATGTCAGCATGTATGCAACGTCCCATCCCTGGGAAGATTTTGCAGAAACATGGGCCCATTACCTCCATATCGTTTCCACTCTGGAGACCGCATGGGCCTATGGCGTGACCATTCATCCTGTTCTGCCGGATGCATCGCCCCTCTCAACCAACGGCCCCGGAAACGACCCGTACCTGACGTCCACATTTGACGAAATCATGGAGGCCTGGGTCCCCCTGACATCAGCGGTCAACAGCCTTAACCGCTCCATGGGCCTCTCAGATTTTTATCCATTCGTGCTTACATCCGGGGTACGGGAAAAGCTGGCGTTTATTCACTCGCTGATCCGGGAGACACAGGCACTCGGTTAGGAAAGCGTCTTTCCTGCCCCGAATTGACGCGTGCGCATCTGCCGAGCCTGATGGATGAAGTACAGCTTGGCGCCCGTCATGCGGACAGACCTGAACACAAGATAAACCGGCGCGGTCAGCGCCGTGCGGGACGAAAGCGGAATATAGGTGATCTGCCCCGCATGGTGCTGCTGCATGGAATGGGGAACGACCGAAATCCCCAACCCCCCGGCTACAAGACTGAGAGCCGCCATGAGCTGCGGCCCTTTCTGGCGGATATTGGGCATAAAACCTGCCCCGAGGCAGGCATCCACGATCGTCTTGTACAGACCGTTGTTGTACTGGCTTTGATAAAGAATGAAGTCTTCATTCTCCAGATCAGCCAGTCTGAGCCCCTCTGGTGGAGGATTGTCCGCAAGAGGATGGGCCTTGGGCACAGCCACAACCATGGGCTCTTCCAGAATCAACTCCACCATAACGTCCGAAACATCCGGGATGGACGCACGGACAAACGCGACATCCACCAAATCATCTCGCAAGGCGCCGAGCAGCTGACTGGAATTCCCCTCTGTCAGGCCAAGCGTGACATCCGGCCAGCTTTCGCGAAAATACCCCAAAACAGCTGGTAAACTGGGGTGGCACATTGCTGAGTTGGTGAAGCCGACCGATAGCTCCCCGCTCTCGCCCCGCACGACACGACGGACATCTTCAACCGTCTCGTCTACACGGTCGAGAATATCATAAGCTCCCTTGAGCATACTGCGTCCGGCAGCCGTCAGGCGCATCCCTTTGGCATGACGCTCAAAAAGTTGAACACCCATGGTTTCTTCGCAGGAGCGCAACATCCGCGTGAGAGGAGGCTGCTGAATCCCCAGCCGTTCTGCGGCTCGTGTCAGGGTGCCTTCCTCCGCGATGGCAACAACGGCGCGGAAATGACGGAGCTCAACCATGCGATACCTTTAAGGTATGATGAAACCTGTATGGAAATATTGGATCTAACAGTTTTCCTCTCTAAAGTCCGCACGCCTTCTCACATACGGACAGACAGGACGCCCCCATGACCGACAAGATCCCCGCTACCCTTCTCGCCGGTGATGGTATCGGGCCAGAAATCATGGCGTCTGTAACAACAGTGCTTGATGCTCTGGGAGCGCCTTTTGTCTGGGACCATCAGAGCGCAGGCATGGGCGCTCTGGAGAGCCAGGGAAGCGCCCTGCCTGATGCGACGCTGGAAAGCATCGCCCATACGGGCCTGGTGCTGAAAGGCCCGTTGACAACACCTGTTGGCAAAGGCTTCCGCTCTATCAATGTGACACTCCGTCAGCAGTTCGATCTGTATGCGAATGTTCGTCCGACGCAGACAATCGTGTCAGGCGGTCGTTATGAGAACGTCGATCTGGTCGTGATCCGGGAAAACGTTGAGGGCCTTTACGCCGCCATGGAACACTACATGCGCGTTGGGGACGATCCGGAAGCTGTGGCATACGGCGCCGGGTTCAACACGAGAGCGGAATGTAACCGAATCGTAAGGTTTGCATTCGAGTACGCTGTGAAGAACGGCCGCAAGAAGGTTACGCTGGTTCACAAGGCCAATATCCTCAAGATCCTGAGCGGCATCTTTCTGCATGAAGGCCGCCGCGTAGCCGCAGAATATGAAGGCCGCGTGGAGCTTGAAGAGCGCATTGTCGATGCCTGCGCGATGGAACTTGTCATCAAGCCGGAAAATTACGACGTCCTCGTCACGACCAATCTTTTTGGCGATATCCTGTCTGATCTGGCTGCAGGGCTTGTCGGCGGCCTAGGCATGGCACCAGGCGCGAATATTGGCGAGAAAATGGCTGTTTTTGAAGCAGTTCATGGATCCGCACCCGACATTGCAGGTCAGGGCATTGCTAATCCGCTCGCACTGATGATGGCAGCCAGCATGATGCTGGCTCATGTGGGACGTCAGGACCTGTCCGCCCGTCTTGATGCCGGCATGAAGCAGATCCTGACGACAGACAATATTCGCACCCGCGATCTTGGTGGCACGGCCACAACAGAAGACGTCACGCAGGCCCTCCTGCGCGCCATTCACTGAACAGACGACACGACCAGCAGGGAACAAACATCATGAAACAGGTTGGACGCGATCTTCTGGGCAGCCAGCGCGACCTGTCCGTTGACGGACAGACCTATCGCTATTTCTCTCTTCCTGTCGCAGCGGAGAAAATCGGGGACATTTCCCGCCTTCCCGTCAGCCTCAAGGTTCTGCTCGAAAACGTCCTGCGTTTCACGGACGGCACGAGCTACAAAGCTGAAGATGCAAAGGCCATTGCAGACTGGCTGCAGTACGCGGGTTCAACGCAGGAAGTGCCGTTCAAGCCATCCCGCATTCTGATGCAAGATTTCACAGGCGTTCCGGCTGTCGTCGATCTGGCCGCCATGCGCGATGGCATTCTGGCGCTCAATGGAGACCCGCGGAAGGTCAATCCGCTTGTGCCGGTTGATCTTGTGATCGACCATTCCGTCATGGTCGACGTGGCAGGCCGCGCAGACGCCCTTCAGCAGAACGTCTCGCTGGAATTCGAGCGGAATGGCGAACGTTATGCGTTTCTCCGCTGGGGCCAGCAAGCGTTCGACCAGTTCCGCGTTGTGCCGCCGGGTGCGGGCATCTGCCATCAGGTCAATCTGGAATATCTGTCCCAGGTCGTCTGGACTAGCACGATCGACGGCGTAACCTACGCCTATCCGGACACGCTGTATGGCACGGATTCCCACACCACCATGGTCAATGGACTGGGTGTTCTGGGCTGGGGCGTCGGCGGCATTGAAGCCGAAGCCGCGATGCTCGGCCAGCCCATTTCCATGCTCATTCCGGATGTCGTCGGCTTTCGTCTGGACGGCAAACTACCAGAAGGCACGACTGCAACAGACCTTGTCCTGACCATCACGCAGATGCTGCGCGCCAAGGGCGTTGTCGGGAAATTTGTCGAGTTCTATGGCCCCGCACTGGACCATCTGCCTGTCGCAGACCGCGCCACCATTGCCAATATGGCCCCGGAATACGGCGCAACCTGCGGCTTCTTCCCGGTCGATGCGCTGGCACTGGATTACCTGCGCCAGACCGGCCGTGACGAACACCCTATTGCGCTTGTTGAAGCCTATCTGCGGGCGCAAGGCATGTTCCGTGATGCGTCCACGCCAGAGCCAGTCTTTTCCTCCACGCTCTCACTGGATCTCAGCACCGTTACGCCGTCCCTCGCAGGACCAAAGCGCCCACAAGACCGTGTAGAACTGCGCTCTGCCTCCGAGGCTTTCGAGCAAGCCCTGACAGAGACTCTCGGCGTCAAACCGGAAAATACCATCGTCACCGCTCCGGTCGCTGGAACGGATTACGCGCTGGAACATGGTTCGGTCGTTATCGCGGCCATTACATCCTGCACTAACACGTCCAATCCGGCCGTTCTGATTGCCGCAGGACTGGTTGCCCGTAAGGCACATGCGCTCGGCCTCAAGCCCAAGCCATGGGTCAAAACCTCTCTCGCGCCAGGGTCGCAGGTCGTGACCGATTATCTGGATCGTGCAGGTCTAACGGCAGATCTGGATGCCTTAGGCTTTGAAACCGTTGGGTATGGCTGCACGACCTGCATCGGAAACTCAGGCCCATTGGCCCAGCCGATAGTTGATGCCATTGAGGGACATAACCTCGTGGCAACATCTGTCCTGTCTGGCAACCGCAACTTTGAAGGCCGTATTTCACCCAACGTTCGCGCAAACTACCTTGCAAGCCCGCCACTTGTGGTTGCTTACGCGCTGCTCGGGACGATGCGTCAGGACATTACGACAGCCGTTCTGGGCCACACGCCGGACGGCAAGGCCGTCTATCTGAAGGATCTCTGGCCCTCCAACCATGATGTTGCAGAGCTGGTTGGGTCTGCAGTTACCCGGGATGCGTTCGTTGAGCGGTATGGTCGTATCACGGAAGGCACGCCGGAATGGCAGGCGCTTGGAACAGCCAGTGATTCAGCCACTTTCAAATGGCAGCCTGGCTCCACGTATGTGCAGGATCCGCCATATTTTTCTGGCCTGACAGCTGACCCACAAACAACGAGTGACATTTCAGGCGCGCGCGTTCTGGCTCTGCTTGGTGACAACATCACCACCGATCACATCTCGCCTGCCGGTTCGATCGCGACGTCCTCCCCTGCAGGCAAATACCTTCAGGAGCATCAGGTCGCGGTTAAAGACTTTAATTCCTATGGATCACGCCGCGGCAATGACCGCGTGATGGTCCGCGGCACCTTCGCCAATATCCGTATCCGCAATGAAATGGCGCCGGGTACCGAAGGTGGCATGACACGTCATCAGCCGGATGGGGCACTTATGTCCATCTATGATGCGGCCACGCGCTACGCTGACGAAGGAACACCGCTTGTCGTGTTCGGCGGCAAGGAATACGGCATGGGCTCATCCCGCGACTGGGCCGCGAAAGGCACGCGTCTCCTTGGTGTCAAAGCTGTCATCGCCGAGAGCTTTGAGCGCATTCACCGTTCAAACCTTGTGGGAATGGGTGTTCTGCCACTGACGTTCGAACCTGGAACGACGCGCAAGACACTGAATCTGGATGGGACTGAAACCATCAATATTGCGGGCATCAGTGATCTGACTCCTCGCAAAACATTGGTTATGACCATCACCCGTCGTGATGGCACACAGGAAAACGTTCCCCTCCTGTGTCGCATCGATACGGTGGACGAAGCAGATTACTATCGCCATGGCGGCATCCTGCCTTACGTCCTGCGCGGTATGGCTGCGGCCTGAACAAAAAAGGCTCTGCCCCCAACAGGGGGGCAGAGCCAAAACAGGAAAAGACCGGGCCTCAGGCTGTCAGAGACAGACCTGCGTTGTTCTGAGGGGCCAGTTTGTAAGGTCCGCCAGCTTTGATCTGCAGAGCAAGAATGGCAATGCTATTGGAAGGGCGGCTGCCAAGCGGCAGAAGGCCACGACCGGCTGTCCAGCGCATGTTACCCTTCTCCGGATTGCTCCAGCCTTCCAGCGTCTCAGTCTTCAGATGAGCTGTAATCCGGTGAGTACGGCTCTCTTCAAACAGAGTGATATCACCAATCAGAACGCCGAGGTTGCGTCGGTCATCTACAAACGGGCCGATAACGTCACTCGGGCGGCTGGTTCTGGAGACAATCCGCACGCTTTTGACGTTAGCAGGGATCATGAACATGACACGGTCATTGGCTTCACGGGTCTTGCGAATAATCGTGCCTGTGTCCGTCACCAGGTGAAGATCGGCATCTTCCGTAAGAGGTGCATCTTCGGCAACCGTCTCTGAGCACACCTTGCTGGCACGCGCATCTAACTGGTGGAATAGCGGCTCCACAAACTCACGCCTGATATCCAGCGGCGCATTACCGTCTTCAGCCCATGTTTTAGCACGACCACCCAAGGCGACGACATTGCCGCTTTGAGTAAATGAACGACGATTTCCTGTGTCCAGATAGCTCTCTGTAAGAACGCCATTCGCGGTGATAACAGAGTGCTGCTCCGTCTCTACGTGGTAATAGTCGTAAGACGTGATGCTCTTGTCGTAAAAAATGGAGCGACCATTTACGAGCATCCGCACAGGTACGAATTTACCGTCGAAGAACAGGCAATGCTCAGCAGTGATCAGTAGGTCTTCATAGGGAGCACCATCTGAGATGGCATCCTTCAGAACACGGACCGGATAACCAGCTTTGTCATCAGGCAGTCCGGGGCAGACAAATGCCTTTTTGGTGCCAACCCACACGACTGGGCGATTTACTTGGGCCTGAGCCTGCCAGTCATAAACGGTAACTTCGTCGCCAATGCAAATATCTTCAACAGCGACCTCTCCCTGCGCAGTGCGGACCATTGATCCCCGCAAAAAGCACACGACAACCAGTGTTTTCAGATAAGTTTTTCCGTTGATCGTCGACACCGTAAAGGTCGTTCCTTCATTCGCTTCGGGAAGCTGGAATGAAGACGTTCCAGAAATTGGCTGCCCCTGACTGGTCAGCGTGTAAACTCCATTCACATACGTGTAGCCATCTGCCGAAAGGCCATTCAAAATAATTGTGTCATTTTCCTTAATATTTGTAATATACCCGATAATGCTTGGCGTTGTTCCTGCAGCGATTTCAATTGTACCGCCGCCGCCTTCATCAAACTGGATAAGTCCGACGGTTGTGGTCGCATATCCACCAAGAACTACCGTTCCACCGTTCCCGATAATTATTTTAGAATTATTCGAAACTGCGACAGTGTTATCAAGAGATAGAGATGCTCCGTCGCTTACAATAACTACAGCTGCGTCGGCAGTCGTTCCGACCTTCCAAGTAGATGCGCTTACATCAGAATTATTGTTTATAATAACAGATCCTGTAGTAGCTTTACTCACATCTGCTACCGGAAGCCCCGTATAGAACGCTGCTCCAGTTATACTTCCTGAATTATCTATGGTTATTATGCCGTTCTGGGCCGTAAGAACAGCTTGATCTCCCCCGTCTGGGGTGAAAATTACTGACGCTACCATTGTTTTCTCCTGCCTCTAGCCAGATGAGATCTGCAACTCACCGCGCCTGTTTTTTTGAAGCATGAGAATTTTGGCCACCACTCCCATATGGTAGTGGATGTTTGCTTTTTTTTGAATATTTTTGTCTGATGATTCCGACTTCAAAAGAAAGAATCCATCAAATGGAAAATCATATTTTTATTACAAAAAATATCTATAAAACTATTGAAGACCGCTCCGAATGGAATGAAGCCTTAGTAAATATCGCAAAATACTGCACAGACAGCAGTTTTGGCGGCGCATCTTTAATTCCATTAGACGAAGACATGTCTGAATGGCGGTTTGGCTCCAATCAGGATCCGAAAACAGAAGAATTATATTACAATCACTGGCGAAACAAATCACCTCTGTCTGTCTATACAAGAAAAAAAATAGAGAATGACTTCCTGTATGTTGATGACAGCTTCTTATCTGACAAACAAATCGACAAAATACCGTTTTACATGGAATTTTTAAGGGAATTTGGTGTTCGAAGAATACATCATGCCATGTTCAAAACTGAAAATGGGAATAGGTTCCTACTGTCAGTACAGTCCCCAGACGGGTTAACAATACAATCAAGCGCAATCATCAAGCAAAACCTGACACGAATAATTCCGCACGTTATTCAAGCAGTTGGAACCGGAATTTCCTTTAACAAGAGCAAGAATTTTCATGAAATATTTGAGAATTCCTTCAAAGAAATGCCGTTTGGAATTGCTCTGATTAATTCAGAAAATAGAATTGTATATGCGAACAATAACCTAGTCCGGATGGAATCCGATGGAATCTTTATAAAAAACAACACAATCCAAGTGAAGAGTTCTGATGGTAACAGTAAATTTTCTCGCCTTCTCTCTGGATCCGGCGATATTCATAATCCCATAAAAATAAAAACCGAAACAGATAAGATTTTTTTTGCAAAAGTAATAAACGTTTCATCTAAAATGGAACAAACCAGAATGGTTATTTTTTCCATCCATAGAGTCAATTCTGAAACGGAAGCTATCCTGAGCAACCTTTTTCTTACAGCGTCTCAATCAAAAATTGCCTGCCTGATCGCGAATGGGAATTCCATTAAGGACTCTTCTTTGAAAATGAATATCACCGAAGGAACTGCCCGACAGATGGTCAAAGATATTTTTGTCAGGTTAGGCGTTAATAGCCAGAGCCAACTTACGGCTTTTGTTAAAAATATAAGCTTTATAGCCTGAATTTTATTACATACCCCTGCATCAATAGTACCAAAATGATGCAGAGGCAGGTTAACAGATCTTCTTATGCAGCATCCACGGTCACAGCTGACGGTGCATTTTTCTTAACGGATTCAATCCCGGCATTCCGCGCACTTTCACTGCTGTACGCCTGACTGCTGCCAATCACCTGCCCGTTTGAAGCCTTCAGATTGAAGAATGGCTTTCCAGACGCTGAAATCTTGCGCTCATAATGGGCGTCGTCAGGGGCATGCTTCTGAACGGAAGCAATACCATTCACCGCACTGGCTTTCTGCTTGTACCCTTCACTGGCAAGAATATTCTCTCCGTTCGCTGCTTTCAGGCGAAAACGATATTCGCCAGCAGTGTCGGTATAGAGTTCAAATTTTGCACTCATGATCGAGCTCCTTTCAGAACAGCATTCATCAGCAGACCCCGCATACCAGATTCAAGAAGACCTGCTGCTGTGAGCCTGCCACAAAAAGTGCTGAAAAATCGAGTCCGCTCTCAAGCCCGACGGGCAAGTGCCAGCTTAAGGCTGAACAGCAGGAACACACTGCCGGTCAGGCGGTCCATACGTCGTACGACAGTTGGGCTGGACAGAAAGCGTCCAAGAGGAATGGTCAAGGCGACCAGCAGTCCAAGCCATGCAAAAGACAGCAACGCCTGAATGGCGGTTAGCAGAAGCGAAAATTCGCGCACGTTGACATGGGGCGGAATGAACTGCGGCATAAACGTCATGTAAAAAACGCCAACCTTGGGGTTCAGCAGATTGCTCAGCAAACCGCGCCGAAAGGCCAGTCCTGCCTCTGGACGGTTCGTCGGCTGCTCAATGGCTGCTTCAGCCTCTTCTTTCGACAGGGATGATCGCGGATGTAGCAGCAGCTTGATGCCTATCCATCCCAGATAAAGCGCACCTGCCCATTTGACGGCTGTGAATGCCGTCTCCGAAGCCGCCAAAAGGGCGGTCAGGCCAAAAGCCGCTCCCAGGCCCCAGACGCCAAGCCCAAGGCAGATTCCCATAACGGCTGCCAGCCCGGCTTTCCAGCCAGACGTCGTGGCCGTCCGGAGGGTCATGGCGGTATCCAGGCCCGGCGTAATGGTAAAAACGGCGGCAGTCAGTGCGAAGGCAAGGAGGGGGAGCAGATAAGGATGCATGACCTGAACCATATACATCCTTTTCCTTCTCCCCAAGGCCTCACCAATTATGCCTGCACAGGCAAGCGGATCAGGTAGTCAAAGGCAGACAGGGAGGCCTTTGCGCCCTCACCCATGGCAATGACAATCTGCTTGTAAGGCACTGTCGTCGCGTCCCCCGCAGCGTAGATCCCCGGCACTGATGTTGCGCAATGATCGTTGATTACGATCTCACCATACGGGCTCAGATCCAGGGTCCCCTTCAACCAGTCCGTATTTGGCAGCAGACCGATCTGAACGAATACGCCGTCCGTCTTGATGTGGTGCAGGCCGCCATCAGCATCGCTGTAAGTCAGGCCCGTGACTTCCTTGCCGTCACCCTCGATCTTCGTGGTGAGCGCACTCATCAGAACCTTGACATTGGGCAGGCTCAGCAACTTATCCTGCAACACCTTATCCGCCTTCAGATGCGCACCGCGCTGCAAAAGCGTAACGTGTGAGACGATATTTGCCAGATCAATTGCAGCTTCAACACCGCTATTGCCGCCGCCCGTCACAACAACAGGGCGCCCCTTGTAGAACGGGCCATCGCAATGTGGGCAGTAGGCCACGCCCTTGGTGCGATATTCTTCTTCACCCGGAACGCCAAGCTGGCGCCACCGTGCACCGGTTGCCAGAATGACCGTCTTGGAATGCAGGCTCGCCCCACTTTCCAGAGCGATCTCATGCAAGCCACCAATCTGAGCCGCCGGAACAAGTTTGGCAGCTTTCTGGGACGCGATGATCTGCACATCATACTGGCGCACATGGGCTTCAAGCGCAGCAGATAGCTGTGGGCCTTCTGTTTCCTTGACGGAAATGAAGTTCTCGATGCCAGCCGTATCCATCACCTGACCACCGAAGCGGTCCGCAACGAGGCCCGTTCGCAAGCCTTTACGTGCAGCATAAATCGCTGCGGATGCACCCGCCGGGCCCGCGCCCAGTACCAGAACATCAAATGGTGCAACGTCGTTCAACTTGGCAGCCGCACGCTCGACAGAAGACGCATCCAGCTTTGCCAGAATATCCGCGACTTCCATGCGGCCAGAGGCAAATGGCTGCCCATTCAGATAGACCTGCGGCACAGACCGAATGCCAAGGCGTTCGACTTCCTCCTGAAAATCCGCCCCATCAATCGCGACATGATGGATTTTCGGATTCAGGACGCTCATGGCGTTCAGCGCCTGCACCACATCCGGGCAGTTCTGGCAGGACTGGGAGAAATAGGTCTCGAAATGGAAATCCCCGTCCAGCGCTTTGATCTGCTCAACAAGATCAGCGTCGATCTTGGGCGGATGACCGCTCACCTGAAGAAGCGCAAGGACCAGCGAGGTAAACTCATGCCCCATCGGGAGGCCGGCGAATGTCACGGCTTCAACCGAACCGGCCCGGCGAATCAGGAAGGATGGGCGGCGGGAAGCAGTTCCGGCGTCGGAGAACGTCACCTTGTTGGACAGGCTGGCAATGTCTTCCAGCAATCCACGCACTTCGGCGGAGCGCTCGTCGGTGCCAAGGGTAGCTTCCAGCACGACGTCACTGCGCAGATATTCCATATAGGCGCGCATCTGGGTTTTCAGGTCGTCCTGAAGCATCGTTTTCTCCAGCAATTTAAAATTGGTGAAATCTTGTAGAGCCCTGCCCCGATGAAGGGGCAGGGAATGGTGAGGCGATCCCGCCTCACCCGGCAAAATCAGATCTTGCCAACGAGGTCGAGAGAAGGCTTCAGCGTTTCGCCGCCTTCCTTCCACTTGGCCGGGCAGACTTCACCCGGATGCGTGGCGACATACTGAGCGGCCTGGATCTTCTCCAGCAGTTCCGTCGCGGAGCGGCCAACGCCACCAGCCGTGATTTCGATGTACTGAACCTTGCCTTCCGGATCGAGCAGGAACGTGCCGCGATCAGCCAGGCCAGCTTCTTCGATCAGAACACCGAAGTTGCGGGAGATCACACCAGTCGGGTCGCCCAGCATGGTGTACTTGATCTTGCCAATAGCCGGGGACGTGTCGTGCCAGGCCTTGTGCGTGAAATGCTTGTCCGTGGAAACGGAATAGATTTCAACGCCCAGCTTGTCGAAAGCGGCCTGATTGTCAGCCAGATCTTCAAGTTCCGTCGGGCAGACGAACGTGAAGTCTGCCGGATAGAAGAAGAAGACGGACCACTTACCACGGACGTCTGCGTCCGTGACCGTCAGGAATTCGCCGTTGCGGAATGCATCGGTCGAGAACGGGGTCAGTGTGGAGTTAATGCGAACCATCAGAAGGTCTCCTGCTTTGTCGCTCGTGTTAGGTTGCGGAACCTATGTCCCACAAAATGAGAAGGTCAGGAAACAGTTCCTGTCAATATGATTGATCGGTCAAACCGAACAGATATCAAACCCTCATCACCACTACCTATTTCATATCAGCCCCGCTGACCAGTCCTTCAAGCCCATTGACGACGAAAGGCTTCCAGCTTTCCCAGATAGATTTTGCGCTGCGCCGGGCTGATCCAGGCAGCCTCAAAACTGTTTCGTGCCAGCTTGAGAAGATCTTCTTTGCTCAAAGCGCCATCGCCCTGCGCCACGACAAGGCTCTCCGCCACATAATTGCTCTTCATGTAGGCGGGATCATCTGAGGCGACCGTAACTTTCAGACCCTGATCCAGCATTCCGCGAATGATGTTGATGTTTTCACCATTTTCCCGCAGCCAGCCACAGGCAACCGGGCAAACGGTAAACGCTGTGCCTCTGCGTTTTGCCACAGCCACCAGATCCGGACGCTCCAGAATATTGCCGCCATGATCAATGCGGTCTGCCTGAATATCTTCCAGCACTTGCCGGATGTGTTCATGCGTATCGAGCTGGTTCAGGTCACAATGCATTGTCAGGTGAAAACCGGCTTTACGGGCGCGGGCAAACACCTCACGGAATTTGTCAGGGGGATTATTCTTCTCGTCAGAGTCCAGTCCAATCCCGACAATATGCTGCCGGTAGGAAAGCGCTGACTCCAGTGTCTTCATAGCAGACTCAGTCGTCAGTTCCCGCTCGAAGCAAAGAACAAGCTGGGAGTCGATCTGTAGATTGCGGCGACCATCAGCCTGCGCCCGCGTAAGGCCATTCATGACCGTAGCGAACGGGATGCCACGGTCCGTATGCATCTGCGGATCGAAGAATATCTCCGCATACAGCACATTCTGGGAGGCTGCTTTGGTCAGATAGGCATATGTGAGGTCATAGAAATCCTGCTCCTTGAGCAGAACAGTTTTGCCTTCATAGAAAATCTTCAGAAAGCTCTGAAGGTCGTGGAAGTTATAACTGGCCCGCATCTCTTCAACCGTGCTGTACGGCAGGGAGACACCATTGCGCTGGGCCAGGCGGAACTTCATTTCCGGCTCAAGCGTGCCTTCAATATGCACATGCATTTCGGCTTTTGGCATTGCATAGATGAAGCGGGTCATGTCATCGCCCGCTCCATCTGAAGCTGCCGCAGCCGATGCACGGCCGGTCAAAGCGATACTGGCTGAAAACAGCATTGTATTTGCCAGAAAAAACCTGCGCCCGAACGTCATCCTGTTTTCCTTTAGCGTTTACGCGGCATCCCCCTGCCCACGACTTTCGCAGGGAGAATGTTGCGCATCCGCTCCGATAACAAGGAGAGAAAACAGGATAGACTGCACGTTAATTTAGATCAGGCCGTCAGACCGCCATCTACCGGGAGGGACGCGCCCGTAATGTAAGAGGCTGCAGGGCTTGCAAGGAAGCCTACGAAATCCGCAATATCAGCAACCTTGCCGTAGGAATTCGTCGCGGTGAAACTGCTGATCAGGGCCGCACCTTCGCCATCAGCCGGGTTCAGATCCGTATCAATCGGACCTGGCTCGACCACATTAACGGTAATCCCCTTCGGCCCCACATCACGCGCTACGCCGCGGGCAAAGCCTTCCAGAGCCGCCTTGGTGGCGGAGTAAAGGGAAATACCTGGGAAAGGTGCGCGGGCACCAAAAGCAGAGCCGATATAAATCAGGCGACCACCCTGCCCCAGATGTTTCACCGCTTCCATCGTCTCGATCATAACGGCACGAACATTTAGGTTCAGCACCTGATCGATTTGCTCAACAGTCATCTGATCGATCGGCCCGTAAGGATAAATCCCAGCGTTGCAAACGAGCGCATCCAGACGGCCAAATGTTTCCACGGCCTTCGTGACAACAGCGCGGTTACCTTCCGCTGTTCCGCCATTGGCCTTGATGGCAACAGCCTTGCGGCCCTTGGCTTCAATCTTGCTAACGATATCCGCAGCAGCCTTTTCGTTGCTGGCATAAGAGATCGCAACGTCATATCCGTCTGTGGCCAGACGAAGGGCAATTGCGGCCCCGATACCACGGGAACCACCGGTCACGAGAGCAGCGCGCTGTGTCATGGAGTCTTCATCCTAGCTGTGGAAATTCTTTGAAACCTTATACGCTTCATAGGCAGATGTGTCTTGCCGAAGCCGATGACGCTTTCATGAAAATATAGGAAAAACCGCACTTCCATATTTTGGTGTTCGGTATTATCTATAATTCATGAGTTACGTTCCCCTTTCCGGCCTGTCCCTGCGAGATATCGAATATGTCGTGGCAGTGGATGACCTGCGCAATTTCTCCCGCGCGGCAGAACGCTGTGGTGTGAGTCAGGCGGGCCTTTCAGAACAGGTCCGTAAGCTGGAGCAGCTTCTCGACGTCACGCTGTTCGAGCGTTCGCGCAGGCATGTCGCCCCTACACCTGATGGGGAGCGCCTGATTGCGCTTGGCCGTGAAGTTTTAACGGCAGCCCGGAATCTTCTGGAAGTCGCACGGGCGCGCACCAGCCCGCTGGATGGCATTCTGCGCTTGGGCGTCATCCCAACGCTTGGCCCGTATTACATCCCCGGCACGCTCCCCCATTTGCGGCAGTCCTATCCGAACCTGAATCTGCGCCTGACAGAAGGAACGACGGATACGCTGGTCCAGTCTCTGCGAAACAACGAACTCGATCTGGCTCTGATGGCGCTGCCTGCTCCGTCGGAGGCGCTGGAAGCCCTTCCTCTTTTCGAAGAGGCTTTTCTGGGGGTTTTTCCGGTTACGCACGAACTGGCTGGCAAGAACAGGATCTCCCTGAAACAGCTGGGTCGACCTGATCTTCTGTTGCTGGAAGACGGCCACTGTCTTCGCGATCAGGCACTCTCCATCTGCCCCACCATTCCCAGACAGCGCGAAACCAGACTGGCCACGAGCCTGGAGATGCTCTGGCACATGATTGGTGCAGGTGAAGGCTTCTCACTCATTCCCCGGCTTGCTCTGCGCAACCGGATGGATTTTGAGAACCTCATCACCGTCCGCCCCCTTTCCGAACCCGAAGCAAGTCGGACAATCGGCCTCGTGTGGCGCGCCTCAGATCCACGTGCCAGCACATTCCGGGAGCTTGGCGCCTTTCTGCGGCAGGCGACCCCGGAAGGATGCAAAATGTATCCGGCATGAACCCCGTGAACATCACGGCGTTTTTGTAAGACACCTTAATTCACCGGAAGTTTTATTCCGGGACAGCCAATCACCTTACAGATTAGTGCCACTGATGTGGTCGAGAAAGTCGGAATGTGTAGCCAGAAAAGACGTAACACGTGAAGAATGTCCTGATCGGCACATTCCTGCGTTTACCGGGGGCTCCAGAAATCTCAGACCCCCTGCCAGGCATCCGGATTAATGACCCGGCACTTGCGGCCGTTCTGGACTTCGACATTCCGCTTCTGCTGCTCCACGAGGGCACAACACTTGGCGATAGTCCCATCTGGGACGAAAATCGAAACAGACTTGTGTGGTCGGATGTTGTATCGCGCAGGGTCATGGCATGGCACCCCGATGGGCATGTTCACACCATTCTTGATCCCACGTGGTTTATCAACGGCAATGCCCTCCTCCCGGAAGGCACGCTGGTACACTGCGAACAGGGACGACGCTGTATCAGTTTTTCACAGGACTCTCAGGAAGCACTCCCCCTCATCACGCACTATGAGGGCGGCCGCCTCAACGCCCCGAACGCCATTATCACCGGCCCCAATCATACACTCTGGTTTACCGACCCCGTATTCGGCATCCACTCCGCAAGAGAGGGGTATATAGCGCGCGCCGAACTACCCCATCGCAGTGTCTACCGATATGACCGGAAGACTGGCGATCTAACGCGCATGGCTGATCTGGATCAGCCTGATGCTCTGGCATTTTCGCCAGACAGGAAAACGTTATACGTAACGGACACATCCAGAAAAATCGGCGGGCAAGGCTGCCACATCCATGCATTCGATGTTGGCCGCCATGGAAAACTGACGGGAAAACGCCCCTTCTACAGCACAGAAAATGGTGTCCCGGATGGCCTGGCCGTAGACCGTCGCGGATGGGTCTGGACCGCAGCAGACGACGGAATTTACGTCATCGACGCGTCAGGATGTACCCTGGGTTTCGTCCCTCTTCCCTGGCCACCTACAAACTGTGCATTCGGAGGCCCAGAGAACAGACGTCTGTTCATCACCTGTCGTGAAAGACTGGTGGCTCTGGATCTGCGAGACTGATCCAGAGCGGCGTTCTTAATTGGATGTGTCGCAGGCTTTCTTGCTTCCCGGAAAATCGGAGCATCCAGCTTTATTGACGCCCCACTGATAATCCTTTTCCTCACTCGCCATACCGTTTGGCTGAACCTGTGTCAGCACGGCAGAGAGATCCGAGACATGGCCTGAAGTATAAGTCAGTTCCACATAGCCATTATAGGCTCCGGGCGTTCTGTTCGCGCTCTCGAAATATGTTGGTTTGTGATCCTTGCCTGGGACGCCCAGAAGGGACGTCACCTGCGCTGGTGTCGCTTTTTCCAGGCTTTTCAGCAGATCTTCCGTGAAACTGCGGCATGTTACTTCCGGTCGTTCATCTTCACCCGGAAGAGCTGTCCAGCATCCCGCCTGCCCAGGAAATCCACTGGCCGCAGATGCACTGCCAGACGCTCCCATAACAGCGCCAGCCACCATCAGCACACCCATCATATGCTTTAAAGTCACCATTTTACTGCACTCCTGCCGATCCATTTTCCGTCTGCCAACATCTCTCAGCAGGCATAAACTCAATTGGTGGCTTTCGGATAAAGCCGATTGACCACCTTCTCCATCGTCAGTCCCTGCACGATGATTGTAAAGACCACTACCCCGTAGCACACCGGCAGCAGCGTCTCCCTCAGCCCCCCAGGAGGCAGCCCCAATGCCAGTGCGACTGAAATCCCGCCCCGCAGCCCTCCCCAGGTCAAAACGCCGAGAGCCCTGCCACGCTCACCCTTTTTCAGATGAACCGGTATCGTGGACAGGAACACGCTCAACCCGCGGACAATCACAGACAGGGGAATGATGATGAGCGTCGCCACGAGATTGGGCAGATGCGGCGTGATCTCAAGAAGTTCGAAACCGATCAGCAGGAACAATAGCGCGTTCAGAATTTCGTCGATCAGGCCCCAGAAGGTGGTGAGTTCCTGCCGGGAGTGCTCGGGGATTGCACGCTTGCCGGCATCCGTGGCCAACCACATCCCAGCCACAACGACGGCGATAGGGCCGGACATATGCAGAGAACTGGCAAGACTGTAAGTTCCCGTTGCCAGGGCCAGAGAGGCCAGCAGATCTATCTGCATGTCCTCTACGCCCCGAATGATTTTCAGAGCGATCCATCCCAAAACGCCCCCCAGCAGGCCTCCACCGACTGCTTCCACCAGAAAGCGCACGACAAAATCCGTCATTGCAACGCTGTGCACGTCTCCGGTCGCAAGGCCGATGACGGTCCCGTACATCACGATGCCAACACCATCGTTAAACAGACTTTCCCCGGCGAAAGTCGCCTGAAGGGCTTCCGGCAACCCCAGACGACGCAGCATTCCCACGACGGAAACCGGGTCAGTTGGGGCAAGAATAGCGCCCAGAACGACACACCAGCTAAAGGGAACATTCATGCCCAATAGCGGGAAGACAAACCATGCTGCGCCTGCCAGCAGCCCCACTGCCAGAACTGTGCCCAGAATGGCCAACGCGGCAACAGCTTTTCCCCGTGAGAGCAACAATCCGAGATTGACCTGCATGGCGCCAGCAAACAGCAGGAAAGACAGCGCGCCCTCCAGAAGAGTTTCCGGCAGATTGACCTGACCGAGAAGAGTGCGGGGGATGTGCTGAAGGTCGTAGCCTGGCACCAGAGGGTTGATCAGCATGATCAACAGGGAGATGACCATGCTGATCAGAAGGATACCGATCGTCAGAGGAAGCTTGAAAAGACGCTCGTTCAGAACCCCGAAACACGTTGCTCCCAGCATCAGCAAGGCAAAGAGACCCAGCGAGTTCATCCGTTCTTCTCCTCCTGACAGTGCATCATGCACTGACCTTCCGTCGCCAGCCATCAATTCCGTTGCGACGCATTTTTATACGGTCCGTCAGAAACAGAAGCTTCTGTAACAGGCAGAGTTTCCTGCGAAAGATTTCAACATACTGCGGGTCAGGATTTTGATGTACCGTTATTCTGAAGACGCGACAGGCGGTTAGCGAGAAAGCCCGCCACCGCGACTTCTTCAGCAGACAGTCCATGCTCCGGCGTATCCAGAACATCCTGGGCCCGTTTCTGAAAGGCTGCCCTTAGGGTTCCATCCAGATGCCCATCCACCACGCAGGGATTGATATAGCTCTTGCGACAAACCGCAGGCGTATTTCCAAGCCGGGCAGCCACGGATTTCACGGCCTCAACAACCTGCTTTTTGGCTTTTGCCTTGGTATCGTACCCACTGAAGGCACAGAGCGTGACGGCGGCAAGCTGCGTAGCGGCCCAAGTGCGAAAATCCTTGGCCGTAATGTCTTCACCAGTGATGGTCTGAAGGTAGTCGTTCACGTCCTGTGAATGCACATCGTGGCGTTCACCGTTCTCATCCAGATACTGGAAGAGACGTTGCCCCGGGAGATCTTCGAGCCGTGACACAAGCCGCGCCAGTCTAGCGTCAGACAAATCCAGATGCTGCTCAATCCCATGTTTGGCCCGGAAATCAAGCGTGACGTGCTTTCCGGTCACATCAACATGCCTGTGCCGCAGCGTCGTCAGACCATAGCTACGGTTTTCACGCGCGTACCGGTCATTTCCGATCCGGGCCATCGTCCGTTCCATGATAAAGACAATCGCGGCCAGAACACGGTCCCGGTCCAGCGTCTTTCGCGCCAGATCTTTTGCAACCTGCGCTCTCAAGGCAGGAAGATGCTCACTGAATACAAGCATTCGACCGAACTTGGCGACGTCCCGTGTTTCCCGCCATTTAGGATGATAGCGATATTGCAACCGCCCCCGCGCATCTGTGCCAACGGCTTGGAGATGACCATCGGGATCAGCACAGATCCAGACATCGCGATAAGCCGGAGGAATTCCCAGACGTTTCAGGCGCCCGATAACGTTCTGGTCCGTGATGCGCTCCCCGGAAGGATCGTAATAGGCGAAGCCTTTGCCGGCTCGTCTACGTGTAATTCCCGGTTCCGTCCTGTCCACATAATGCAGACCCGCGCGCCGGGCCTGTTTCTGCTCAGGTGAAAGTCTTGCTGTCACGGTTTCGCGGTTCCCTGTCCGTCCAACTGTAACAGCGTGCTGCTGGAACCGGAGTTTCGTCAGATCTGCTTACGCTTCCTGATACTTCCTGACATGACACCTGCTTTTCCACAGGTGACTTACAAGGAGGACATTACGGGTAGGGCATACAGATGTGAAACGACTGTTGTTGGGATGCAGTATGCTCCTACTCGAAAGCTGCGCATCGCATGCACCATCCGATATGTCCGAAACTGCTGACAGCAACGACGGCCCACCGTTCAATCAGACGGGCGGTGGCCCTGGTGGTGGCGGTAACAGCATCTGGTCTGATGTGTTTCGCACCGCCCTACAAACTGGAATGGGCTTCGTTCACCACTGAACGAAGCCAGACCCTTACTTGTCTTCGTAGCTTAGTCGCCACTCAGCAGGCTCTGCATCCGCTAGGCTGTACCATTCCTTCATGAGCGGATGATGCAGTATGGTCTGAACCCAAGCTTTCACACTAGGGTCAACATTAAGTTGATACGTGTGAATCCGGATAGCGACTGGCGCATACATGCAGTCAGCCACCGTCAGGACGTCCCCGAACAGATACGGCGTGGCCGTGCCCGAGCGCAGAAGTGCCCCCTTCAGATTCTCACTCAGCAGAGCAACATCCTTGGCCAGGTCTTCGCTGATCTCTGCGAGAGGTGCAGGAACGCGCTCCACATCCATCGGGCAATTCTGCCGGATTGGGCGGAAACCGGCGTGCATTTGGGCGCTGATGCTGCGAGCATGAGCACGCACCACACGGTCCTGCGGCCAAAGAGACGGCTCATGCTCGGCGCAGTATTCGCAGATGGCCAGACTTTCCCAGACATGCGCGCCATCATGCTGCAAATAGGGCACCAGCTTGTTGGGAGACAGTGCGTGGATTTCCGTGGTCTTGCCACCGCCCTTTAGAGCAATGACCTTCTCTTCCACATCCAGCTTCGCCAGCTTCACAGCCAGCCAGCCCCGCAGAGACCAGGACGAATACCGCCGCGACCCGATCAGAAGTGTCCCTGCCATGCTTATGCTCCCGCCAGAATAAACCCGCCGCCCAGAACACGGCTCCCATCATACAGAACACAGGCCTGCCCCGGGGCCGGCATGGCTGGCTCCAGAAGCTCAACGAGTGCCTCACCATTCGCCAATGGCTTCACAACCGCATCCCGGAGCTTCTCACGAGCGCGGATCTGCACACCACAGGAGACACCTTCAGGCGGTGCATCAATCAGCCAGTTCATGTCCCGCAGACGGATCGCCTTGCGCGTCTCAACTTCGGTCGCCTGAACGCGAGGTCCAACAACAATCCGGCGCTTTGGCACATCAATCCGCGTTACCATCTGGCGTTCGCCAACGGCTGTATGGATGTCTCCCAGCCGCTTGCTCTGACCAACCGTATAGCGCGCAACGCCTTCATGATGCCCAAGGACCTTACCCTGTTCATCCACGATTTCGCCTTCACCCCGAATTTCAGGACGAAGCTTTTCCACGATATCGACGTAAGACCCGCTTGGCACGAAGCAGATGTCCTGACTGTCCGGCTTGGCTGCAATTTCCAGTCCAAGCTCCTGCGCCAGTTCACGCACATGCGCCTTGTCCGGCATCTCGCCGAGCGGGAAGCGCAGGTAATCAAGCTGGTCTTTCGTCGTCGCGAACAGGAACCAGGTCTGGTCCCGCTCTGCGTCAACAGGGCGATGCATTTCAGCACCAGACGGACCTTCAACACGCCGGACATAATGCCCGGTCGCCATCGCTTCACAGCCCAGATCGCGGGCCATGCCCAGAAGATCCGTGAACTTCACGCCCTGATTGCAGGCCACGCACGGCACGGGGGTTTCCCCGCGCGCATAGGCGTCCGCGAAGTTCTCAATCACGCTATCCCGGAAGCGGCTTTCCGCATCAATGACGTAATGCGGGAAATCCAGCTTATCCGCTACGGCGCGGGCATCCATGATGTCGCGTCCGGCACAACAGGCGCCCGGCTTGGACGCCTGGCCGTGATCGTAAAGCTGAAGGGTCGCGCCGATCACCTCGTGGCCCTGCCTTTTGAGCAGCGCGGCCACTACGGAGCTGTCCACGCCTCCCGACATGGCAACGAGGATACGCATGGTCTTCAGCCCGCCTTTGGAAGCTGAACGGTCAGGCCGTCCAGATCTTCGGTCATGACAATTTGGCAGCCCAGACGGGACGTCTGCTCAAGGCCGAAGGCCAGATCCAGCATGTCTTCTTCATCGTCGGTCGGCTCGGACAGCTTGCCAGCCCATTCCGGGTCCACCACGACATGGCACGTCGCACAGGCCAGGGAGCCTTCGCAGGCGCCTTCGAGGTCAATGTCATGCTTGTGAGCGATTTCCAGCACCGACAGGCCGACAGGCGCGTCAACTTCACGGCGGGAACCGTCACGTTCGATAAAGGTCATCTTGGGCATGGGCTGTCCGTCTTGTTTCAGTCTCTTGAAGGTTGGCAGGTACGGACAGCCTCGATCAGAAGAGCCGCCGCACGGTCAATACCGGGCTTGGAGGTAGAGCGTCCGACCGACAGGCGCAAGCACTGCGATGCTTTCTCTGCAGAAAGTCCCATCGCCGTCAGCACATAAGAGGGGGTAATTTCTGCGGCCGAGCAGGCTGACCCCGTAGACATGGCAACTTCCGGGACCCGTTCAAGGATGTCCGTCGCCCGCACGCCTGCCGGCAGACAGAAATTCAGCGCACCCGGCAGGCGCGAAACTTCACGTCCATTCAGTTCACATCCCGGAAGTGCCGTTTCAATCTGCCGCCACAGATCATCCCGCAGGGCGGAAATCTGCAAAATATCCGTATCCAATCTTCGTTTCGCCAGCTCCGCAGCTTTCCCGAACCCCACGACAAGAGGGGTGGGCAACGTGCCTGACCGGAAGGCCCGTTCCTGCCCTCCCCCGGAAAAGAGTGGCTGTAGTCGCACACGGGGCCGACGCCGCACATACAGGGCACCGATCCCCTTGGGACCATACATTTTGTGCGCGGAAAAAGACGCCAGATCGATACCGTCCAGTGACACAGGCAACTTCCCGGCCATCTGCGCCATGTCCGTGTGAAACAACGCCCCAGCCTCATGGGCGATTCGTGACAGGAGTGGAATGTCCTGCAGGATGCCCGTCTCATTATTTGCCGTCATGATGCTGACAAGCAGTGTCGGCACCGTCAGTGCCTCCCGCAGAGCCTCGGGATCAACACGCCCTTGCCCGTCCACTCCCAGAATAAGAGGGTCGAAGCCTTCAGTCTCCAGATCCCGCACGGATTCCAGAACGCATTTATGCTCAGTGGCAACGGTAACAACGCGACGACGCTCATTGCCCATGCGCTTCAGGTGGCGAGCGGCTCCCTTAATGGCAAGATTGTTTGCTTCCGTGGCTCCAGACGTAAAAACAAGTTCCCGGGCTTCAGCGCCGATCAGGTCAGCGATAGTCTGACGAGCTGCATCGACAGCCTGCGCCGCTTTCTGACCCGGGCCATGAACACTGTGTGGATTACCAAAATCCTCCGCGAACCAGGGCAGCATGGCCTCCACAACCTCAGGGGCGCAGGGCGTTGTGGAAAAATAGTCCAGATAAATCACGCTATACCTTCCACTGACCAACACAAATCGTTACGGTTCCAGATATAAATGGGCTTTTCAGCCTCGAACCCTGTTTCAGGCAGAGGATGCCTCATGGACGCGATCCCCCTTGGCAGCACTCTGTTTGCCATAGCCTTCGGTATCCTACTCCTCAGCCTCATTTCTCCTTTAGGCCGATGGATCAACGCCCCCAGCGCCCTTCTAGAGCAGGCCCGGAAACTCAGGCTGGAAAATGACCACATGAGCGCCCCTTAACGTTTGCTCAAACGACGCGCCATACGCTCATAGGCATCACAAAACGCGTCAACCTGCCTTGCCCTCACATTCCACGGCAACGACACTCGTATTGCCTGAGATGCTCCAGCCGTTTCTCCCATCGCCGTCAGAACATGGGACGCCGCCACCTTTCCAGAAGAGCATGCCGATCCGGCAGAAACACAGAATCCTTCCAGATCAAGCGTCATGAGCTGCACCTGTGCGGCAACCCCGTCGAGGATCAGGCAGCTTGTATTCGGCAGGCGAGCGACCTCACGCCCGGCAACACGGGCTCCCGCCGCCATCGCCACCTGTTCGACGCGCTCGCGCAATGCCTCAATAGCGGACCAGTCCTGGGCCTGCGCCTCATCGAAAGCAGCAGCCATGCCCAGAATAGCTGGTAAAGGCTGCGTTCCTCCTCGCCGACCGCGCTCCTGACCACCGCCCACCATCAGGGCATCAATCGGTTCATCCAGTGGCAGCAGCAACGCGCCTGCGCCTTTTGGTCCGCCCATCTTGTGCCCCGAGAGAGCAACGCTGCACTCAGTCAGGCTGAAAGGCAGTCGCCCAGCGCTCTGAACCGCATCCACATGCAGATGTGCACCCGAGTCGCGGCAAAGTGCAGCGACATCCTCCAGTGGCGACAAAACCCCGGTCTCGTTATTGGCGGCCATGACACAGACAAGTGTTGGTGCCCCATCCGCGAGACGCTGACGGAGGATTTCAAGGTCCAGAATGCCCCGGTCATTCACCGGAACAACGTCCGCATCCGGGGCGGCTTTACGAACGGCATCGTGCTCCGTTGCGCCGATCAGGATCCGACGCCCCTGACCGAACGCATGAATGGCCATTGCATCAGCTTCCGTGCCACCTGACGTGAACACGCAGGTCCCGGAAATCCGCCCGAAACCCGCACTGATACGACTACGGGCATCTTCAAGACATCGCCTGGCTTCGCGCCCTTCCGCGTGGACCGAAGACGGATTGCCGGACAGCAGCAGACCGTACAGCACAGCCTCCCTCGCTGCGGGGCGCAGAGGCTCGGTTGCATTGGCGTCAAGATAGGTCGGAGCAGATGCGTTCGTCATGTTCTCTAGATCGTGCAGAGTTGCAGGAATCGCAATCCCGAGTCGATTTTGGTGGAAATTCTGGCTTTCAACTCGATATACAGACGCCCACCGGAAGGCAGGGCCGTAATCCTGCCGGACATAGAGCGAGAGTATTCATGCCTGAAGTGATGTTCGCCGGCCCAGATGGCCGGCTTGAGGGTCGTTACCACCACTCCAGCGAACCAAACGCTCCCCTTGCCCTGGTGCTGCACCCACACCCGCTTCACGGCGGCACCATGAATAATCGTATTACGTACACGATGTATCGCCACTTCGAGAAGATGGGCTTCTCGGTCATGCGCTACAATTCGCGCGGCGTCGGCCGTTCGCAGGGCCGCTACGATGGTGGCATTGGCGAAATCTCCGATGCGGCCGCAGCACTCGACTGGATGCAGATGGTCAACCCGAACTCCAGCGAACTGTGGATCGCCGGATACTCGTTCGGGGCGTTCGTCGGCATGCAGCTTCTGATGCGCCGCCCGGAAATCAGTGGTTGGATCAGTGTTGCACCTCCGGCCAATGATTATGACTTCGGCTTCCTTGCACCTTGTCCGTGTAGTGGTCTGATGATCGCTGGCGGCAAGGACGAAATGGCTCCTGAGCCAGGAATTCGCAAGCTGGTCGACAAGCTCAACACGCAGAAGAATGTGACGGTCGATTATCGTATCTTCGATGATGCCGACCACATTTTTGCCAAGCAGGCTGAGCGCGTCGGAGAAGCACTGGAAGATCACGTCATGACCATGCGTGGCCGTAAGGCGCTCGCACTGGCCGCTGACTGAACAAATCTGACGGTTCCATGAAGAAAAAGGCCTGCGCCCTCCGGGACGCGGGCCTTTTCTTTTAGGGCTCTTGCCGGTTCATATACATTATGTAACGATTGTTACATGAGCACCCGGCAAGATGTCCTCCCCGTCCGCGTGACGGACCTCTCCAAGCGCTTCGGCAGCTTTACAGCTCTTGATGGCGTATCGTTCACTATAGCACCTGGCGAAACCGTCGCGCTGCTTGGAAAAAACGGGGCCGGAAAATCCACCCTCATCGGATGCCTGATGGGCTTCCTTGTGCCGGATACGGGCTCTGTGGACCTGTTCGGTCAAAACGTTCTGGAACTCCCGAGAGAGCTGAGAGCCCGGACAGGCTTCGTTCCGCAGACCATGACGGGATTCGCGGCGTTCACTGTTGGTAAGCTCATTGATTACATTGGTGCGTTCTACGGTACACTGCCACCGATTGATCCCGCCGTTCTTCGCTGGGCCGATCTTGATCCCAAGAAAATTGTCAAAAACCTTTCCGGTGGTCAGCGCCAGCGCCTCGCAATCCTGCTGGCCATGCGTCACGAGCCGGACTTTCTGGTGCTGGATGAACCCGTGGCCAGTCTGGATCCGCACGCCCGACGGGATTTCATGAATCTTTTGGGAGATTACGCCCGCCGCACAGGGGCCAGCGTCCTGATTTCCTCGCATATCCTGTCAGATCTGGAACGCCTCTGCTCCCGCCTTCTGTTCCTGCGTCAAGGTCAGGTTGTGCTAGATGTTCCCACCCCCGTGTTCCGCGCCACAACACGCTGGCTGGATCACGCAACACCGCACATCCTCGATAACGTCCCCCTCCAGATTATCGGCCAGCGCGAAACGGGGCTTCTGGTGCATGGATGGTCAGAAGACATCCTACTGCCTGAAGGAACTACGGTGTCTGTTCCTGATTTCGAGGATGCCTTCCTTGAAATCACCGCGACGCGAGCTTCCTGATCCATGACGTGGCTTCGTCTCTCCCCACTGGAATGGTCAGACCTGCGCCGGGCGCTTGGCATCTACGCCACGGCGACGTTCCTGCGCGGCAACTACATGATCTTGATGCTCGCCTGCTGGATGATTGCCGCTCTTTCCACTCTCTGGGACCTGCATGGTCTGCTCAGACATGAAACGTTGGCGGAGGCTTTGTCGCACACCAACGTTTTCTATGTGATCCTCGTCGTGATGGTCGTTCAGAGTGTGCTCCAGCTTCATACGAACAATCAGATCAGCGGCTCACAGGCTCCATCCATCCCTGGACTGGCCCTTGCCGAAGCACGGGCCGCCAGCATTGTCGCAAGCGTGATTATTCTGGGGCTCGCCGGCCTGATGAGACTGCTGCCGGTTCCTTTCCACGACGCCCTTTTCTTTATCCTTTTCAACGCCATCCCCTCAACTGTGCAGTGGTACGCTCCCCCGCGTGAGCAATCTGGCAAAAAACGGGTCGCCATTCTTCTCTTCGGCGTGGCCTTGATGGTTGGGCAGTTTGCACTGGTACTCGTCTCAGATGCCACCTACTGGATGCTGACACGCCCTGCTGTTCTGACCCTTCCCGCCAGCATCATTCTGTTCATGGCACTGATCGGCAGTATCCTGTCCCTCCCGAACCGGCTGTATGGCAGCAAACCCCTTGCACCGGCCACTCATGAGACAGGGCAGTCTCTTCCGGCAGAGACAACACATTCCAGTCGCGCAAGACCTCCCACACAGCGTTCTTTGACGCCTTATCAACTCCGTCAGATGCTTCTTGCGCCCGTCACCCCCGTCACTTTCAGAACCGACATTCTGGTCAGCCTGTTTCTCATTCCAGTGACACTGTCTGTCTTTGCAATGATAGAGGCGTTTCTCGCCCATCGCAGTTTCAGTTCGGCCTGGGTCAAGTCCGTGGGAACGGGCTGCGTCATGCTGGTCATCGGGGACAAGTGGCTATTGGACCGACAGCACTGGCCGCTCCTTCTTGTTACAGGGCGTTTTGGCAGCAGACTGGAGTTTGTACGGGCCGTTTTCAGAGCCAAACTCTCCCGAATGCTGATCATCACCCCCATCCGGGTGCTTACCCTTGTCGTACCTTATGCAGTCCTGAAGCCTCTGCTTCCTGCAACTGCCATCTTTGAGGCGCTGGACCTGATCGTACTTGTCGGCGGCATGACCCTTTGCTCCGCCCTGCCGTTCGTGATCATGCGCGCGCCCCCAAAATCAGTCGTTTTTGCCTTTAATCTCGCCCCGCTCCTTCTGATCCAGATGTGTTCGCCTTTTCTGCTGAGTGTCAGATATGCCGCATATCTGGCTATCACGGCGCTTGTTCTCGGGCTCCTCAGCTACTGTTTTGCACCCTATCGACTGAGCCGGTCAGACTGGCCTTACGAAAACGAATAACTGATCGGAACAGAAATTCTGGCGCCAAGACATTTTCAGCGAATACCTCCGGACAGTCTTCAGAAATCAGCCCCAACCTGCGCAAACACATAGCGTCCGGGAATAAATCCTGAATATTGCATGACCGCGGTGTTGGACGCCCCGTCCACGACAAAGGGCGGCTGCCGATTGAACAGGTTGTTGATACCCGTATTAAACGTCCATCGACCCGCCCGATATCCCACCGTCACATCCTGAAGGAAAACGCCCGGCGAGCGCGTACGCCCAGCCGTCTGCGGCGCCAGATCGTTCGTGCCATCATTCCAGTGCATGCCGCCAATATACTGCACCATGTAGGTCAGGCTGAACGCGCCATGCTGCCAACTGACCGTGGTGTAACTCCGCTCACGCGGCATGCCGCTTCCAGCCAGATAGAGCAGTCGACCTGTGTAATTCCGCCATGCGCCACCCGGCGTGTACTGCTGGAAATACCCAATCAACTGCTGATAGTTTTCAGACAGGGACAGACTGTCACGCCGCCCCAGACGCATCCGATATGTCAGGTCGATATCCAGACCATTTGTCCGCAGGCCACCAAGGTTCTGCTGAACGGCAGAAATGGCCGTAAGCTGCCCACTTGTGGAACGAGGCGAAACCAGGGAGCAAAGCTGTGGTTCCGTTCCCGTATAGCATCCGTCCAGAATATACTGCGTACTCGGCGCAGAAATCATGTTCTGCAACGTGTAGTGCCAGTATTCGACGGATAGCGAGAGATGCGGCACCCAATGCGGCGTGACGACTGTTCCAATTGTATAGGTGCGACCCGTTTCCGGCTTTAGAGCCGCATTTCCGCCCGACAGCGTGGGCAACTGCCCCACGAACGCCGAATTGAACGTCTCGGGATTGATCCCTTCAGACACGCACCGTGCCCGGACCGTACCGGCCCGCGCACCATAGGCTCCGGCCTGACTGCATGGATCGGACGCAGACGGATAACTCAGCGTGCGGCCACCGTAGAGGCTATAGATACTCGGCTGCCGGTAGGACGTTCCGAGAGTGGCGCGAAACGCGATGTCCTGAACCGGTGCCCAGTGCAGCCCGACCTTCCAGTTCTTTGTCGTCCCGAATGTATTATAGGCCGAGACACGGCCCTGAAGATCCACCGTCAGGTCCCGGGCCAGAAAAGCATGTTCGAGAAGCGGGATTTTCCCTTCGACATATCCTTCCGTCACATGGAAGCCACCCCCCGTATAAGCCGTGGTTGCACCCGTTGAGTCGCCACGTTCGACTATGGGGTCCGGCTTGTAGCTAAGCTGTTCGCTTCGGTGTTCCATCCCGAAAGCCAGACCGATCTGACCGCCGTGACGGTATGGCAGGCTCAAAACATGATTGTTATGAAAGCGCAAATTGACGTCCCGCATCTGGTAATCCGCGTGGTCGCGCTGCGTAAACCGGACGTAATTTGCGGCCTGTTCCGAATACGGCGCGAACGGGTTTTGCAGAACGCAGCCTGAAGCAGCCACGCAGATATCTGGGTTGTATCGCACCGCACTCGACGAACGGGATGGATCGAGCTGCTCCGTGCCTGTCGTTTCCAGCAGATGGCGATAGTTGACCATATTCTGCGTCTGCGCCGTCAACTGACTGACGCCGTAGGTCATGGACGCATCATACTGCCAGTCTCCGACAATGCGTCCTTTGGCACCGCCAATGACCGTCCAGGTATCCACAGCAAAATCATTTTGCCGGTATCCGACATCTTCCATCCGCTTCGTCACAGCGTAATCCTTACCCCATGGATTATCAGAACTATCCGCTGGAATGATCCAGGAAGACGGAAGACTGGAAGGCGGAATGCTCCCTTGCACAGGAGAAGGGGATAGCTGCCGGGAGGCCGTAGTGTGACTGTAACGAACGTTGGAATACAGCGTGATGTGGGAGTTCAGATCGTAATGGACATCACCAGACAAGGCCGCATTCTGATGATAGTTCTGAAGCATTGAGCCTTCAGCGAAATTATACAGATCTGAAGACTGGAAGGCCCGAAAATTGCCGTTCCCGTCAGGGACCATGCGCTTGCCTGTCACCGGGTTAAACGCCACGCCTGATGGGATGATGGAGGAGCCAAAACCTGGCGCTCCAGAAGCCGGATTGTCATTCTGCGGCAGCGCAGCCCATCGTCGATCCCGTGAAGAAATCGGTCCAGTCGTATCGTACTGACCAAACAGGGTGACGTTGCCGCGCCCATGATCGAAATTGAAGCCCTTGTAACCAGAAATCAGACCGGATCGACTGTCTCCATATTGCGTGATGCCGCCCTTGATCGTCAGGTTTCCACCCGTCAGATCATGTTTCAACCGGATATTGATGACGCCCGAAACGGCATCTGCTCCGTATAGCTCGGAACCCCCATCCTTCAGGATCTCGATCCGGTCGATCTGCTGCACGGGGATGGCGTTGAGATCGACACATTCAGATCCGGCATTCATCGCCGTGCGCTTGCCATCAATCAGAATTAGAACACGTCCTTGCCCCAGATTACGCAGGTCTGTGCAAGACACGCCGCCACCGCCGTTCGTGCGGGTATTGGGTGTTCCCGATGAGCCGACAGAGGGCAGACGCGTCAGGTAGTCGCCGAGGGAAATGGCCGAGGTTTTCTGGATATCCTTCGCCGAAATGATCTGGACCGGATTGGCTGTCTTGTTCCCTCCTCCTCCAAGATAGGATCCCGTTACAACAATATCTTCGGACTTCGAGGACTTGAGTGTCTCCGTCCGATCATCTGCAAAGACGACAGGGCTCCACATCATGCTGCCAATCAGAGCCGGGTAAAAAGGACGAACAGCATTCCGAAAAGGGCGGACAGACATGGGAAATACACACTCAGACATTATGTTACGATATAACATATCTTTAGTGATCGACAGGGCTGCCCTTCAAGCGACAAACAATGACCACCGTGTTGCGTCCAGTGTCACCCGGCAGACGGTCGTGCTTTGCGCGATGTTATGATAGAGAGACCTTCCCCTTTTCCGACAGCGCAGCAGCAAGACCGATCCATGCCAAAGAGTCCGTTCCTTCTCGAAGCCCAGGCACGTGGCCTGATTTTCCAGTGCACCGACCTCGACGCCCTCGATGAAGCCATGCTGGCTGGACCGATTACTGCCTATGTCGGCTTCGACCCGACAGCAGACTCCCTGCATGTGGGGAATGCCATGTCCATCATGGCGCTGCGCCTGTTGCAGAAGCATGGTCATCGCCCGATTGCCCTGATGGGTGGCGGCACGGCAAAGATTGGTGATCCGTCTTTCCGTGATGAAGCCCGTTCGCTCATGACCAATGAGACTATCGCGCACAACATCGCTGGCATTGAGCAGTCCCTGCGCCAGTTCATCACTTTCAGCGATGAAGATCCGTCCAGCGGCGCCATCCTCGCCAACAATGCGGAATGGCTGGACAAGCTGTCCTACATCAATCTGCTACAGGACGTCGGCGTTCATTTCTCCATCAGCCGTATGCTGTCTTTCGAGAGCGTGAAGCAGCGTCTGGACCGTGAGCAGGGCCTGACGTTCTTGGAGTTCAACTACTCTATCCTTCAGTCCTACGATTTCCGTGAACTGAACCGCCGCCATGGAGCAGTGCTTCAGATGGGCGGTTCGGACCAGTGGGGCAACATTGTTGCCGGTATCGACCTGACGCGCCGCACTGATGGCAAGCAGGTGTTTGGTCTCACCACGCCTCTCGTCACCACGTCGTCCGGCGTGAAGATGGGCAAGTCTGCACAGGGCGCCACATGGCTCCGTGCCGAGAAGCGCTCGGTCTTTGACTACTGGCAGTTCTGGCGCAACACGGAAGACGCCGATGTCGGCCGCTTCCTCAAGCTCTTCACGGATCTGCCTGTGGAAGAATGCGAGCGTCTGGGCGCACTTGAAGGGGCAGAGATCAACGAGGCCAAGAAGATCCTCGCCACGGAAGCCACTGCGATCTGTCACGGACGCACGGCTGCAGAAGAGGCTGCCGAGACGGCCCGCAAGGTCTTCGAACAGGGCTCCACAACGGCCGCTCTTCCGGAAATCGATCTTCCCGCCAATATGCTGGCCGAAGGTCTTCCGGCGTTCCGCGTCTTTCAGGAGGCCGGTCTTGCCGCCAGTGGTGGGGAGGCCCGTCGGCTGATCCGTGGCGGTGGTGGCCGCGTCAATGACGTCGTCATTTCCGATGAGAACCAGACC
This sequence comes from Gluconobacter sp. P5H9_a, assembly GCF_018812085.1. Classification (NCBI taxonomy): domain Bacteria; kingdom Pseudomonadati; phylum Pseudomonadota; class Alphaproteobacteria; order Acetobacterales; family Acetobacteraceae; genus Gluconobacter; species Gluconobacter sp. P5H9_a. Next base: position 44,366 of record NZ_JACRVW010000016.1, read on the forward strand.
TTCACCCTTGAGGATCTGCGCGAGGGTACGCTGAAGGTCTCGTCCGGCAAGAAGAAGCACATTCTTATCCGTCCGGTCTGAACCTGACAGATGTCATGACCTAGTCATGACGTCCTTCACTGTTTCGGATCATGGCTTGTGTCATAATCTTTCCGAAACAGTGGAGTCCGCGGTCGTGACAAGTCAGAAAAACTGGAAAGCTCTTTCCACCGATGCCGCCGGACTGCTGTTCGCAGTCATCTGGGCAACACGCGGTGCCATGGCAGCGCATGTCTCCACAATGGCCATCCCGATTGCTGTCATCACGCTTGCTCTGCTTGCCGGGTTTGCCAGACGCGACCTGATCCAGTGTCGCCCCGAGCGCATTTGGGACGCGGCCCTGCTGCGCCGTGTGAAGATCATGCGCATCATTGCCATCACTGTAATGATTACGTCCGTCCGCAGCACGCATCATCCGGAACTGCTTTACCCGCTGCTCGGATGCATTATTGGCCTTTCGTACATCCCTATGGGCCGCGCGATGCACGAACCCATTCACGTCATCATGGGTTTTGTGATTGTCAGCGTGTCAGCTCTTTCTTTCCTGCTTCCAGAACCGCTACATCTTGAAGTCGCAGGCTTTGGAACTGCTCTGGCCATCTGGGTCGGTGCCGTCATCCGTCTGCGCAATTCCGGAACCCTGTCCTTTCTGCCGAAGAACGCCTTGCCCTCATGACAGAAATAGAGACCTTCATTCCGCTTCCTGGAAACAAGGAAGACAACTGGCCGAGCTTCAACCGGTATCGCGTCTCTTATCTCGTTTATCTTTTGATTTACCCTATTCCCTGGCTGATCCACGGATCACCCACTCTTTCGGCAGCCCTGTTTTCTGCGGGCGCAACAGGCGTTTTCCTGCTGCTGTATTTCGCGCCCTACCGCAATGACCGGTATTATGGGCTGCCAGAGATTATCTTCACGGCCCTTATCGGCTTTGCGACTGCATGGACGCAGGGCGACTGGCTGGTCTTCAATATTTATGCCACTGCCATGTGCGCCTGTTTCAGGCAGATGCGGCAAGCTGTCCTGACAATTGTATGTTTGCAGATCGCCCTGTTCGCATTTGTCTGGCTTCAGGACAAATCCATGCTCCACGCGAGCATCGGGGCCTTCTTTAGCATCATCACCTATGTCGGGACGTGGATGCAGTGGAAACTCGGCCTGCAAAACCTGCAACTCCGCAAGGCACAACACGAAATCCGAACTCTGGCCGCCACAGCAGAGCGCGAGCGTATCGCCCGCGACATGCATGATCTTCTGGGCCATTCCCTGACGGTCATTTCAGTCAAAGCCGAGTTGGCCAACCGCCTGTTCGAGACACAGCCCGACCGCGCGCAACGGGAACTTCAGGACATCACACAGATTGCCCGAACGTCTTTGAAAGAAGTCCGCGAGGCTGTCACCGGCATGAACGGTGCGTCCCTTCAGCATGAGTTGGAGCGCGCCCGCAAGGCGCTTGAAGCAGCGTCCATCAGTCTGACCATCCATCACGCTGAGCGTCTTGAAGATCACCCACAAAGCAGCGTTCTGGCGATGGCATTGCGAGAGGCCGTCACGAATGTGATCCGTCATTCCGGTGCGCGACATTGCACCATCAGTTTTGACTGTGATGCTGCGGGTCAACCCTGTGCCATTCGCATTGAAGATGATGGCGCCCAGCAGTCAGGCCGGTCTCCGGCCCCTCCGCAGGAAGGGAACGGCCTTCGTGGCATGAGAACACGTCTTGCCGCTGCGGGTGGCTCCTTGATGCTAAGCCACACCTCCAGCGGCCTCCGACTCACAGCGAGTATTACCCCATGATTCGCCTTATTCTGGCCGAAGACCAAGCCATGCTTCTGGATGCTTTTGAAGCGCTTCTTGGCCTTGAAGAAGACATTCAGATCGTGGGGCGCGCACCAGATGGACAACGGGCGCTCCAGCTCGCGGCCGACCTGCGCCCGGATGTCATCATTACGGACATCGAAATGCCGAACATGACAGGCATTGAACTGGCAGAAAAAATCCGGGAGCAGGGCCTTCCAAGCCGCGTCATGATCGTAACGACTTTTGGCCGTGCCGGATATCTGCGCCGTGCCCTTCAGGCAGGCGTGAGGGGATACATGCTCAAGGATGCCCCGATTACGCAACTTGCAGACGCTATTCGGAAAGTCGCTGCTGGTGGCCGGGCCATTGCATCAGATCTGGCAGAGTCTGTCTGGGATGCCCTGCCCGACCCGTTGTCAGACCGTGAACGGTCCATGCTCCGTCTGGCGGAAGCCGGGCGCACGAACAAGGAGATTGCCGAAGAGTTCTCCCTGTCCGCCGGGACAGTCCGTAACTACTTCTCGGAAATTGTTCAGAAACTCGATGCCCGTAACCGGATTGAAGCCGGGCGCGTCGCCCGGCAGAACGGCTGGCTCTGACACCAGCCGCAACGACGGTTCAGGACGGCGCAAATCCCTGCACGCCAACCTGCAGCACAAACAGTGATCCGGCTGCGCACATGAACAGATGGTCGCGTTTTGGGCCACCGAAAGTCAGGTTTGAGCACCCCTGTGGCAAGCGAAGCCGACCAATGAGCTTGCCCGCCGGATTAAAAACAAACACCCCGCACAAGCCGAGTGGACCCGACGCGCCACACCACAAGTTCCCGAATACATCCACACGAATGCCATCCGGGTTCATCTGCGCGCCGTTCAGCTTCATGTCCGCAAAAATGCGGCCTTTGGTGAGGCTGCTGCCATTCACGTCATAGACGTGGATCGCCTGATCGCCACCCCCTTTCTGCCCCGGCCCTTTAGGCGTCGAAACGACGTAAAGCTTTTTGTAGTCGGGAGAAAAACACAGGCCGTTCGGATCAAATAGATCCTTTTCCTGCAAAACGGCCTGAAGGGTTCCATCCGGGGCGATGCGAAAGACATGGTCACTCTGCCGTTTAGTCCCGCCAATTTCACCCGTCAGTTCACGGCCAATATTCCAACGAATTTTTCCGTCCGGATTGGTGGGCCCACCGGGTTCATCTGCATGACCTTCCGTAATGTTCGTGCCGTAACCGGGGTCCGTGAACCACAAGCTCCCGTCGGGGTGAGGCACAACATCGTTGGGGGAATTTAACCCCTTCCCGTCGAACTTATCCGCGAGAACCTTAACACTTCCGTCGTGCTCCCACCGCACGACGCGCCGGAAAAAGTCTTCACAGACAACAAGCCGACCATCGAAATCAAAACAGTTCCCATTGGCTGCATAGCCATCGGGGCGGAAATCCGTGATTTCTCCGGTTTCCCAAATATAGCGTAACGCACGGGAGCGAATAACATCACTGAGAACCAGAAAGCGCCCTTCACTGCTCCATGCAGGGCCTTCCAGCCAACCGCCCTGATCCCACACGCGACGAATGGGGGCCGCGAAATACGTCAGATCACGAAACGAGGGATCAATCGCAATCACGTCAGGATCGGGCAGATAACTGGGACCTGCTTTTTCGCCCCACGCTCTAGGTGGCTGGCTGACAACACTTGGCGGCTCTATTGCCCCCTGTGGCTGAGCCGCTTTAGCTTTGGCGGCACCAAGACAGACCAGCCCCGCAGCCCCCGAAAGAACCGTGCGGCGCGCCAGAAGAACACCTGACCGGCTATTCCCGTCAGTCTGAACACTCGTTTCGTCAGACATCGTCCCTCTCCAAATAGAACGTGCCTATTCTCGTTGTTTTCCTGAAAGGCGAAAATCAAAATTTTGGAATAACCAGGAAATACCAGAGAATTTCGAGAAAAACGTCTATCGCGCTTCAGCCTCGATCAGACGCACCACGAGGTCCATGAGCCTTTTTTCGCTATAGGACGCAACTGCGCGCTGACGTCCCCGCTCTCCCATAGCACGCGCCAGAGGTAGATCCTGTGTCACTGTTCTCAGCGCGCGGGCCAATGGCGCAGAGAGGCCGGGAGGCACCAGAAATCCGGTCTGTCCATCCACGACCTGTTCTCGTGGACCGCGAACATCAGTCGCCACCACAGGCAACTCCGTCAGCATCGCTTCAATGACGGACATGGGAAGCCCTTCAAAGTGGCTCGGAAGCGCAAACACGTCTGCGGCGGCAAGAAGATCCGGCACATCTTCCCGATAACCCAGCATCCGCAACCTCGGGCCTAAAAGCTGTCTGGCCCTGTCAAACGCGGGTCCAAGAGCATCGCCATGATCAGATGGCAGCCGTTCCCCCACAACCCAGAGTTCAGCTCCTGGCACATCTTCCATGGCTCGGAGAAGCTCCGGATGGCCTTTGTGGCGCACCAGTCGCGAAACCACGATGACCACGGGGCGATCCTCCGGAACACCCAACTCCCTACGGATACGGGCCCGCACCAAGGGATTGGCATGATAGCGCTTGGGGTCACGGCCATTACCAATAGCAACGGGATGCGCATTCAGGTGCAGGCGTCGTGCGTCCCGTGCCTCTTCAACCGAGACGGTCATGTACAGATCCGTGATCCGACCTGCTGCCCATTCCAGAACAACAGAGAGCACCCGGCGGGCCAAAGATCCAGGTTGATTGAACAGGAAACCATGACAGGTGTAGGCAATGATCCTGACACCACACAGACGTGCAGCAAACCTCGCCAGAATGCCACTGATGGGCATATGTCCATGCACGACGTCAGGCTTCTCCTGGCGAATAAGCCGGATCAGCGCAACAAACGCGCGAAGCTGCGCAACCGGTGACAATGACCGCGCCATCGGCACGGCATGAACGACAAACCCATCTGCACGTACTGGCGCCAGATGGGTGCCTTCCGCACAGGCCCCCTGAACCTCATGCCCGGCGGCACGAAGCGCCTTCATTAAGGGAAACAGGAACTGGCGCAGGGAGAAATCAACGTTTGTGATTTCAAGGATTTTCACAACAGCACCTTTATTCCGGGATACGTTCCAGAAGCCAGGTTACTGTCTGGGAGACAACCTGAAGTGGTTTTGAGGGTGCCGCAGGTTTGGCACTTTCCTGCGCTTCTCCCCCATTCTCGGCTGTCTCTTCCGCCGCAGAAACAACGCGCCTGAGAGAAGCAATAACGATCTGCTTGGTCTTTTCACGCCGACCGCGCGCCAGATAGACGTCATCTTCGAGCAGCAACATGCCGCCCTTCTGACGAAAGCGCCAGATCATGCCGCCCACCTGAAGAATGATATCTTCGTCGTCCCGTGTGACATGCACGTCCGGATGAATATGGAACCGCAGGGCAAACGGCGTCTCGCGCTCACCTTCAAGAACTTCCTGCCCGCGCAGGTCTTCTCCGTCCGCCCCAAGGTAAAGACGTCGCGTCCACTTCATTCCAAGCGGTGGATGGTATCCGTCATGAGACAGATCCAGCCAATGGGCTTCCCCACTGCTTTGATGCTCGCATGTGACATGCGCCGGACGCCGCGTGACATGTCCGTCAGGCCCGAAGTCTGAGGACGACAGACCATCCGCGACCAGAACCGTATGCGCTGCACTGGCCCTCAGCGCCTGCGCCCATGCCCCCACCTGCGCACTGCCGCAATTAACGAAAAGACGATGCCGCTGGTTTGAAAACTCGAAAGACAACGTGCCAGCATGCGCTGCCTGATCATAACTGGTCGGTGGAGGCGCGCCGCTATCCACAATCAACAGAGACTTCCCGAGAGCCAGCCGGGTAAATTTCCCCTGATGCATGGCGGGTGCAATCAGCTTCTGCCTGGAGCCCTGCGCCAGAACATCTTCTACCATCGCGCTGTAACGCTCGTTGGAACCATTAAAAACGGCCAGGCCACCATCCCCATGACGCATGGCACGCAACACCGGGCAGACTCTGTCCAGGGCAACGTCAATAAAGGGCGGTACGCTCGAATGCGCTGTGCGGAACATCACGGACATTTCTGCCAGCTCACGCGCCGTCTGATATTGTGCTTCCGGAGACCGCTCAGCAACCGTCCCATCGGAAAGAATCAGACGTTCAATTTCCGCTGGAAGGTAACGCAGGAAGCGCGTCATGAACCCGCTGTGATCCGGCATAGCCAGAGCAGCAGCAAGCAGGCCACGCAGGGCCGTCAGCCCGCGCCAGCCTTGCGGTTCCAGCGGCAAAAGGGCGGCAATGGTCCGCCCCTCTACCAACATCCGGTCCATGATTTTTTGCTGAAGTTTACGATCCGCCGAAGCCAGGCAGAACTCGTGGTTTGCCAGCCAGGATGAGAGGCGCGCGCCTGTTACGCAGGCATCCTTGACCAGCGGATCCGTTGGAGGATGCGATACCCAGTCCGCGACAAGCGCGCGGGCCGTCATGCGGGCATCGTCACTGCCTAATGCGCGCAGATCCCGCAGCCATGCAAAACTTTGCAGCCACTGTTTTGCCGGTTCCGGCCAAGGGCCACGTTCCCACTTTCCGCGCGGCAGATCGTAGTCCTGCCGCTCAAACCGAAAGCGACCCGCGACAAGGCGGGCGCCCTGCTCGGCGTCCCCCTTCCACGGGTCACGATAAATATAAACCGGTCCCTCTGAAGTTCCGCCACCAACGGGCAGTCGTGCGAGTGAAAGTCGTGCGTCCTGAATCCAGCGACGAATGGGCATCAGGCGCTGTCTTCCTTGAACGGGCCTTCAAGTGCATGAATGGCTGAATCACGGTCCGGCTTACCAAAGATGGCAGACCCTGCCACCAGCATCCGCGCGCCGGCAGCCACCACTTTTGGTGCCGTAACCGGGTCAATGCCGCCATCAACCGCCAGAACAATATCGCGTCCGCTGGCTTCAATCATGCGCGACAGGGTTCGGATTTTTGGCAGCTGGCTTTCCAGAAAGCTCTGGCCGCCAAACCCGGGATTCACTGTCATGACCAGAATGATGTCTACCAGATCAAGCACCTCTGATAGTGCTTCAGGCGGCGTCCCCGGACAGATCGCAATTCCCGGCCGGCAACCGAGCGCACGGATGGTCTGAAGAGTCCGGTGAATATGGGGAGCGTTTTCCACGTGCACCGTAATGTGATCCGCACCAGCCTTGGCTGTTGCTTCCAGATACGGATCAACCGGATCGATCATCAGGTGCACATCGAACTTCGCATCGGTATGCTTTCGCAAGGCCGAGATCACCCCAGGACCGAACGAGATGTTCGGCACAAAATGACCGTCCATTACATCCAGATGTAACCAGGGCGCGCGGGAGATGGATGCAATCTCATCTCCAAGACGGGCGAAGTCGGCAGCCAGCAGGCTGGGGGCGACAATGATCGGGGATCGTTCTGTCATGTTGTTATGTATCGGCAAAGCAACCTCCAGACGCAAGACAGTTCCGCACATCCCCGCGCGTTCGTGAGCGCGTACCGCCGACGAGACCCTCAGGAACCCAACCGCTGCTGATGCGTCCTCATCAGACTGTCTGACTACTACCACCGTAGTATGGAGTTTTTATGACCGATCGCCTCTCCCCCATTCTGCTTAGTAGAGACGCCTGGATCCGTCGACCATCTCACCGGGCATGGCTCGAAATGCAGGGCCGTCGGTTGCTGGATTTCAGCAAGGAAGGTTGTATCGACGGGGGTTTTGCAGGGCTGGATATGGAAGGTCATCTTCCTGAAGGCGCCAAGGCAGAAGCAACCCTGACTGCGCGGTGCGTCCACGCTTATGCGACTGCGGAACTCCAGGGCATTCCAGGAAGCGCGCCGCTCGTCGCACATGGCGTGAATGCGCTCATGACATCCTTTCGGGACCAGCAGCACGGGGGCTGGAACCACTTCGCGGATCAGCCTCATGAGCGCAAGCAGGCCTATCTGCACGCGTTCGTCGCACTTGCCGCGTCCTCTGCTGTTCTGATCGGTGTGGAAGGTGCCAACGCACTTCTCAAGGATGCCATCCATCAGATCGAGACGCATTTCTGGTCTGAAGACGAAGGCGTCATGCGCGAAAGCTTCGCAGATGACTGGTCAGACGAAGAGAACTATCGCGGGGCCAACAGTAACATGCATTCCACAGAAGCCTTCATGGCTCTTGCGGATGTTACCGGCGATGTGAAGTGGTTGCGCCGCGCGCTGCGGATTGTCACCCGGTTTGTGCATGAATTGGCCCCACAGCAGGGCTTCGCAATGCCCGAGCACTTCAACCAGAATTGGGATCTGCTGCAGAATTATCATGAAGACAAACCTACGGACGATCTACGCCCCTACGGCATGACACCGGGTCATTTCGTTGAATGGTCTCACCTGACCGTGAAACTGGAGGCAGCGCTGCTCCGCAGAGGCGAAACAGCTCCGGGCTGGATGCTTCATGACGCACAGGCGCTCTTCGAAACCGGCATGAAGTCAGGCTGGAACGTCGATGGTCTTCCCGGAATGGTTTACACAATCGACTGGGATCACAAACCCCATGTGCCTTCCCGCGTCCATTGGGCTCATGCAGAAGCTCTGACGGCGGCAATCAACCTGTATAAGCGCACAGGAAATCCACATTACGAGCACTGGTATCGCACGATCTGGGACTATATCGACACAACCCTGATTGATCGGGATTTTGGAAGCTGGTTCAACGAAGTGAGCCCGGAAGGCGAGCCAACAGAGCATATCTACAAAGGTAAAGGCGACCTTTACCACGCCTACCAATCCACTCTGGCACCGATCATGCCACTGGCTCCGTCACTCGCAACAGCGATCGAACAGATTGGTGTGCCCTACTGAGCAGGGGTCGGTTTCGTCACCCAGTATACCGGGAGCGCCACGGCCTCCCGGAACAGATAGTAGAGTTCAGGCAGCCGAAAGACTTTTGGATAAGCGCCTGACACGTCTTTCACGCCAGCATGCCGCAATGCCCATTCTGCCCGCATGATATGAAACCACTGCGAAACGACAACCGCCCCTTCCGGCGCTTCCTGCGCAACATGCAGAGCCGTTAGCCAGGTATTGTTTCCCTGTGAATCAACAATGATCGCTTCTGCCGGAACACCGTGATTTTCCAGCCAGTGCGCCATGATTTCAGCTTCATCCTGATGATTGGCAGTTTCCACAGCTCCACTCACCATCAATTCCCGAACGCGCTTTTCTTTCCAGAGTAACAATCCGGTTTCCAGACGGCCCTGCAACGCTGGCTTCGGCACGCCCGCATCCGTGACGGCTGTGCCAAAAATGACGCCCATTTCTGCGGGGCTGGCAGAAGCACGCATACCCGTTACGGCAACGCATGCGCACCAACTCGCACATATAATACCGCCAGCCAACGCCGCTGCCGCAATCCGCTTTCCCCAGCCAACGGTCACGAGTGCTTCTCGCCCTGCTGCTCCCGCATGCGCAGGATGTATAACAACGCCACCACTGCCGCCAAAAAGCCTGACAGTGCTCCGACACCCAGGGACCACCGTGGCCCAAAATAATTGGCAACCCATCCCACAACAGGGGCACCAAATGGGGATGACCCTGCAAAAACAGCAAACCGGATGGCCAGCACGCGCCCTCGCATGGATGGGTCGCTCGAAAGCTGCATGAAGCTGTTACTAGTGGCTGTAAATGTCAGAGATGATACGCCGGTAATGAGTAACGTGCAGGCAAAAAGCCAGTATGTTGGGGCCAATGCTCCCAACAGACAACCCACACCAAAAATCAATGAACCATTCAGCAGAACGTCAAAATCTGCCTTTTTACGACCTGCTGCCAGAAAGCCCCCCAGAATGGTGCCCACGGCCATGGCGGAATTCAGAATTCCATAGCCATGCGCGCCGACGTGAAACACGCCAACTGCCATGGTCGCAATAAAGATCGGGAAATTGAGACCAAACGCTCCGATAATGAATAACATAATCAGAATGGTCCGAAGGTCTTCGCGCGCCCAGACATAGCGCAGTCCGCTGGTCAGGGCATTGCGCTCGGTTTCCCTCGCCCTGGCATGCCGAAACAGGTCTTCGCGGCGAATAAAGAGCAAAGAGCCCATGACGCCGAAAAACGAAAACCCGTTCAAGACAAACGACCAGCCTGAACCAATTTCCGCAATACAGAACCCTGCCACCGCAGGCCCGATCATACGTCCAGCATTATAGGACATGGAATTGATGGCCACGGCATTTGGAAGGTCAGTCTCTCCCACCAACTCACCAACAAACGTCTGACGAACAGGACTGTCAAACGCGGCGACACAACCACTCAGGAAAGCAAACAGATCCACCTGCCAGAGACGGACCGATCCCGTAACGACAAGAAGACCCAGTGCAACAGCCAGCACACCCAGAGCACCTTGTGTAAAAAGCAGAAAGCGATGCTTCTCAACCCGGTCAGCAATCAGTCCGGTCCAGAGCATAAGCAAAAGAGGCGGGGCAAGCTGGAGGGCCATCACGATGCCAATGGCCATGGCATCGTGATGGGTCAATTCAGTGAGAACAAGCCAGTCCTGCGTCGTGAACTGCATCCATGTTCCGATGTTGGAGAACAGTGCTCCCCAGACCCAGACACGATAATTGCGCCGCCCCAGAGAGCGGAAAGTGTCACCCAGCATCAGGGGACACTCCAGGCTGAAAACAACAGGAAGACGGACAGACTGGCATCCACCCACTGTCAGGAATCTTACATTGGATGTCGAGGGTTATTCCGTAGGAATGACCCTCACATCATGATTACAGGTGTCCCTGTTCCAGTTCCTGAGCAAGGGCATCGGCATGATAGACGGTCTTGAGTGCAGCCATGATAGCGCTCGTATCCGTCGAAACCGCTCTATTGCGCTCGCCATCGTAATAAAGATCGCCAGCCAGACTATCGAGATTCCCGTCGAAAATCAGACCTACCACATTGCCCTGCCGGTTAATGACCGGCGAGCCTGAATTTCCACCCACAATATCATTCGTCGAAACAAAATCGAGATTCGTGGACAGTGCCAGATGAGGCTTCGCATCCAGCCAGACCTGCGGCAGGCGGAACGGATCGCTCCCGGTCGCATGTCTGTACATCCCGGCAAAGTTTGTGAAGGGCGCAATGGTCTTGGCACCATCCTGCCAACCTTTGACGGTGCCGTAAGACAGTCTTGGTGAGAATGTAGCATCCGGATAAAGCGTATCTGCCTTTCCTTCTGCCTGAGCGCGCGCAAACTGGGCACGGGCAATCGCACCCTGAGCTTCGTGCATTGGTGCTTCGATCTGATCACGGCTTCGATTGCGGATCACATCCAGAACCGGCTGCAACTGACGTGCCAGAACAATCATCGGGTCCGTAGATGCCTGAATGGCCTTTGCACCGCCCTTATACAACGCAAGGCGCTGCGCAGGATCAGCAAGCTTCGTTCCCTGCATCAGCTCCGCAGCGCGTTCATCGGGGCTTTTTGTGCCGAGAACCAGATGCACGGCAGCATCATCCTCACCCAGCATCTGACGCATCGTGGTCATGCCCAGAGCCAGCGTCATGGTTTCCAGATCGACATGCACAGGCACTTTGGCAGAAATTTCAGCTTCAAGCTCAGCCAGTTCGGCATCGTGGTAGCCCGCACGACGCTCGGCATCCGGCTTCTGTCGCTCCTGCGCGGCTGATACCAGCATGACAGCATCACCCAGCAGGCCATGAACTGTACGGGCAATGGCAAAGTCATGGACGTAAGACTGGCGCTGTACGGCCAGTGCAGCCTCCACTTTTTTGAACGGCTCGCCATAGGTCTTGCGGCGCTCGGCATCCGCATCAATCCAGGCCTGAAGAGCGCGATCTTCCGCTTCACGCTTTTCCATCACGTCGGGTTCCCGCAGAGCCTTCACGGTGCCCGACAGAGATTTCAGGCCGTTCTGAACGCCGAACAGCGTATTTTGCGCTTCAATCAGATGTTCCTTGCTTTCACGCGAATACTGCCAGAGCGCGCCTTCACTGGTAGAATACACCCCAATGATGGTTGGCAGGATAACGTCCCGCTGAAACGTCAATGCACTGGCCGGAAGAGACCGCTGCGTTCGCCCCGGATTACCAGACGTGAACACCAGCTCTCCTGCTTTTGGCCCTTTCGGATCAAACTTGAAGAAAGGTGTGTGGACCGGCTTACCGTCCTCAAACACCCGCAACATCGACAGGTCGATATCATAACGTGGGAAGGTAAAATTGTCCGGATCGCCGCCAAAGAATGCGATATCCTGATCCGGGGCCATCACAAGACGCACATCCTGATACCGACGATAGCGATAGAGCGCAGTTTGACCACCGTGATAGAGCGTCACAACATCACACCGCCAGTGTGTTGCATCTCCGCCCGCACATTCCTTCGTCAGAACGCTACTGGCAGCCTGAAGCGCCTTTGCATAATCCGCCCCGTGCTTGCCTGAGGTCATATCAGCGACACGGCCTGTCACGTCTTTCACCTGATCCAGACGATCCAATTCCATACCCGGACATTGCGGCTCTTTGGAAACATCTGCTGCCGAAAAACCATCATGAAAATAATCATGCGTCTTGTCCGACAGGTCGGTCAGGCAGGTATTGGCACAATGATGATTTGTCATCACCAACCCATCACCAGAGACAAAAGACGCCGAGCATCCTTCTGCCAGACGTGCTGAAGATTGAATGACATGATTGATCCATTCAGCGGAAGGCTCAAACCCATATTGCTGCTTTAACTGACGGGCTGGCAGATGATCGAACGTCCACATTCCTTCCTCAGCCTGAGCTGAACCGAGGGCTGTGCCTGCAATGAGCAGAGCAGGTAACAAGCGCTTAACAACACGCATGACAGATCCTAAAAATGTTATCTTATAACAATACTCTATCCTGCTCTGCCTCGGCGCTCCATCCCTGCCGACGAAATTTTGATACCCCCACGCAATACGGAATTTATTGACATTCGCTCGCAGCCCATGAAGGAGTGCATCTTCACCTTGGGGCGCCCTGACAAAGGGCTGAGAGACTGCTGAGGGTATGTGCTTTCGAGACATACCAGCGCAGTGACCCATCGAACCTGATCCAGTTCATGCTGGCGGAGGGATGGTGGCTACTGACAGATCCACAGACTGGATTTTCGGTGTCTATCGTCGTCCCCGCCTTGCAGGGGGATCGCAGCATTGCAGGCGGGACAGCACCATCATGACCACCAGATTTCCGCGCAAATCCCGTCAGGTTCCTGCCGTCCTGCTCGGCTTGACCGTCTGTGCTGGTACGGTGCACGCAGCTGACACCACAGCCCTCACCCCACCTGCCTCTGTTGCTCCAAAAACCGAACACATAACCGTTCACCGCATCTCTGACAGCGCACCCGGGCACCAGCCCGGCGGCGGACTGATCCGACCGGAAAACAGCGTGCGCTCCGTCAGCTCCGTCAGCCGTGATTACATGGACAAACAGCCTCCGATGGCGACGGCCTATCAGCTCGCCTCCATGCTGCCCGGTGCGAATGTCGCCACATCCGATCCGTTCGGCTTTTCGCCCAACACCAATCTAACTGTTCGTGGCCTGAACAATGATGCCATCGGTTATGTGCTGGAAGGCACGCCGCTGAACGATGTCGCCTACTATTCAGGCTATCCGAGCCAGTTTGCCGATAGCGAGAATTATAGTCAGGTCGCACTTGCCCAAGGTTCCGCAGATCTGGACAGCCCTGTCTTGAACGCCGCCGGAGGGCTAATGAGCCTGTCTTTTCTCGATCCGTCACAGAAAGCCGGGGGCTTCGCCAGCGTCTCCTATGGCTCCTTCGACACCAACCGCGAATTCATTCGCCTTGAAACGGGCAACATCGGCAATTCCGGCATTCGTGGCTTTGTATCCTATTCCCACAGCGCCAGCGACAACTGGCGTGGGCCGGGGCGGGACAAACGCCAGCATGTCGATTTCAAGTTCCTGAAGGACTGGGGTCAGGGCAACCGCGCCAGCCTCATCGGTTCCTTCAACACCACCGTCACCAGCTATTATCCGCAGGTCACGATGGAAAGCTGGAAAGCCGATGGAATTCATGGCGCGAATAACCTTGCTGGCCATTATGACGCCTCCAACGCAGACAACGCCGTCAATTACTGGCGTCTGTGGCGCGCGCCGGAACGCACCTTCTATGCAGGCGCACCCGTCCATTTGCATCTGACGCATAAGCTTTCCCTCGACGTCACACCCTACGCACAGTTCGCCTATGGCAACGTTCCGGGTGGCTCCACACTGACGGAAACAGGTCTCTATAACGGCACTCAGCCCCTGAGTGACACGCTTACGCTACCCAATGCGCAGGACGGGACCGCTGTCGTTCGGGCCAACTACACGCAACGCAGTTATCGCTCCGGCTTCAATTCAGCCCTGCATTACAAAACCGGCTGGAACGATTTCGTACTCGGTTACTGGTACGATTATGGAGACGACAACGAGCAGCAGCCCTTCACAACCGTGTCCGCCACCGGTGCTTCGGGCGATATCTGGGCAGAAAACAGCAGCAGCCTGATCCATCTTGAGAACGGGCAGAAATTGCTGGGCGGTAGCTTCCACACCATTTCCCAGACCAACGCACTCTATGTGGGCGACCATATCTCGCTCCTTCATGATCGCCTGACCATCGAAGCGGGTTTCAAGGCCGTTATGATGAGCCGCGCCGGCACGAACAATGTTCCCGGCCCCCAGTATCGCGTGGCGTCCAACAGCATGGAGCCTCTGCCGCGTCTTGGCGTCCGCTGGCGCATTGATGAGCAGAACCAGATTTTCTTCAACGCCACGACCAATTTCCGCGCGCCAGACCAGACGGCACTTTACAACACCTACGACCCGACCTCCGGCGCACTCGCAACAACAGGGAGCGCGGATGTCCGCAACGAATATTCCATTTCCGAAGAACTGGGATATCGCCGCACGGGACAATGGATCATCGGCAGCCTGACGCTGTTCAACTACAATTTCACCAACCGCCAGATCTCAACGCTGGCCTCCCAGAACGGCTCCATCATTCAGACGACCATGAATGCCGGAGGTCAGACCTCTCGCGGCGTGGATGTGGAAATCGGCCTCCGCCCCTGGCATCATTTCAGCCCTTACGTCTCGGGCGAGTATCTACACGCCACCATTGATAACAACATCGCCTCAGGTGACGATCTTCTGCCAACCAAGGGCAAGATTGCCGTTCGAAGCCCGACACTTCAGGCCGCGGCCGGCATCAGCTACGATGATGGGCACATCTTCGGCGTGGCCACCCTGCACTACACCGGGCACCAATACGCAACGTTCATGAATGATGAGCGGATGTCAGACCGCACAACAGGCGATATTTCCGTTGGCTATCGCTTCGGTGATCTGTCTCGCCTGCATAAGCCCGCCTTGCGCCTGAACTTCATCAACATCACCAATGAACGGTCCCTGTCCGGCATCGCCAGCCCAACCCTGAATGCAAAAGACACGACGGGCACTTACGGCAGCACGATCAGTGGGAGCGCCCCGAGTTATTACATCGGCGGCGGTTTCGCGGCCCTGTTCACCGCGTCCACAGGCTTCTGAACCCGTGGCCGCTCCCGGACAGTTCGGCGTGAAGGGTGTGCAGGCTGAACGGCACTGGCCGCCATTGACGCTCGCTGAAGCAAAACGTGTTCTGGCATTTTTTCCCAACACAGCCGTTCCGGAAACCGTTCTGTGGCATGGACAACGCCCATTCTCCGCGACGGCCCTGATCCGCCTTATCGACGGCACGACGCTGTTCCTGAAGCGCCACGACCCACGCCTGCGCGATCAGAACGCCCTGACGGAAGAACATGACTTCATGGCACACCTTGTGCGCCATGACCTACCCGTGACCTCACCGCTCAAAACGCAGAATGGACATTCGGCGCTGACGGATCATGGCTGGGTTTACGAGGTCTTTCCTCCTTTACCCGGTCTGGACCTTTATCGAGACGTTCAATCCTGGGAGCCGTTTCTCTGTTCCAAACAGGCACATACGGCAGGAAGTGCACTCGCTCGTCTGCATCTTGCGGCAACGGATTATACTGCCCGCGCCCGCCCTGATCGGCTTTTGCTGTCCAGCTTCAACGCCATTACCCACCCGGATCTTGAGACTGGCCTTCGCGTCTGGAGCGCGTCTCAACCGGACCTCAATGCAACGTTAAATCCCCAATCCTGGCAGCAGATCCTGAGTGTTCTCGAACCTTTCCATGCAAAGCTTCGACCCCTCCTGATGGATATTGTCCCCTGCTGGGGACACGGCGATTGGCATCCATCCAACCAGTTCTGGACTTCGGATACTCCAGATGCCGAAATTTGCGGGATCTTTGATTTTGGTATGTCTGATCGCACCTGCGCCGCTTACGATCTCGCCGTTGCCATTGAACGCACTGCCATCTCATGGCTCTCAACCGATTATCGCGTCTCATCGGACCAGCTAACCGCACTTCTGAGGGGCTATCAGAATATCCGCCCTCTCACACCCCAGGAATGCAAACTGGTCGTTACGTTTCTACCGCTTGTTCATGTCGAATTCGCATTGTCTGAGGTCGCATATTACAGCGCGCTGCTTCGCGATGAGGCATCCGCACACGTTGCCTATGCGGACTATCTTCTGGGCCATGCACACTGGTTTGCAGGCCATGAAGGACAACACCTTCTGAACTGGCTCCGTAAAACTCTGAACGGCACTGCGGTATGTCCCTGACAGAACTCATCGCGGCCCTGCTCAGCGCCATGGGCGTGTGGTTGACAGCACGCCGCAACATGGCCTGTTGGCCATTCTCTCTTCTTGCCGCGCTCTTATATGGATGGGTATTTTTCAAAGCTCATCTTTACGCTGATGCCTGTCTTCAGGCTGTATTCTGTGGCTGTCTGATTTATGGCTGGTGGTGCTGGATAAGAGACGGCGCTCAGGGTGATGACACCCTGCATATTCGGCCGCTTTCAGGGCGCGGGCTTCTCTTCGGTCTACTGAGCGGCGCACTAGGCGGCGGATTGTGGGCTTTCTGTCTGGCGCGTTTTACAGATGACCCCACCCCTATGGCTGATGCTTTCCTGAGTAGTTACAGTCTGGTCGCGCAGATCTGGGCCGCGCGACGCCATACGATCAGTTGGGCCTGCTGGATCGTGATCGACACAGCTTATATTGCCATGTTTATCAATCGCACCCTTTATCCAACGGCTGCACTTTACGCGATATTTGTGGGTCTGGCGGTGCATGGACTGTTCAAATGGCAAAGAGCGTCTCAAGAATAACGGGAAAGCAAAGTGTGCTTTCCCGCCACATAAAGAACAGTCTCTCAACCGAAACGCATTTTCCTCAATACGCTACGCTGACTTCTCCCAGGAACATGCGCCCTGCGGATGGCGTTGAACGGTTTGAGAAAAGACTCTGATAGTTCAATCTGTTGGCCAGATTGTAACCATTCATAGAGATTTTCCAATGCTGATTAAAGCGATGGGAAATCATGGCACTGAAGTCTAGGTTGGCGGGTGCACGCAGCGTATTGGCCGCATTCAACCAGACATGCTCACGCCAGGTCAGTCCACCACCCACCGTCAGGTTATAGGGCTTATCCGGGAAGGCACTATATGCGGACCAGAGTGTTGCCTGATTGTGCGGCACATACTGAACATTCTTGCCACGGTTTGCCTTCGTGGCGGAAGACGTCGTGCTGCTATCATAGAGGGCATAGGTCGCGGACACGTTCCAGCCCGGCAGAATGACACCACCGACAGACAGTTCCAGACCCTGATTACGCTGCCGGTCAGAAGAGCCCTGAATTTCACCCGTCACCGGATCAGCGTTCAATGCATTGCCCTTGTCCAGACGGAACAGTGAGGCGGTCAGGCCCAGGCGGTCATGGAGAATGCTGTACTTGGCGCCAAGCTCATAAAGCTGAGCCTTCTCCGGGCTGGCAAAAGAATTGGTTCCCGGACGAATGGGAACAGACCCATTGGTGACGTACATTCCCATTGGGGTCGTGGAATTGGCCCAGGTGAAATAATAAGTCTGATGTTCGTCCGGCGTTACGACAAGGCTGGCGTTCGGATTGAAGACGCCTGTGACATCATGAAAATGCTGATCGGGGTTCTTCGCAACATTGCCTCCCGTCAGATTATAGCTTGTCTGCCAGCGATCCCAGCGGAAACCACCTTTCACAGAGAGCCACTTGGTGAACCAGATCTGATCGAACAGGAACAGACCGGTGTCGAACCCGTACCCATTGCTGTGAGACTTCGCGCCCAGTGAACCCAGAGACACCAGACCACCCGGATTCATGTCCCCTGGTACGAGATCCAGATTTCCCACATGCGGGTTTGGATTAACAAGGTTCGCATAAGGTTTTGGCTTCAGATACGTCGACTGGGAGCGAACATCATTAACGCGCTCCACATCAAACCCGGCAACCAGTTGATGCTTGAGAAAGCTCGTATGGAAATCAGCCACCATTGAACCGACATTCTGCACAGACCAGCTTGTTTGCTCATAAGGCAACGGTGCCATGTACGTTCCGGCGCCCGTGCCCGCGCCTGCACCAACAGGCCCGGAACGCGCAACAAGTGCTTTTGAGGCATCCCCGTTGAAGTAATTATTCACACAGGTGGTATCGCAGGTCGCTTTTGAGGCTGCAAAAGACCGGTAATATTCACCACCACGCAAATCGTCATAGAACGTGACATGCTTGTTCAGCTTGAAGCTGAAACGTGCTGTTTCCATGTTGGAGTTGGTGGCATTCTGGTCGTTATCCGTTCCGTACCAGTTCGTCCGACGGATACCGTATTCCGTAATAGGCTGCCCGTACTTTGCGCCCGGCTTGGTAACGACCGGGACACCAAAATCAGGAACGGAGTTTTCCTGCTGGTGCATGTACTGCAGAATAAGTGTTGTTCTCTTTCCGATCCCAAATGCAAGCGATGGAGCAACACCCCAGCGATGGGAGAAGATATAATCTCGTCCTACAACATTATGCTCATCGCCCATGCCCGTAATCCGGAAGGCTGTAGAGTCATTGATTTTCTGGTTCACATCCAGCGTGCCGCGATAATAACTGCCTGATCCGCCCGAAAAATCAGCGGCAGAATGGTTCTTCAAACCCGGAGTTTTGGTCACCATGTTGATGGCGCCCCCCGTCGTACCATTCCCGAAGACTTCGGAAGACGGCCCCTTGATGACAGACACATTTTCGAAATTGAATGAATCGCGGGAATACACACCGAAGTCCCGCAAACCATCTTCATAAATATCATTCTGGGCCTGAAATCCGCGGATCAGGAACTGATCCCCGTTCATGCCACCAGCGCCCTCACCGATGGACGTTGTCACCCCCGGCACATTCCTCAGAGCTTCATCGAGAGATTTGACATTCTGCTGCTGCATCAGGGCCTGCGGCACAACATTGATGTTCTGCGGTGTATGCATGACATCCTGCGGCATCCGGGAGAGCCCGAGGGACTGATGCATGGTGTTAAACCCATGCCCCTGAACCGTCAGATGTTCGACATCAGATCCTTCGATATCAGTTGGATCTTCAAAATGCCGCGTTGGTGACTCGGGTTTACGCTCTGGCTTTTTTTCATGCTTCACAGGATCAGCTGCATACACCTGGGAAGACATCAGGAGCGTACCGGCAACTGAAAGAGACGTAATGTGTGTGCGCAGCGAGCCTGTCACCGGAACCTCTTCATTCAGACAAGTTATTTTACATTCGGGAATCCCTATATTGGTAATGAGAAACATTCTCAATAGGGTTTTGATAAAGTGTGTCTGTTTTCCGACAAACTCGGTCATGCGAGGACACAGGCAGGCCCCGTTCCCATGAGCGAAAAAAAAAGCCCCGCACCTGAAAACGGGGCGGGGCTTTCTAAAACAGTCGTCGAAGAAACAGATCAGTTCGGCGTTTCATCGTCCGGCGCGAGCGGCTGAACATGCGTCACTTTGCCATACCGATCATAGTAGATCACGGCATCACCACGACGTTCGGCATAACCATCGGGCTGGCCGTCACGGGTGCGGAAAAGCAGCCGAAACGCATCCGGCTGTTCAACCACCTTGTCCCCTGGCGGGCGATACTTGAAGCGACTGAAGTCAGCATGGCTCCGGGGAAGCGAGGAGCTATGATATAGCTCGTGCATGCTTGGCTTCTTGGGCCCGTCACCCTCGGCATCCTGCGCGACAGCCGTGCCCGTCAGGGCAAGAACAGCCAAAGTGGTAGTCAGGATCCTGCGCATGATGCTCTCCGGTCAGTGCGTTGCGGCAGGCACTGTAGGCGAAACCGTCTTCTGGCTCCAGCCACCGCCAAGCGCCCGGTAAAGCGTGACAAGATTCTGGAACCGGGCCGCCTGAACCAGAATGGCATTCTGCTGAGCCTGATAAAGCGTTCTCTGCTGCTCAAGGGTCGTCAGATAACTATCGATCCCGGCATCATACCGCATCTTCGCCAGGTCATACGCCTTCTGTGACTGATCAACGAGGGACTGCATATGGCGGTCCTGAGACAGATACGTCTCACGGGCCGTCAACGCATCCGACACTTCCCGGAAAGCCGTCTGCACAGTCTTTTCATACTGTGCCGCATATTGAAGCTTCTGCGCCTTCGCCATCAACAGATTGCCTTCACTCTGGCCCCAGGTGAAAATCGGCAAACTGATGGAC
>NZ_JACRVW010000017.1:0-33487 GCF_018812085.1 Gluconobacter sp. P5H9_a
GCATCATCCCTTACCGGATCCACACCATTCTGACCGATAACGGCATCCAGTTCGCTGATCAGCCCCGTAACCGCAATACGGCCTGGTCGCGTCCCATGCGCTTCGACATGATCTGCGAAGCCCACGGGATCGAACATCGTCTGACGAAACCCAATCATCCCTGGACGAACGGTCAGGTTGAGCGGATGAACCGGACAATCAAGGAAGCAACCGTCAAACGCTTCCATTACGACAGTCATGAGCAGTTGAGGACACACCTCAACGACTTCATGGCAGCCTATAATTTCGGGCGAAGGCTCAAGACCCTGAACGGTCTCACACCTTACGAATACGTCTGCAAAATCTGGACTTCAGAGCCAGAAAGATTCATCATCAATCCAACCCATCAAATCCCGGGACTAAACACCTAGGCTCAGGACCCATTGATTTGATTGTGGAAATCTGATTCAGGCTCTGCGAGGAGACTGGCAATGAGCGACCTGTTTTGGCTGACGGATGAACAGATGGATCGTCTGCGGCCCTTTTTCCCAAAGAGCCACGGCAAACCTCGCGTTGATGACCGCCGAGTGCTGAGCGGGATCATTTTCGTGAACCGCAATGGGATGCGCTGGCGTGATGCGCCCTGGGAATACGGCTCCCACAAGACGCTCTACAACCGTTGGAAGCGTTGGAGCGACATGGGCGTTTTCATGCGGATGATGGATGGCCTGTCTGCTGCCAAAGCCGAGCCTCAGACCATCATGATTGATGCGACGTATCTCAAGGCGCACCGTACGGCTTCAAGCCTGCGGTTAAAAAAGGGGATCCGGGCCGCCTGATCGGTCGCACCAAAGGCGGTATGAATACCAAGCTCCATGCGGTCACCGATCAGAACGGACGACCGCTGAGCTTCTTCATGACGGCAGGACAGGTCAGCGATTATACCGGTGCCGCTGCCCTGTTGGACAATCTTCCTGCAGCACAATGGATGCTGGCGGACCGGGGTTATGACGCCGACTGGTTCAGGGACGCCCTGGAAGAGAAAGGGATCAGGCCCTGCATTCCGGGGCGAAGATCCCGCGGAAAACCAGTCAAATACGACAAACGAAAATATAAACGTCGCAACCGCATCGAGATTATGTTCGGAAGGCTCAAGGACTGGCGGCGGGTCGCCACCCGCTATGACAGATGCCCGACCGCCTTCTTCTCAGCCATCTGCCTCGCTGCAACCATCATGTTCTGGCTATGAGTTCTGAGCCTAGACTGAAGAGGTTTAATCTTGAATCCAAATCCTATTGGGCTTTTGAAAATCTGAAAGATTATATATATCCGATAGAATATTTTGGAGTGGGATATGACTGATATAACATTAAGCGCTTATCAAGCCTTATTTTCTACCGGACTAGGACTGTATGCCGTCAATGTATTTATAAATACATTTGATGAAGATATTTCTAAATTAAGAGATTATTCTTCTAATTTAGTCCAGTCCGTTACAGAAAAATTAAATTCCATTCAGAAGAGGGAAGATGAAATAACTGAAAACGCTAAAAACTCCGTCATACAAAAAGGCGGCTCCTTAGAAGACTACCTATCGACAGAGCAGATTGATGAAATTAAAAGCATAGACAGACAAAAAATTCAGTTTCATGGAGTTATTGATTGGTCAAATGAGATATCTATTGATGCAGACGATGAAATAAATAAAGTAAAGAAATTTGTTTCCAGAACGCAAAACATTTCTATTGCTCTATTTTTCTATTGTTTAATAGCGCTGTTGGTGACGACAAACTTTTCTACCTTAGAGCTCGAGCCAAAAATAAATGGCTGCGCAAATAATATTGTCAGTACATTAAATAACATATTCTTTCGAGATGTATCTTGGATTATTCTTATTCCTTTTGTTATATGGATTTTACGACGAGATTACGTTCTAAGTAACCTTAAAATGAAAAATATTTTGATGAAAAATCGATTGCATACAATAAAAATGAAATAACGATTTTTTGATCGTATAGGATCATAGGTGTCTACTTTCGGCTGTATAGATTCTTCGGCGGACCTTCCACTCTCCCCCTCCTAGCTGACAAGCCTCTCCTCCCCAGCACCCCTCAGAACCTGGAGAGGAGAATATTCCCCCGACTGCGAGCGCGGCGTTCATACCCACGGCGGCGTAATACCCGAAAGATGTCCTGGGCCCACCGCCCATGCTCGGTGTCTTCCATGATGATATGATCAGGCCACAACGTCGCTGGCGCCTCGCGGAAAAACGGCAGCAGCGCCCGGTCTTCGTAGCCCTCGATATCGATTTTCAGCACATGCACGGCGGTTACATCGCAGGCCTGCAGAAGATCCAGAAGCGGACGGATCCGCACTTGAGCACCGTGTCCCGCACCAATCCGACCGCCGCCAAAATCCCTGTTCACCTGCACGAGCTGGCCAGAGCCCTCCTGATCGCCCACCGCAACACGCAAGAGATCGGCCCGCATCCCGTTCAGCCTCATATTGGTGGCCAGCCGCTCGAACAGGACCGGGTTCGGTTCAACGGCGATGACGCGGGCCTCCCACTGGGCGGCATACAGGGAGAAGAACCCCATATTCGCGCCGACATCTACAAACGTCCCGCCTTTCGGCAGATGACGCCGCAGCCATTTCAGCTCACGATGATTGTAGCACGCGCCACACACCGCCGATTTTGCGTCCGTCTGGTTGTCCTGCGGATAAAACCGCACCTTCAACCCGAACAGGGTCGCATCAACAGGATCTGCGCAGCAGTCTCGTTTGAACCGTTCAATGAACGGCCGACGCAAACGACTGTACCCCAAGGGCGTGTTGAAGAAGACCTTCCGGATCGTCTTCTGCACGTCCGTCAACGGATAAGAACCAAAAGGAAGCGCACGCGCAGGGCCGTGTCCGTCCAGCACAATGTGCTCAGAAGACGGCTCTGAGTATTCTGACATAAGAGATGATGACCGTATGGAAGAGAGCAACGGGGCTTCGATGAAGCAAACGGCAGATTCAGGACGTGCTGTGTCCGATGGACCGCTCCGTCACAGCTTCCCGACCTCGCGGCAGAGCTGGAGCAGACCGCCCATCCGCTGCTGTAGCACGGCCCCGAGCACCATCACGCCCTCCAGCAGGCGCGCGCCTTCCGTATCCGCCCGCAGACTCTCGAGGCGTCCTTTGAGCAGCGCATGCTCGATCTCGATCAGACGCAGCACGTCGTGCAGACCGGCATGCAGCTCTTCGAGACCGGCTGGACGGGGTGGTGGCAACAGTGGATCTTCAGGCATGACAATCCCTTGGACAAAAATGTCGGTTTCATGCGAGGATCTGACGATGACGAGTCACGGGCCACGCAACATTTCGATGTCAACCGATACGGTTTTCCGACTTCCATATCAAGCGGAATATCGTATTCATGCCTCATTTCCGAATGAGGACCCTCTGCGTGCCCCGACATTCCAGGCGAAAGCGTAAACTCATGGACGACCAGATCCGCCTGATGCGCGAGCGCGGCGAGCGCCTCCGCGAAGCGGCGCAGAGTATTGGCATCACCCATGCCGCCAAGGCGGCGGGCGTGCCGTATACGACCTTGAGAGACTACATGAATGGCGGGGAGATGAAGTTCTCCGCCCTTGCGTCGCTGGCCCGGGTCTGCGGTGTGTCCCTGGACTGGATCGCCTTTGGCACGGCTGGCGGCTCACCCTCCGGGGCGACAACGGTCCAGACCACCTCGACCCGTCAGATCGTTGTGCCCTGGTATGATCATCATGAAGACGGCCTGCGGATTGGCCGTGACTGGTTGCAGAGTGTCATTCCCCGAGACCTCACAGCTCTCTGCCTTATCAGCAATGCAGGGGATGCGATGGAGCCGACCCTGTCCTCGGGTGATCTGGTCATCGTGGACCGGAGCGTCACGACCGTGACGGGCAGCGCGCTCTATGCGCTGGAGAGTGCTGGCGCCATCCTGATCCGTCGCCTTGACCCCAAACTCGGTGGCGGGGTCCGAGTGATTGCTGACAATCATCGCTACCCGCCTCAGGACGTTGAGGCCGATCGCCTGGAGTGCTTCAAACTGCTCGGCGAAGTGGTCTGGATCGGCGGCGTGCCTCATCCCTGAGGCGCTCACGATATACGGGAACCTGTTTGAATAAATAGGCGCATATCCGTATTGACGATACGCGGAAAATCGTAGATCATCTGGCTTGTTGAGTTCATCGTGTGTGCAGGGCTGTCCTGCCACACAGGAACCTCAAGGAGCTGGCGATGATGTCTTTGTCCCGTTGTGTCTTCTGGTCTGTCCCCTGTTCTTGCCGGTCAGGGGGCGCCTGACATGGTCGTCTCCATCCTCCTTGTCCTGATCGTTCTTCTCCTGCTGGTGCTGGCGCTCGGATCGTCGGTCAGGCTGTTCGCGTGGCTGAAGGCCCGCGACGTCCTGCCCCCTGCGGCTCTAATGCTGGGTACGGTGTTGGTGATCCGGGTCGTCTTCCACGCCCACTGGGGGAGATAAGCGCTCATGACGTCTTCAACCGACGGTCTGTACAGCGAAGCGACCGAAGCAAAACGCGCGGCCCGTCTGGCTGACTATCTCGAAGAGTATGGTGCCGAGGAAGACGAGACGCGGCTTCTGCTGAGATATGTCTCGTGGTTCGGAGTGGGTGCCTGTCTTTTGTGCGGCATCGCCTTGGCTTTGTCCTGGCATCCGCTCTTTGCATTCATTCTGGGCATGAGCTGTTGGACGGCTCCACGAGAACCGTTTCTCCGGAAACTGAAAGCTGCTGAAGACCGCCGCAGGCTTCGCGGGCTGGACTGAGACGGTCCGTTCGTTTTTCGGCAGGTCGCCCGCTTTTTTCCAATTCTCCCGTCATCGACTGTTTTGCAAAAACAGCAAAGGATCCCGCATGTCTGCACGTTTTCTCAGAACTCTTGCCGTCACGTTGTCTCTCACGGGGCTGATCGCCCTGACAGGCTGCGCTTCGGAAGGGAACGAAGCCCTCAAAAACGAGACCAGCGCGTCCATCGATCAGAAGATCCATGATGGTGTGACCACCAAGGTCCAGATCCGGGCCCTGTTCGGAGACCCGCGCGAGAGCACGTTCACCGATAGCGGCCATGAGCAGTGGCGCTATGCGTTCACCAATGCCTCGTCTGACGCTGCCAACTTCATTCCGCTCTATGGCGATCTGCATCAGGGCACCCATGGCACGGAAAAGACGCTGACCGTGATCTTCAACGGCGATGTCGTCTGGCATCACACCATGAATGCCTCCGCTGTCAAAACTGGCAGTGGGCTGTTCTGAGGTTACAGGGGGAAAGCCCCCTCTGCTGTTGCGAGCAGAGGGGGTTAACCCAGGCCGCTGAAGAGCTGGATGCATCGTCCGGGTCTGAGGGCATTTTCAAACCTTCCCAAGTCACCGTCGACGCCTCCGCTGGTCACTCAGTCTTCCAGCATGGCAGGACCTTGAGGCAGACAACTCCACTCTGCGGCCTGACCGAAGGGTTCCTCCTCGCCAGGCGGTGGAGAAACAACATTTCCTGACAATACGAGCAGCCGGTTCAGCGGCTCCCATTCCAGCAGTGTTTCAAGCAGCACGGCTGCGCAGTTCAAACGCAGAAAAGGGCTGTCCTGCGTCAGTTCTGTCATCAGGTCTGTCCGCAGTTCGAGAACGGATTCCTGCAACCCGCACGGCCGCAACCACGATGCCCGCTGGCGTGCGAGCCGGTACAGACAGAGATCATGAGGCGGTCGATCCTGCGGCCCACCCAGCACGCGGCGCAGGAACGACATGTGAAACCCCGCCAAAATAAAAGGTTGAGGCGCATCCACCGGCATCAGGGCCCTGAACAGGCGATCGCTGATGGTCAGGGCAGGCTGCCCGTGCTCATCGAGACTTTCTTCCAGACGACCCAAGGAACGCCGGGGGGCGCCAAGCCAGAGCAGGCTGCGTCCTTCGACGAAGCCATCCCTTTGCAGCAGCGTGACGGGAGCGCCCGCATAGGGCGCTCCTTTCTGATCCGGCGTGATATCGAGCAGTTTCAGGCGCGTGATGGGCCAGCGCGGCAGCCGGATCGGACCCTGGGTCATGACCCGCCTCCCGCGCGAAGCTGCGCTACCAGGGCGAGGAAACGCTTCTGTAACTGCGCTGGCTCAAGGAGGTCGTTGAGATACCAGATCTCGGGCGTAAGGCGCTGCTGCCGGTACACCTCCAGCCGTCGGTCAAACTGGGCCAGCAGATGCGCTTCCCAGTCATTGCGTGTCACGCGGTCCGCACCGCAGGCGCCCACGATCTCGATATGCATGACACGTGACCCGAAACGGATGGCGAAATCGGAATAGAACCGCGGCTGCTGCAACGGGTCGAGGGCGATTTCCAGATCCAGCGCGACATCCCGCGGAACGACGGGTTTGACGGCCTCGTAAGCAATGCGCTCAAGCGCTGAATTCAACCGGGTTCCGTCAGAAGCAACGCGGCCACGGCTGGGTAGACCGGGCCAGCGCTGCTCGACCCTGCGCAGGAGGCAGGCCCAGACGCCGGGTTCTTCATCACCCAGTTGCGTGAGATGCCGCCCCGCCGGCTGAAGGTAGCGGAACAGGCTTGAGGGCGGTTGTGCCTTCAGTCTGAAGCTAATGTCGCGATACAGATCGAGATCGTCATCCGTGGGCTCGAAGAAAGAGCGCGCGTGACGGCGCGCGGTCGCAGCAGCGACCGGGGTTTTTGTAAGAAGCATGAAGCATCCAGATTTTTGAGAAGATGAAATGAAGGGACAGGCCGACGCTGTCGGGCCTGTCGGTGTCAGGCGTTACAGGCGTTACAGGCGATACGGGAGGCCGCTCCCAGGCATCTGTCCGGTCCAAAGCGCCTCGATCAGTCTTGCCGCGGCATGAATGCGGACGAGATCGGAAGCCGGATGGACGCCCGAGCGGTCTTCCGCTGCAAACCGAACCAGAAGTCTTTCCGGATCATCTCCAATCCCTGCCAACTCTGGCGCAAGCTGGTGCATCAGATCGGCAAGGGTCATGACCTGCGCTGTTTTCGTTGAGCAGGGACCAAGCCAGGCCGCCTCCTGCACCCCCATGAGCAGAACGAGATCTGGATGCAGGCCAGGAGAAAGAAAAGCGCCATCTTCAGTGCCCTCCGCTGCACCGACTGGTAACGGCATGGGCTGCTGCAGGATCTGGTCCCGCAGAGCCTGTCTGTGTGCCGGGTCCTGATCGGCCTCCTGACAGGGAAACCACAGGCCCAACCGCTCAGCCACGGGCACGGGTTCGGCCCGGGACAGAACAAGATCGTACAGACAGACGGCAGTCCCGGTCGGCCGGAGCGGAGCGTCCGGGCGATCACGGGAGGAGACAAGACCCATCAGGCGGACAGCCAGGTCCGTGCGCCGGAAGGACGTCATGTCCGGTCTCCTGCGTTCTCCGTCAGCGCCCGGTTCAGGGAACGGACTGTCTGCGCCAGAACGATCAGCGTGCCCTCAAGCCGTGTGTCGCTGCTGAACGCTCCGGGCTGTGCGATCACGTCGCGCAGTGTGGGAAGAACGACGCCCGCAAGCACGGCGTGGGCATCAAAAAGCGTGTCGAGTTCGGTGACTAATCTGGTCATTGCGAAAGGCTCCAGAAAGAAGGAAGCCCCAGCGGAAACGAGGGAGAAAACCCTCGCTCTGGTCGCACGGCGACCATTCCAGCTCACGCTTTGCGTGAGCCCTCTGGGGTGAGGACCAGCCCGGTCCTCCCTTGCGAAGCCAAAAAAACGACAGAACCCTTTTGATCATTTTCCGTCGTGAGAGAGAGGAAGAGAGGTTGAGTTCTGCACCGCCGCCCTCCGGGCGGCGCGACCCCGGAACGGGGGCGCGTGCAGGTCCGGATGACGCGTCACAGCGTGATGCGGACGCCCCCGGCGGGGCACGAACATGAAACGGTTTTAAGCGACTGTTTTAAAAGGGTTTTTGGAGCCTTGCTCCAAAAACCCGGTATCGTGCCATTTCGGACGATCTGGCAGCCCGATTTTATGGCGCATTGCCATGGTCTGCAGTTGCTGATCGGGTATCATCCTGATCCGCCCTCGGCGTGTGACGCTTGAATGACGCATCCCGGGTCCGCGCGATGGCGACATGACGCATGGATGACGCGTCACGGAGAGTGTTCGGGCCAGCATGACGCATGAATGACGCATGTGTGACGCGTCATCGGGCGTTTGAGGGGCCTTCAGTGCGGTCGGCAGAATTCATGCATTTTGCCACAGAGGCGACGCTGGGATCCTAAAGGCATTGAAACCATTCCTACCCCGGAAAGGTTTTCGGAAGTTTGAGACCCGGTCAGGCGTCTGAATCCCCGGTTTCAGAGTCTTTCCAGGTGAAGAGCGGGGCGCTGTCAGGATTGGGGCGCGAAGGCTTTGCGACCGCCTCACTGGATTGCCCGGCACAGAAGCGTTCCCAGGCATGCATCATCTCGGAACGCCTGTTGAAGAGATCCCCCCGGCGATAGGCCGCCTCGACCTTGTCACCGATGGCATGGGCCAAAGCCATTTCGGCGACCTCCCTCGGGAAGTCGGTTTCCTCGGCAGCCCAATCCCGGAAGCTGGAACGCAAACCATGGATCGTCACATCCTTCGTGCCTGCGGCCTGATGGAGGGCCTTCGAGACGGCGACATCGCTTAGCGGTGATCCGACCCGGCCACCGGGAAACACGAAACTGTCCTCACCGGAACTGGATCTCAGAGTCTGGACTTTATACAGGAGCGCCATAGCTCCGTTCGTCAGGGGCACACGATGCTCCCGCCCGGCCTTCATCCGCTCGGCCGGGATGGTCCAGATCTTTTTCTTCAGATCGATCTCCGACCACAGGGCCTTGCGGACCTCGCCAGACCGGGTGGCGGTCAGGCAGACGAACCGTGCGGCCAGAGCTCCTACACCATGCTCGGCGCCGAGCCGGCTGTAGACCGGCGGGAGGTCGCGATAGGGCAAGGCAGCATGGTGCACCACCTTGGTGACGGCCGTGGGTTTGGGGAGGATGTTCGCCAGGTGCCCCCGCCAGCGGGCCGGGTTCTCACCCTCACGCCAGTGATGGCTCTGCGCATAGTCCAGAATACGCTCCATCCGTCCACGCAGGCGTGTTGCGGTTTCGGTCGTGCTCTCCCAGATTGGTCGCAGGACAGCGAGCACGTCCTCTGTCTGGACGCTGCCAATCGGTTTCTGGCCGAGGATGGGAGAGACATGCCGCTCCAGAGAACTGCGCCACATGGGCGCCGAACGCGGGTCTTTCCAGCCGGGAGCCTGCTCGGTGATGTACTGCTCGGCAACCTGCGCGAAGGTGCGCTTCTGAACGGTTTCTCCCTTCTGCCGGGCTTTCTCTTCCAGGGGGTCGATCCCCTCCAGAAGCAGGCGCCGGTTCTCGGCTGCCCGGAGTCGGGCATCAGCCAGAGAAATATCCCGGGCGGGACCGAGTCCCATCTCCCGTCTTTTGCCGGTCTTTGGGCTTTTGTAGCGGAAGGTCCAGGCCCGGGTGTCGCCCCGGACGGTAATCCATAGATTTCCGCCATCGCCGTGAACCCCGTCTTTGAGGGAGGCGACCTTGCGGGCATTCATCTGGTTCGGCGGAAGCTTGCTCATGGCTTTTCAGTCCCATCTTCCGTCCCACCTTACGGGATGGGTTTCAATGCGTCTATCTGCTTCTTCAGGATGGCATGTATTTCTGTAAAACCATGAAAAACAAAGGTTATTGCGCCGATCTGCTTTTCCGTGACGCCCCACATCGGCGGACACCCTCTCCGCCATAATTCCCAAGATCTGTGTATCTGACCTTAACCCTTACGAAGACTATCCTCCGTCTTGGAGCGTGGGTTGTGTCGCGGTATTGGGAATAAATCAGACTAGATTGTAATCGCTCTGCAATCTTCAAAATTCCCAAGCTATGTGAGAAGCATACTTCTCTTGTCGCCTAACGGGACTCTTGTACTTTCAGATGGCTGCGCTCGCCTCTAAATGGGCGGCTGGCATCTAAGAAGTCTGCGTTCGTTTGCATCGTATAAGCAATAACGACGAGGTAAGTGATTGCCCGCGTCATTTCCAGTCGCGTGACCAGATCTGTCTCATGCTCATCCAGTGCGCGCAGTCGTCTTACGGCCGCATTGGCGACACGAGCGGCCTTATCATGGCGTCGGGTAGACTGCTCGACGTAATGGAGCACCAGTTGGATCGGGCGTCTTGCGCTGTCGGGAAGGTATTCGCGGTCCAAGAGGGTTCGTAGGCGAATAATGTTCAGGCCCAGCGTAAGTGTGGCGAGCGTCCCCAGAATACAGGCTTCGATGAGCGGAGCGGGGGTAGGGCCAGCATGGCGGATCAGGCGTGCGAAACGGTCCGTATTGCGGCCGATCCAGATACTGATTTGAGGTGTCTGTGCGGGATCCGCCAGTCCGCGCAGTTCAGCCAGCATAATTCTGCGGAGACGCAGCCGTTCATCAGAACTGTTGAATGGCAATACGGTCCTGAAAACCAGGACACTGATGCCCACCGCCATAACAACGGCCATATTGCCGTTATAAAACGCCACTTCGTTCATCACGTGGTGGTTCTCCAGTCCCAACATTGCAGGGAGGAGAAGACCATAAGCAGCAGCGCCGCCAGCAGTGGACGGATTGCCTTTTGCCAAGCCACCAAGGAACATGGCCGGACCTAGGAAGAGCGCCAAAGTCTCGAAGGTCGTAACCTTGGGCATAAGGACAAAGACAAGTATCCACGCCACGACGTAAGCGACCAGAGCGCCTTTCAAAAACTCGGTAGTACCAAGAACCGGGTTTTCTTTAGTGGCGAACAGGCCGCAGACCAGCGTTGTGATGGCAATGAAACCAAGTCCGCTTGGCCATGCTGTGACTTCATAAATCAGGGCCGTAACAAGAACGGCACAAGCCCCGCGAAGGCCGTTATGAATTGCTTCGCGTGTGTCGCGGTGAGTCTGGCGCTGGAAATGAAAATGATCGCCTGGAATAGAGTGGGTGCTGGCCTCGTATTCCTTGATGGCAAGTTCCAGGTCCCCGAGCAATTCTCCAAGTGACATGAAGAGAACGCGTTCATCAAGGTGTGTCTCGGTATCCTGTTCATTCAGGCGTAGATCGAACGGGTCTGTTCCAGGAATGGGTTCATTGCTGTTCTCCAGATCAGTAATCCGGTGAGGGGCAGCATACAGGCGGCAAACATCACGGAGATGCTGGAGTTCTGCCAAAAGATCCGGGACAGATTCAGTATTGGCAATACGCTTCGGGAAATCTTTCAGGAACGAGAGGATTTCATCAGCGGCCTGCGTGAAGGCAGGGTGGTCATGGTTCAGAAGTTGCAGGCGCATTGCCATACCGAACCCGCGAGACAGCAGGGCTGATACGGAGGCAAGAGCGGCACGGGCATGGTCACCTTCGTGTCCATGCGGGCCCATCTCGACTTCTGCAAATTCAATCTGATCGTTAATGCTGAGGATAGTGCCAAACTGCCTGCGTGCTGCATTCAGGGCGCCGCGCTCCTCACCGAGAATACTCGTAAGCGTCTTCGTAACGAGAACCAGAGCAGACTCCAGCTTCTGGCGCAGTTGGATCCGGGCCTGCCGTTCCTGAGTGGTGGCAAAGATCAGACCCATGAAGGCTTCACACAGAACGCCGAGGGTAATGTAAGTGGTTCTGGATACGGCAACGGTGAAGATATTGTCCGGATCGGAAGCAGCATCCATACAAATGATCGAGCAGGTATATCCTGCAAGAACAAGGGCATAAGAGCGGAAGTTACTTACGAATGTTGCGAGCCCGCTGCACACGCCAATCCAGACGGCGATCATGGGAAAGAAGAGCCAGGGTGCCTGAGGCGCGGCTGCCATCAACGCAATAGATGCGACCGCTCCGGTAATTGTTCCAATGATACGCCATTTGGCTTTGGACTGGCTTTCACCACGGGTGGCCTGTGCAACAGCCCAGACAGTCATTGCGGCCCATGCAGGACTGTCCAGCTCCATCCAGAAGGCAATTCCGATGGCGAGACAGGCTGCAAATGTATTTCGCAGAGCAAAAGTCAGGGTCGCTGCTGATGGCGCATAGATCCATGACAGGGGCAGCTTGACCCTGGGCCGCAGAGCGGCTGACGCACCTGCACCTGATGGAGAACTGTTCGGAGTCGGACGTCCTGTTGACGTAGTACTGCCACTCATTGTGCGGCTTTCTTACTCCTGAAGCTGTCAATTAGGCGAGAGCGGAAATGGCCATTCTCAGATCTGCAACAAATTTTGTGTATTCACGTGTCCTGCTGTCCTCATCTGGAATTCTGAGCAGGTAAGAGGGATGGACAGTCACAATGCCAGTACTGCCATCTTCCAAAGTTATGTAACGGGAACGCTCTCGTGAAATAGTGATTGGTCGTCCAAGGACGGAACTGGCGCCAGTAACCCCGAGTAGAACTGTAACTTTTGGGCGTAGGATACGGCGTTCCGCCGCGATCCACGGAGCGCAGGAGGCCACCTCAGTCGCATCCGGTTTCTGATGGATGCGCCGTGTGCCGCGACGGACAAATTTGAAATGTTTGACGGCGTTACTGATCCAGGCCTGTTCCCGATTGCCTCCGGCTTCTTGAAGTGCGCGCTCGAAGAGCTGTCCCGCTGGGCCAACAAACGGTCTTCCCTGAAGATCTTCCTGATCTCCGGGTTGCTCGCCTACAAAGAGAATCTGGGCCTCCATCGTGCCTTCTCCGGAAACCGTGCGCGACGCATGATGACAAAGGTCACAAAGAGAACAATCCACGGCGAGGGACCGCAGTTCGGACAGGGAAGGTGTCTGTTCAATATCTTCCTGATCCGGTGTCACATGTACTGTCGCGGGGTTTGCCCAGAAGGCATTGTCCCGTCCGGCAGTTGCCGTTTCCTGGGCAAGATTAACGAGATCCACGTCAGTGCGCCCCGCTCCATCAATGGGCGGTCCAACGTAGTATTTATGGCCGTCCCAGCAAACTGTCGTGTCATCTGAAAGAAGAACCCAAGGGGAGACGCGTAGTCTGATGAGAGGATATCTCTGACTATCAATCAACTGAGGCGCTTGGCCTGTTCTAATGATCTGCCAGTTTGTGAGCCGGTTTTCTGGAAACGCGCCCCTTAATTCAAGAATTTGCTCTCGAACAGTGCTGGCAATCTTCTCAAATCGAATGATGTCGGCCTCGAGGGGGTTTCCATGATCCCGGATATATTCCAGCGCGCGATAAAGAATATCAAATCGCTCAGGAATATCAGACGCAAACACAGACGGAATGAGGGCGGCAAATTTTCGGGGTAAGCGAAAAGGGGAGGGGGTGTCAGGTAAATCCCGATCGGTTTTCGCCGCGTAAAGAGCGGCAGGCGCTCTAATACTCCAAGTGATGGAAGGCCCCGTGATTCGCTTGCTCAGGAAATTACGCGATTGTGTTCGCCATCCTGAAAAATCACTTGGTGAACAGAGTGTAGCGTCAACGGTTTGCATAAGGCTTCCCGGAAAGAAAATTAGCGAATTCCGAAACACGCTCTGAAGTGATTACTTCTTTTTTAAGGAACGTGTGGTCAATTTGGTATTAAAGTTGAGTGGCTATCTCGGTGGTATTGGGTATATATTCTGCAAACAGGCTCGGCAGAATGATTTCACGCTGTTGAGCATAGTAAAAATGCTATTTTGAATGGAAGGTAAGATATTATGTCGGAGAATACATCCCACCCGGATCTGTTGGAGCTTACAGCGCAGATCGTTGCTGCACAGGTTTCCAAGGGTAATGTGGATGCGGCGTCTCTCCCGGCATTGATCCGCCAGGTTTATGAAGCTCTTGCAAATGCTGGTGCTCCACAGGAAGAGCCGCAGCCAGAGCGTCCGCAGCCTGCTGTGCCGATCAAGCGTTCAGTATTCCCGGATTACATCGTCTGCCTTGAAGACGGCAAAAAACTGAAGATGCTCAAGCGGCACCTTCAGAGCGCTTATAATATGTCTCCAGAGCAGTATCGTGAGCGTTGGGGTCTTCCGTCCGATTATCCGCTGGTTGCTCCGAACTATGCACAGCGTCGCTCGGCTCTGGCACGCGAAATCGGTCTGGGCCGCAAGATCAGCGCAACAGGCGAAGGCAAGAAAGAAACTGGCCGGACGCGTCAGTCCAAGAAGCAGGACTAATTCCCGGCTTTCTGGAATTGTCTTTCTGAAAAAGCACTATCTGTCATGTGGTCGGAGAATACTGTTTCATGAGTTTAGAGGCAGAGACGCTTCTCCGATCCATGGCTGACAGCAAGCGCCTCCTTCTCTGGAGGGGCGCTGCGCTTCTGTTTTTTCTTGCAGCGCTTATTATTGCTGTTGGTAAAAGCCACTCAACTGTTTCCAGTTTAGATGCGCGTCCGCACATTGCGCGTCTGGTGGTTCACGGCGTGATCGGAAATGACGTTTCCCAGATCACGACGGCTCTTCGCAAAGCACAGAAGTCCTCTTCAGTAACCGGACTCCTACTGGTCGTTGATAGCCCGGGCGGTGGTGTCACGGGCGGGGAACGTCTGCACGACTCGATCGAGAAATTTGCGCAGGTCAAGCCGGTCGTTGTCACGATGGGCGATATGGGCGCGTCTGCTGCCTACATGCTCTCAGTTCCAGCACAGCATATCGTTGCACTGCCTTCCACATTGACGGGTTCGATCGGCGTGATCCTGCAGCGCCCCGATCTTTCTCCGTTGCTGGGGCGTGTCGGCATTGATGTTGCTGCTATTACGTCTGGTGCCATGAAAGATCAGACTGATCCCACAAGTCATCTCACGCCTGAAGGGCGCACGATGCTTCAGGGCTTGGTCAATGATCTCTTCGATCAGTTTGTCGCCATGGTCGTCAAAGGGCGCCACATGCCTGAGGACAAGGTGCGGAGTCTTGCTGATGGGCGGGCCTATACGGGGCGTCAGGCTCTGAGCTTAGGTCTGGTCGATGAATTGGGTGATGAAGACACTGCGCGGCAATGGCTCAGGCAGCGCCTGAAAATTGGAGACGCGCAGTATCCCGTCATGCCATTGCTTTCTGTGTCCAAGAAGCACTGGTATGATTTTCCCCGCAAACGGGCCATGCTTGAAGGTGTGTTTGGAACAGGCTTCACGGAGATGCTGGCAGGACGATTAACCCTCAGCAGCCTTGACGGGGCCGTTGCGATTCTGCAACCCTGAAAAGCCAGTTTCATGGGCGGAGGCAGATAGGCTGCAGTCATGACCAAATCGGAACTTATTGCAGAGCTTTCCACGATTTATCCGCACCTTCTGACGCGGGATATCGAGCGGATCGTTCACACCATTTTTGACGAGATCAGCGCAGCTTTGGCACGAGGTGATCGTGTTGAACTCCGGGGCTTCGGCGCATTCATTCCACGTCGCCGAGATGCACGAACGGGCAGGAATCCTCGAACCGGGGACACCGTTTCTGTTGAAGAAAAAAGTGTTCCTTTTTTCAAGGTTGGAAAAGAGCTGCGAGAGCGTGTGAATCACAGCGCAACGAAGTCAGCCGGGTCAGAGTGACTGGATATTCTTCTCGCTGTGTTTTGGGCGCCGCTTTTTGAAGCATAACAGCAGAGCTACCGTTTTCGGACGCGCGCTAAGATCCGTTGTGCGTTATTCTGGGGGCATGCGGAAAGCCCCTTCTTTACATGTTTGGATAGTCCCGATTTTCATAGGGGCAGTGTTCTGCACCGGGCTTCCTTCGGCAAAAGCTGCCTCAGAATCTTCTTTTAAAAAAACGGCTTCAGCAAAAACGCTACAGGGGCCTAAAGGTCGTAGTAGCATCGTGCCCTGTTATCATTCTCAACTGGGTCTGATTGTTCTCAAGAGCAACGTTGAAAGCACTCATGCCCGGCATGGAAATGGCTTCGCGCCGGTCGGCGAAGCCGTCTTCCGGTCTAGCGCAGCCCAGCATGCCTGTGTCACGGGGCACGGCCGCCGCGGATAAACGCGGCGGTGTTAGATGTGCCTTATTCCTGGCCCTTGAGACTGCTGATTTCTGAAAGCAGGAAATCGCGGAATACTGCGATCCTTTTGGATGTTCGCAGTTCTTCTGGATACACGAAGTATGCCTCTACCAGAGGCACAGCCTGACCTGGCAGGACTCTAACCAGGTTGGGATAAGACGCTGCCGTGTAAAGCGGAAGAGAGCCAATTCCCGTTCCGGACGCAATGGCATTGGCAACAGCGGCAATATTGTTAATCGCCAGCCTGCTCCCACGATGTGCCAGCCCTTCATGCCGAAGAAGGTCCAGAAGCCAGTTTACATTCGGTAGCGGCAAATGACGCCCGGCAAAGCCGATGATCTGATGTTCCGCTAATTCCTGCAGATTTGTCGGCGTGCCGTACCGATCCAGATAGTCTGGGCTGGCATAAATTGGCATCGGGAAATTGGCCAGATGGCGCTGTACAAGGTCTGGCTGTGTCGGCGGATGCAGGCGAATAGCCACGTCTGCTTCACGCATTCCCAGATCGAGGTCTGCGTCTTCAAGAAGAAGCGTGACCTCGATATCAGGGTGCAGTTCCAGAAAGCGATGCAGTCTCGGAGAAAGCCAACAAAGGCCAAAACCGGTGGTTGTCGTGATTTTTATTTTGCCCGCCGCTCGTTCCTTGCTTTCGCTCAGGAATGCCTGTGTCAGGGCCAGCTTGGAGAAGACTTCACGCACGGTGCGATTCAGAACCTCACCCTGTTCAGTCAGGATGAGGCCTCGTGCATGCCGATGAAACAGCGGAACACGCAGAACCTCCTCCAGAGCTGAAATCTGCCGCGAAACGGCAGACTGGCTCAGGTTAAGTCTGTCACCTGCATGGGTGAAGGACCCGGCTTCGGCGACTGCGTGGAAAATACGCAGTTTGTCCCAATCCATGTGGTGGTCTCCCCGATCGCTGGCGCGTCGGTCCTCGTCCTTCTTGCCCATGTCACCTGGCGTTGTTTAAGCGGTGTGTCGTTGAAGGGACGAAACTGTCTGAACCTTCGACGAGGGTCAAGTTTTTGTCATAGCAGGTATGCCAGAAATGTAGCGTTCGGCTTCCAGAGCGGCCATGCATCCTGTGCCCGCAGCCGTCACAGCCTGCCGATAAATACGATCCTGAATGTCGCCTGCGGCAAAAACACCCTCTACCGAAGTGCGTGTTCCACCGGCTTCCGTGATGATATATCCATCTTCATCACAGGCCACTTCATGGCGGAACGGCCCGGTATTCGGGCTGTGACCGATGGCGACGAATACACCATCAACGGGCAGAGTTTCGCTCTCTCCCGTCTGGGTATTCTTCAGGCGAACGCCACACACCACTTCCGGCGTTCCGGCACCAAGAACTTCTTCGACAGCACGATTCCAGTGAACTTCAATTTTCGGATTCGCAAAAAGACGCTCCTGCAGAATGCGTTCGGCCCGGAAACCGTCCCGTCGATGAAACACGTGAACCTTGTCAGCGTGGTGAGTCAGATAGAGCGCTTCTTCCACGGCTGTGTTGCCACCCCCCACGACCGCAACAGTTTTACCGCGATAGAAAAAGCCGTCACAGGTTGCGCACGCCGAAACGCCGCCAGCCTGAAGGCGCTTTTCCGACTCGAGACCGAGCCATTTGGCCTGAGCGCCCGTTGCGATCACGACTGTACGTGCAAGAAACTCGTCCCCTGAGTCGCCTTTCAGATGAAAGTATCCATCTGCGGCCGGGCCGTTCTTCAGGTCTGCCTCGGTAATCAGGTCATAGATCAGGCGTGTGCCGACATGTTCAGCCTGTTCACGCATCTGCTCCATCAGCCAAGGGCCCTGAATGGGAGCCGCGAAGCCAGGGTAGTTTTCAACGTCGGTCGTGATGGTCAACTGGCCGCCAGGCTGAAGACCCGTCACGAGAATCGGTTTCAGGCTGGCGCGTGCGGCATAAATGGCGGCAGTGTAGCCAGCGGGGCCTGCGCCCACGACCAGAAGGTCCGTATGATGGATTTCAGGCATGATCGATCCTCGTCCGTGTTTTGACCCCTCATATAGAGCTTTCAGACGCATGTGCCATCTTTGCGGACGCTGCCACCTGCCATATACGTCAGATTCAAATGAACGCTTCTTTCTCTTCCATCCCCGTTGAACTGGATGCCATTGACCGGCAGATCATCGCCGAGCTTCAGGCAGACGGTCGTATGACCAATGTGGAGCTGGCCAAACGCGCCGGTATTTCCGCTCCCCCCTGTCTGAGGCGTGTCAGGCGTCTGGAAGAACTTGGCATCATCAAAGGGTATCATGCAGAAGTTGACGCAGCCCTGCTTGGCTGGTCGCTCAATTTTTATGCCCTCATCGGTCTCGATAGCCAAAAGGGAAGTGTTCTGGAGGCATTTGAGGCGCAGGTCGGCGCCTGGCCCGAAACACGCGAATGCCACATGATCCGTGGCGGAGGAGATTTCCTCGTCCGTCTCGTCGCTCGTGATGCTGCCCACCAGAACATTCTGACCCGCCGTCTGACAGACAGTGTCCACGTTGTGCGGGTGCAGACACTCCAGACCATCCATACCAGTCGTGATCTGGCTGGAGTTCCTATCTGATGGCAGAAGCATCCCCAACGGTTAGCGCTGGGATGCTTCTGCCTGCCCGGATCAGCATTATTGTTCCCTGCTATAATGAGGCAGAGAATGTTGTTCCACTTGTCGCAGCTCTGGATGCAGCTCTTGAAGGAGAACGTTGGGAAGTCATTTTTGTTGATGACAACTCCCCGGACGGAACTGCCGAGCGAGTTTCGAAAGTTGCGAACAATGATCCTCGTGTAAGGGTCATCAAAAGGGTAGGACGTCGGGGTCTCTCATCCGCTGTTATCGAGGGTTTTCTGTCGTCCAGCGCACCGTATGTGGCGGTCATGGATGGGGACCTGCAGCACGACGAGACTGTTCTGCCCAAAATGCTGGCAGATCTTGATGCCGGCTCCGATATTGTTGTCGCCAGCCGCCACGTAGAAGGCGGAGACAATGCCGGGCTGGCAGGTTATTGGCGGCATCTCCTGTCAGACACCGGAATTCGCGCTGCTCAATCGGTTTTGCCGCACCGCCTTACTGATCCGATGAGCGGGTTCTTTGCCATGCGGCGAGAGCTTTTTCAGACTGTTCTTCCAAAACTTTCCGGAACTGGTTTCAAGATCCTGCTGGATTTGGCGATGTCTGCGCCAAAGTCCGTGAAGATCACGGAAGTACCCTTTGTTTTCCGTCCGCGCCTTGCGGGAGAAAGCAAGCTGGATGTCGTTGTTCTTCTCCAGTTCGCAATGATGATTCTGGATAAAGTCACGCATGGCTGGCTGCCATCCCGTTTTCTGGCGTTTGCGCTGGTTGGGCTTGTTGGCGTGGTCGTGAATGTTGCCGTGATGCAGATTGCCCGACTGGGAGGAATGGATTTTTCTCAGTCTCAACTGGTTGGAACGGCCGTTGCCATCCTGACAAATTTCCTGCTCAACAACCGTCTGACCTATCATGACCGCCGCCTGAAGGGTGCGAAGATGTGGGTGGGATTAATTATTTTCTTCGCCGTCTGTTCTCTCGGGGCGGCCGCTAATATCGGGGTGGCCCGTATGGTGCTGCACGATGTTGGCCATGGGCACTGGGACCGTGCGTCTGCCGCTGGGGCCGTGATCGGTGTCGTCTGGAATTATGCTGTGTCTTCCACTCTCATCTGGCGCTGACGTGACTGATAATTTCAAGAAGCAGGCCAGCCTGTTCTGGGCGCTTCTTGTTGCTCTGACTGTGACGCGCCTCGGATTGGCAGCATTTTTGCCGCTCACACCTGACGAGGCTTACTATTGGGTGTGGTCCCGCCATCTTCAGGGTGGCTATTTCGACCATCCTTTCATGGTGGCTCTCTGGATCAGAATTGGAACATGGCTTGCTGGTGACACGCCTCTGGGGGTGCGTCTGCTTGGGCCGCTTTCCGTTCTTCCGGGAAGCTGGGCGCTGTACCATGCGGCCAAGCTGCTGCTCCCGTCCCGCCCTTGGCCGTTATCGGGCTTTCAGGCCGTTCTTCTCCTGAATGCAACGCTGATGCTCGGACTTGGATCGGCGACCATGACGCCGGATACACCGCTGGTATTTTTTGTTTCGGTGTCTCTTTTTACACTCGGGAAAGCCGTCTCGTCATCAGGGGGCAGAACAACCGGCTGGTGGCTGTTAACAGGTGTTTTGCTCGGTCTTGCCTTCGATTCAAAATATACCGCTGTTCTGATCGGTTTAGCCCTTGGGGTTACAGTTCTCACGACCCCGAGGCTCAGGAAGCAAGCTGGTCCATGGCTGGCAATTCCGCTTTTGATCATCACGACGACCCCAGTTCTTCTCTGGAATGCATCCCATCATTGGGTCAGCCTGCTGAAACAGGGCGGACGAGCAGGCGACTGGCATCTGGCTCGTGCATCCCAGTTTCTGCTGGAGCTTCTCGGAGGTCAGATTGGTCTGGCGACCCCCCTTGTTTTCGGGCTCTTTGCTCTGGGTGGCTGGGCGTGCATCAAACGGAACAGGCTTCTGGCATGGCTAAGCCTTCTGCCTCTCGCTGTGTTTGTCACGCATGCTCTGGGCGATCGGGTGCAGGCAAACTGGCCGGCTGTTGTTTATCCCGTCCTGGCTTTGGCTGCGATAGAAGCCGGCCGGAGTGTTCGGTGGCCGGTCATCAGCGGAATAGTCTTGACCGTGCTGGTTTATGGGCAAGCCGTTTTCTCTCCGTTGCCGTTTCCCGCCGCTAAAGATCCGATCCAGCGACAGACGGCTGGATGGCCCGATTTCAGTCAAAAACTTGTCGCTCGTGCTCAGGAGACGGGAGCATCCGCTTTCGTGGCTGAAGAGTATGGTCTCGCATCTCAACTCGCTTTGACACAGAACAGCCTTCCGGTGCTGGGGTCAGATCCGAGGTGGAGCCTGTTTTCTTTTCCGGCTGCCACGGTGCCGTTCGGGTTAAAAATTGAAGAGCTTCACCGCATTCCTGCCGTGCTGGATCAGGACACGCTGTGTCGCCAAAGCCATGGCCATAATGTTCGCTGTTATCGCGTTGACGTTGTGAAAATGCCGTCTGGTGTGCAGTTGCCAAGGCGGACTTAAAGCTCTCCTTAACCTTTGATTGCCATACTGACCTCTCTCAGGAGGCAGCATGTCGAAAGCAAACGGCAAGGACGAGCGCAGGATCATCATCAAGCGTTTTGAAGTTGTAGAAGGTGGCCATCACGGCGGAAGCTGGAAGATTGCCTATGCGGACTTCGTGACGGCCATGATGGCGTTCTTTCTGGTCATGTGGCTCATCAATGCCACAACAGAAGAGCAACGTAAGGGCATCGCTAATTTCTTTAATCCGATAGCAGTTCAGCAGGACGCACCACCCAAACTGAGCGTCATGCCCGATCTCTCCCCCATCGCGTCCTCTGATCGCCCTATGGCCGTCAAGCCCGGTCAGGCCGCGGGGCCAAATCCAGATGACGGTTCATCAGGACAGAAACATCTTCCCCAAAAAGATGCGGAAAAGCACAGCGCACAGATTGTAGTTCTGCGTGATGGACAGATCGAGCCAGGAGAGCCCGTATCCGGCCAAGGGGCATTCCCCCACAAGCAGGCCTTCCAGAATGCTGCCGATCAGATCACTAGAGCCCTGAATGCCCCGTCACAACTGACAGACGTGCGCGATCATGTTTCCGTTAAGGTTGGTGATGACGGGTTGCATGTGGAGATTGCAGATTCCGAGCATCAGCCAATGTTTGCGCTGGGCTCTGCTACTCCAACGCCGCGTGCCCTTCAACTCCTGAAGCTAGTCGCTCCTTATCTTGAAAAGCTCCCCGGACACCTCTCCATTGCCGGATACACGGATGCGGCGCCTTACAAAACCGGTTTGCCATCCAACTGGAGCCTGTCCAGCAGCCGTGCGGTTGCGGCGAGGGATGTTCTTGTCCAGGCGGGCTTTCCAGACCGACGCCTGCAAACCGTTAGCGGCTACGCCGATAGAAACCTTTTTGATCATGCCAATCCGCTGAGTCCACGGAACAGACGCGTCGTTCTGGTTCTGTCTCCCGATCAACCATAATCAAGTCGCCACTCAGGAAATATTGAATGTTTATTCTTATCGGCCTTGGTGTCGTTCTGGCCTGCGTGTTTGGCTCCTTCGTGGCATCAGGCGGCGCCATAGGTCCATTGCTTGCATCCATGCCCTTTGAACTCCTGACGATCCTGGGAGCAGCAATCGGCACATTTGTCATGGCCAACTCAATTTCCGCTGTGAAACACCTTCCGGCCGGTTTGAAGAAAGCCATGAAAGGCTCGCAGTACGGTCGACAGGATTATCTTGAACTTTTGGGTCTGCTGTTCCACGTGACCAAACTCGCAGCCAGCAAGGGAATGATGGCTATTGAGAGCCACATTGAAGATCCTCAGGGTAGTACGATCTTTGGAGCTTTCCCGAAAATTCGCGACAATGGACAGGTCTGTTCCTTCATCTGTGACTACCTGCGGATGGCGGGCATGAATGCGACAGATCCGTTCCAGATGGACGACGTGATGGGACGGGAGCTTAAAAAGAACCTGCGGGAGGAGATGCATCTTCCTCACGCACTGCAATCCGTTTCGGATGCTCTTCCAGCTCTCGGAATTGTTGCTGCCGTTCTCGGTGTGATCAAGACTATGGCATCCATCAGCAAGCCTCCTATCGTGTTGGGCGAGATGATTGCTGGTGCGCTTGTCGGAACGTTCCTCGGTATTCTGCTGGCATATGGCATTGTTGCCCCGATTGCAGGCCGTCTGGGGGGTGTTGTGGAAGAAGAGGCGTCTTACCTTGATTTGGTTCGTTCCGTCATTGTCGCGCATCTGCAAGGGAATGCGCCCCAGGTCAGTGTAGAAATCGGCCGCAAAAGCATTCCCTGTGACCTCATGCCGACCTTTCAGGAGGTGGAAGAGGCTGTTAGTGCCGTTGCCGTGGGGTGAGGTTGTTTTCCCGCGGGTGATCTTTACGATGCCGTCATCACTATGAATGACGGCCGAAAGGATCAGGCATGCGTCCCTCCGCACTGCGGGCTCTCTGTCTCTTACTTCCTCTTTTTCCTTTTGCGTCGGTACAGGCTGCTACGGCCACTCCCTCAAGGGCTCAGCTTGAGCAGGTCGATGGCGGAGCAGCTCTTCACTGGGTGAAGGCTGAAAACAAAAAAACACAGGACGCTCTGGCTTCTGACCCCAGATACAAGCCGCTTTATGATCGGATCCTCTCGGCTCAGCAGTCACCGGATCGTCTCGCTGTTCCCACGCAAATGGCGGGAGAGATCTGGAATTTCTGGCAGGACAAAGTTCATGCCCGCGGGGTCTGGAGAAGTACTTCAGAGGCTGATTTCAAAAGCGGACATCCGCTATGGAAGATGCGCTTTGACTTGGATGAGCTTTCTCGGTCTGAACATGCCAACTGGGTTATGGAAGGGCTGAACTGTCTGGAACCAGCAGATCGGATCTGCCTTCTGGGCTTGTCCAATGCGGGTGAAGACGCGCACGAACTGCGAGAATACGACACGAGCACCAATCAGTTTGTGCAGAACGGTTTTCGGCTGCCAAACGGGAAGCAGGCGGTCGCGTGGCTCGATAAGGATACAGTCCTGGTCTCTCGAGACTGGGGTACGACCGATGCTGGTCTGACAACGTCAGGGTATCCATATGTTGTCCGTGCCCTGAAGCGCGGGCAGAGCCTGTCTCAGGCTCAGGAAGTGTTCCGTGGAACCGGTCAGGACATGGAAGTCGTTCCCACTGTCCTGAGGGACGGGCAGGGGCATCAGGTCGTCCTGATCGACCGGCACAAGGATTTTTTCCATAGCGAAGTTGAACGCCTGGATCCGGGAACGCTTAAAACGAGCCAGCTTCCCATGCCGGAAAAATATGACGGTCTGAGCTATCAGGATGGCCAACTGGTCTTCCATCTGCTCCAGGACTGGCCCACGGCGAAGGGGACAATCCCAGCAGACAGCGTTGTCGCGGTAGATCCAGATCATCCTCAGGCCCCTGAGATCATTGTCACCCCGACCAAGCGGCAGACCATCGGGGATGGGATGGATGGCGCTATTGCGGCGACCAAGGATGGTCTGATCGTTGTTATGTATGACAATGTTCAGCCGGTACTGATGCTCTATCGCCGGGGTTCGAACGGACATTGGTCTGGTCGGAGCATTGAGCTGCCCAAGAACATGGCCGCCAGTA
Organism: Gluconobacter sp. P5H9_a; assembly: GCF_018812085.1. Classification (NCBI taxonomy): domain Bacteria; kingdom Pseudomonadati; phylum Pseudomonadota; class Alphaproteobacteria; order Acetobacterales; family Acetobacteraceae; genus Gluconobacter; species Gluconobacter sp. P5H9_a. The sequence goes on from NZ_JACRVW010000017.1 coordinate 24,153, forward strand.
TTGTCTCCTCTGATCCCCACAGCTCAGAAGCATATCTCCAACTCGAAGGCTTCATTCAGCCGCCGCAGATCTGGAGCGTCAACACAGCCAGGCAGAACACCCAGCTTCTCTATAGCCAGCCCGAGCTGTTTGATTCGTCCAAGCTCACGGTTGAGCAGCTTTTTGCGCCCAGTAAAGACGGAACGCAGGTCCCGTACTTTGTCGTGCATGCGAAAGACTGGACGAAGAATGGTGCCAACCCCACGCTCATGACCGCCTATGGTGGCTTTGGCCTCTCATATCTGCCTGTCTACCACCCAGACCTTGGTATCACGTGGTTCGAGCGTGGTGGGGTGTACGTGATGGCAAACATCCGGGGTGGCGGAGAGTTCGGCCCCGCCTGGCATGAAGCCGCGCGTCACGCAGGGCGCCAGTCTGCCTATGATGACTTTGCATCAGTAGCCCGAGACCTGTTTTCCCGAAACATTACGTCGGCCAAGCGTCTGGGTATTCGTGGGCGATCTAATGGTGGCTTGCTGATGGGGGTAGAATTCACGCAGCATCCGGAGCTGTGGAACGCGACCATCATCGGTGTGCCGTTGCTCGATATGCTGAATTATGAGCACATGGCGGCAGGCGCCTCATGGGCGGCTGAATACGGAAGTGTGTCTACATCCGAGGGAAAAGCGTTCTGGGATAAGACCTCACCGCTTCAGGCCTTAAAGCCAGATGTAAGCTATCCAACACCATTCATTTTCACTTCAACCCGAGATGATCGTGTTGGCCCTGTGCATGCCCGCCTGTTTGCGGCGCGCCTTCAGGAGCTTCACATACCCTTCTTCTATTATGAAGATACGGAAGGTGGCCACGCCGGGACTGTCAATGCCGCTGAAGTAGCGCATGAACGGGCTCTGGAGGCGATTTATCTGAGCCGTAGGCTGATGGATCCACGCTGAAAAGGGGATGTCTGTTTCCTCGCCGTAAAAGGTGAGGAGGCAACTCCCAGAATTTTGGTATGTAAGGCAATAAAAAAAGCCGCGCCCCCAAGGGCTGCGGCTTTTCTCGTCCGTTCAGATAACGGGAAGGACTTTAGAAGCCTTCACGCTCCAGACGCTTGCGCTCCATCTTGCGAGCACGACGAACAGCTTCTGCTGCTTCGCGGGCGCGACGCTCAGAGGGCTTCTCGAAGTGGCGACGCAGCTTCATCTCACGAAACACGCCTTCGCGCTGCATCTTCTTCTTGAGCGCCTTTAGCGCCTGGTCAACATTATTGTCACGAACGAGTACCTGCACGGTGCCGTCAACTCCTTCTGGGCCCGCCTTTAGCGTCACCCGTGATATGGCAATCCAATTGGGATGGAGGCCTTAACACACTCTTTTGGAGATGTGCAATTCATTCGATGGTGCTTGTGCTGATTTTTATCCATGCGCAATCTGCGGCGGATTTGTGCGTTAACGTTCTGCAACTGATCGAGGAAGCTCATGGCTCTGCTCAAGATTGCCCGTATGGGCCACCCTGTCCTGCACCAGGTCGCAGAACCCGTTTCTGACCCAACATCCCCGGAAATCCGCCATTTGATCAAAGACATGCTCGACACAATGGTCGATGCGAATGGTGCCGGGTTGGCTGCTCCGCAGGTTCATCACCCCCTGCGTCTTTTCGTCTATCGTGTGCCGGCGAACCGGGTTTCGGACCCTGAACAGGCCATGTTACCGCGTGTTTTGATCAATCCGGAAATTACACCTCTTGGTGAGGAGATGATGATTTGCGGTGAAGGTTGCCTCTCGATTCCGGGGCTGAGGGGTGATGTTATCCGTCATGCCAAGGTCCATTATCGTGGTGTGGATGAGAATGGAGACGTGGTCGAAGGCGAGGCGGTCGGTTTTCATGCCAATGTTCTTCAACATGAGAACGATCATCTGGATGGCATCCTGTACCCGCAGCGCATCGAGGATTTCAGTCGCTTCGGATATGTTGAGGAAATAGTCCGGTGACAATGCGCCTTCCGGACGGACCACCTTCTGCGACTGCCCATCTTTACCTTCGTGAAGAACAGATCCGTCAGTCCTACGAAGCGCTCATGCTTGCGTGGCGCAGTCTCAATTCCGAGTGTGAGACGTTGCTGCGAGAGAATGGGCTGGGCTCGGCGCATCACAGAATTCTTTTTCTGGTTGCGGCTCACCCCGGGATCACTCCCAGCGCTCTGCTGGCCAGCCTCGGGATTACAAAGCAGTCCCTGGGCCGTGCCTTGGGAGACCTACGTGATCGAAACTTTCTGGTGCAGGAAGAAGACCGTCATGATCGGCGCAAGCGTCCGCTCAAACTCACGCCTGAGGGGGAGGCGATTGAGCGACAGCTTTTTCAGCTGATTCGTGAAGTCATGACGAAAGCTTACAGGGAGGCAGGAGTAACGGCGGTTGAGGGGTTCAAGCGCGTTCTTTCGCCTCTTCAGATTGCGCCGGGAGGAGGGTTTCGATGAGTGACGAGCATATTCTTGTTGTCGATGATGACTCGCGCCTGCTCAGGCTCTTGCAGCGTTATCTCGCTGAAAACGGTTATCGGGTCACAACGGCACAGGATGCCCGTCAGGCCCGTGAGGTTTTGCAACTGATCCAGCCTGATGCCATCGTTCTGGACGTCACCATGCCGGGCGAAGATGGGGTTTCGTTAACACGGGCGCTCAGGGCTGAGGGTTTGTCGTTACCGATTCTTCTGCTTACAGCTCGTGGCGAACCCGCGGATCGGATCGACGGACTGGAATCCGGTGCTGATGATTATCTTGGGAAGCCGTTTGAGCCGCGGGAGCTGTTGCTTCGCCTGCGGGCACATCTACGAAGGATTACGCCCGCCGTATCTACGGTTTCCGAAGTGCCCTCCGTTCTGCGGCTGGGAGCGCTGGAATTTGATGTGCCGCGTGGCCTCCTCACTGGCCCGGATGGCCCCGTTCATCTGACGGGAGGAGAGGCTGCCCTGCTGGGAGTGCTGACCTCCCGCCCTGGTGTCGTCATGTCACGTGAGGAAATCGCCAAGGCGCTCGACATGGATGAGATTGGCGAGCGTGCTGTGGACGTGCAGGTAACGCGTCTCAGGCGGCGCATTGAGGTTGACCCCAAGGAGCCACGTTTTCTCCATACGGTTCGCGGGAAGGGTTATGTTCTCAAACCCGGGATCTGAAGATCGCTGGGGGCGACTGGATCGCCCGCTGCGACGTGTTCTGCCGCGCTCTTTGCTGGGACGATCCATGTTGATCGTTCTGACGCCACTACTCGTCACGCAGGCAATCGTCCTGATCCTGTTTTACGGAACATATCTGAATGTCGTCTCCCGGCGCCTGTCTGATGGCATCACGGGGGAGGTATCGCTCGTCATGTCGATGCTGGAGCGTACCCCCGAGCAGGATCGACGCGAGGCTCTTCTCCGGGATGCTTCAGCTAGAACCCAGCTTGAATTCGTTTTCCATCCGAAGGCGACTTTAAGTCGTGAAGGAACGAATCACGTCCTCGGTCCGATTGATGATGATTTTGAGCGTGCTCTGCATCAGGGGCTGGGGCGACCCTTTTTTGTAGACTGGTCTGCCGTTCCGGAAACCGTCAGAGTCTCTATCGCATTGCCTGACGGTGTGCTGGACGTTCTGACGCCTCATAAGAGGCTCAGTATCGGCCCGATCTGGATGTTCGTTGCGTGGGCATTCAGCAGTTCGGCACTTCTTTTCATTATTGCAGCACTGTTCATGCGCAATCAGGTGCGTGCCATCCGTCGGCTTGCTCAGGCTGCGGAGCTTTTCGGATTGGGGCGCGACGAGGGCGCTATCCGCCCACAGGGCGCGCGTGAGGTGCGTCAGGCTGCCATCGCGTTCAACCGCATGCAGGATCGCGTTAATCGGTTTGTCGCGCAAAGGACGGCGGTTCTGGCGGGGGTTTCCCATGATCTGCGGACCCCCTTAACGCGATTGCGCCTTAGTATGGCAATGCTTCCGACGAAGGGGCGCATCCAGGCGGAAGATATTCAGCCCGATATTCAGGATATGGTCACTGATATCGAAGATATGGAGCGGCTGATCGGCAGCTACCTGTCTTTTGCGCGTGGAGAGGGATCTGAACGCCCTGTTCCAACGGATTTACGATCCCTTATTGACGAGGTCGCTGTGGCTGCAAAACGTGCCGGCGGTCAGGTTCTGGGGGTCGAAGGGCGGGAAGGGATTGAAATACCTGTACGCCCGGATGCTCTAAAGCGCGCGCTCACCAATCTGGCAGACAATGCCCGACGGCATGGGGGTGCCATGCGAATTTCCCTTTGGGAAGGGGAGCGAAGGGTCGAGATTACAGTGGAAGATAACGGTCCCGGCATTCCACCTGATCAGCGAGAGACAATTTTGCACTCAGCGCGATCAGGAAGTAATGGGGGAAGCGGTCTGGGGCTGACGATTGTCCGCGACATCATTCATGCCCATGGAGGCACGATTAGATTGCTCGAAAGCCCGCTTGGCGGACTGGGCGTTCTGCTCAGCCTGCCAAAATAAGCGGAAGATCAGGGTAGGGTATTACCCGCACCACCATTGCCAGTGCCCTGGTTGCCCAGTGGGCCTTGGCTGCCACCAAACGTGCTGCTCATGTTGCTCATTGGGTTGTAACGGCCAACGTTACCCAACAGCTCCTGAATGACCGACGTCTTGGTGCCCGGTGTTGGGGTTGTGGCGCCCACCATGCCGACGCGGATGGAATCCTTGCGGTTCAGGGTGTCCATCTTCCGCAGCACGCCAGAATTGTCGAAATTCAGAACCACAACCTGCTGCTTGTCCACGGTTGGAAAACCGAGCGGCGTTGGAGACGTGATCATGGACACATAGATCCATGTGTTGTCGTCAAAGGTTGCGTGTGCGGTCGGAGAGCCGAGGCTGTCGAGCACGTCAGACCGTGTGCTGGTGCCTGGAACCAGCTGGGCATAGTCGGTCTTCTCGATGAGCGAACCGCGCGGTTCGGGAATCGGGCTGAATACCGAGCATCCTCCCAGAAGGAGCGGAGCACAGGCCAAGCCGGTGAGGCCAAGGCGTTGCACAAGACGTGTTCTGCTTTTAGCCGTCAGAAAAGATGCGTTATTCATGGAACCGGAAACTATCCTGTGCAAGAGAACCGCTCAACCCTGCGGGTGCCTTAAACGATACCTGCCTGTCAACGATTTCCCCTATGTAACCGGGGATGGAGTGCTCAAATGTCTCATTCTCCCGAATTTTCACGTCGTATCCCCCTGAGTCGGGTAGGGGCAGGAACAGAAGAAACCGTGACGGCAACCCCGCAGGAGCGTGAAGCCCTGGCGCGGCGGTTTGGTATTCCGGCAGTGCATCATCTTGAGTGTCGCTTCGTTCTGACACCTGAAAGCAAGACCGAAATTCTTGCCCAGGGCCGTCTGACCGCGAAAGTGACACAGGAATGCGTCATCACGGCAGAAAAATTTGATGATGTGCTCGCCGAGACCTTTGTTCTGCGGTTCATTCCGGAATCCCAGATGCCGGAAGATGAATTCGACATCGATTCCATTAATCTGGATGCCCCTGACGACGTTCCGCATGATGGCAGGGCGCTAGACATTGGCGAGGCCGCTGCCGAACAACTGGCCCTGATGCTGGACCCATATCCCCGTCTTCCGGGTGCCGGTCTGGAAAATGCTGTTGACGTGGCCCCTGCGGAAGGGGAAGAAGGGGACGATCAGTCCGAGGACCTGCCTGAGTCAGAGCGTCGCCCAAACCCATTTGCAGCGCTCGTGGGTCTGAAGAACGGGGATAAAAAAGAATAAAATCCCTCGCTTTAGCTTGCGGGTTTGCGTTTGCTCTGCTAGAGCCGCCCGCCTGAACTCGGCGTAAATACGAGACGACGAACAACGGGGCACCGGATGCCGCTGGGAGCGGAGCAAGGGTGCCGACACAGAAGCAGAAAGAGGCATAAAAGCCATGGCCGTCCCTAAAAGAAAGACCTCGCCGTCCCGTGCTGGCATGCGTCGCAGCCACCATGCCCTGCAGGCTGAAGCGCATGCGGAATGCGCGAACTGCGGCGAACTGAAGCGCCCGCACCACGTTTGCAGCCATTGCGGTCATTACGATGGTCGTGAAGTTGTTGCAGCAGGCAAGAGCCTGAAGACGGCCGTCCGCGCCTGATCTCTTCTGCGGGTGCTCTGATGGAGTATCCGCATCTGCGATGCTGTCCGGGAAACTGTCTTAATGTCTAAAGCGCCTGTCACGCCTGTTCGTGACGCCGCGGCCCTAGGGCCTTATGCCCTTGCCGTCGACGCAATGGGGGGAGACAGGGCACCGGATATCGTCCTCGCTGGTCTCGAACTGGCGGCTGATCGGCATCCGACAGCCAGACTGCTCCTGATCGGAGATGAGACGGTTTTGAAACCGGCTCTGGCACGATATCCCAAAGCTGCCCGCATCTGTGACATCCGTCACGCTCCAGCCAGTATTCCAATGGAAATGAAGCCAACCGCAGCTCTGCGCGTTCGTGGCTCTTCCATGCGTATGGCTATGGAGGCTGTATCCTCTGGCGAGGCCTGTGGCGTCGTCTCTGCTGGAAACAGCGGAGCGATGCTGGCCTTGGCCAAGATTATCGTCAAAGCGCTTCCTGGAATTTCCCGCCCTGCGATGGTTGCTGTGCAGCCTTCTGCGCGCGGTGACACGGTTATGCTGGATCTGGGCGCTAACATCGCGTGTGACGCCCGAAATCTGGTAGAATTCGCCGTTATGGGCGAGGCTTTTGCTCAGGCCGCGCTGGGTTTGCCGAAGCCTACAGTCGGGCTCCTGAATGTCGGATCAGAAGACCTTAAGGGTGACGAAAGGTTGCGTCAGGCCGCTGAACGTCTGCGTGAAAGCGCTCTGGCGGAGCAGTTTCATGGCTTTGTTGAAGGCCATGACATTACCGCTGGGACGACGGATGTGGTTGTCACGGATGGCTTCACGGGAAATGTTGCTTTGAAGACAGGCGAGGGGGCTTTGAAGCTTGCTTTCGGCCTGCTGAAGCGTGTTTTCGAAACCAACCTTCTGACCCGTATCGGCTATTTGCTGGTCCGCCCCGGCCTGGAGCGGATGCGGGAATGGATTGACCCCCGGCGTTACAATGGCGCTGTTTTTGTCGGGTTGAATGGCGTTGTTGTGAAATCCCATGGTGGCGCAGATGGTGAAGCTTTTGCCGCAGCCGTCGATATCGCAATGGATGCCGTAACCCATAACCTGAACGACAAGATCCGTGCCCGTCTGGATCAGCTCGGTATGCTGGGAGCTGATGTGGCTTCTGCTGCTACCAGCACGGTCGCCCAAGAACCTGTGAGCTGAGAAACTTTATGTCCGGTCCCCTTCGTGCCCGCCTGACAGGCGTGGGTGGCTATCTGCCACGTACGATTGTCACGAATGATGATCTCGCTCAGAAGATCGAAACATCTGACGAATGGATCCGGACGCGCACTGGCATTACGCAGCGTCATATTGTTTCAGGTGATGAAACCACAGCATCCATGGCCGCCGAAGCCGCGCGCCAGGCTCTTGAACAGGCCGGTGTAAGTGCTGATGAAGTTGATGCCATTCTTGTGGCGACCTCGACGCCTGATCAGGTTTTCCCCGCAGTAGCAACGCAGGTGCAGGCCCTTCTTGGAATAACCAGAGGGTTCGGCTTCGACATCAGTGCCGCATGTTCGGGTTTTGTCTACGCCTTGGCCTCGGCAAATTCGTTCATTCAATCAGGGTTGGCAAAAAAGGTTCTCGTAATTGGAAGCGAGGTCTTTTCCCGATTGCTGGATTGGAATGACCGCACAACCTGCGTTCTGTTCGGAGACGGTGCTGGCGCTGTACTTCTGGAAGCCGGAGCTGAAGAAGGTGAGGGTGTTCTCTCGACCCATCTTCATTCTGACGGTCGATCTGGGGACATTCTTTACGTTGACGGGGCAGTAGGCTGCGCAGGCACGACTCAACATCTCAAAATGCTTGGGCGAGAAGTATTTCGTCATGCGGTTGTTAAGCTATCCCAGGCTGTTGATGAAGCGCTAGAAGCCAACAACCTGACGGGGCAGGATATTCAGTGGCTCGTACCGCATCAGGCCAATCTCCGTATTATTGACGGTATGGCCAAAAAGCTGGCTCTTCCTGCTGATCGTGTTGTGGTGACAGTAGACCGTCACGCTAACACGTCTGCCGCTTCCATACCGTTGGCTCTGAACGAAGCTGTCAGAGACGGTCGTATCCAGAAGGGCGATCTTGTTCTGATGGAAGCGCTGGGTGGCGGTTTGACCTGGGGTTCTGCGCTCGTTCGCATGTGAGGCGGCGCATCGTCTTTCAAGGTTAACGATTGATTCCTTTGACTGTTCTGAACGTCATGATACGCATGTGTCATGAGTACAGTCACGCGCGCGAATCTTGTCGAGCACATCTATAGCCGTGTTGGGCTGTCCCGGCACGATTCCTCCATGATTCTGGAAAGTGTGTTGGAGAAAATTTCCTCCACACTTGAAGCAGGTGAGTCCGTGAAGCTGAGCGGCTTCGGGACCTTCTCTGTTCGCCAGAAGGGAGAACGCATTGGGCGAAATCCCAAGACCGGGGTTGAGGTTCCAATCTTGCCTCGCGCTGTCTTGGTGTTTCGGTCTTCGCAGCTTCTGCGGGACCAGATGAATGGCGTGGAAAGCCATGCTGACGATGTGGACGACGCAGATGATTGATACCACTTCGAACAATGGCGCTGATTTCTCCGACGATAATCTGGCTGATTCTGGCGCTGGGAAAATCAAAAAGGGCCCAGACGCTTACAGAACCATCAGCGAGGTCGCGGAGGAGCTCCATATTCCGCAGCATCGACTGCGTTCGTGGGAAACTCTCTATCCGGGTGTGAAGCCATTTCGTGGGGAGAGTGGGCGCCGTTATTACAGCCCTGAACACGTCGAGACGCTTCGTCTTATTTCCGATCTTCTCTACGTACAGGGCTATAAGGGCCAAGGCGTTCTGCGAGTTTTAAGAGAAGAAAAAGCTCGGAAATCTCTAGAAAATCGTACTATTTTTCCTAAGGCAGAGGAGAATATTGCGAGTGTTCATGCAGCGCCCGCTCCAGTTGAGGGGCCAGTTTTAGGAGACGCTGCGGATGATATTATCTTTCCCGAAGCTCCGGCGGTACCAGAGATCTCTAGTCCTCCTGAACTGAAAGAAGAGAGTGTCGCCGTTAGTGAGACGGCAGTGCTTCACGACGAAGAAGACGTATCGCTTTCAGAGTATCGCGAAGCTCTTGAACCTGAAGAAAAGGCGGATCAGGTGCTTGACGAGTGTCTAACGGGAAGGACATTTGCCGAAGCCGAAGCCGAAGCCGAAGCCGAAGCCGAAGCCGAAGCC
>NZ_JACRVW010000017.1:33544-95511 GCF_018812085.1 Gluconobacter sp. P5H9_a
GCCGAAGCCGAAGCCGAAGCCGAAGCCGAAGCCGAAGCCGAAGCCGAAGCCGAAGCCGAAGCCGAAGCCGAAGCCCCTTTCTCAATTTATGACACAGAAGAAGTTTTGGTTCTGCAGGATGCGAATCAGCACCTTGCTGCCTCCGTCAGGCATCTGGATGCAGAAAACGAATTTTTGCGTTCTGAAATGAAGGAAATTCTGGAAGAACTTCAAATTTTGAGAAGTCTTCTTCCGGTATAGGGCAGATGCCCCATTGCGGGGATGAGTTTACGCTGCTAAACCACCGCCACCGCAGGACGAACGGGCAGTAGCGCAGCCTGGTAGCGCACCAGTCTGGGGGACTGGGGGTCGTGGGTTCGAATCCCGCCTGCCCGACCAGTCCTGCGGTAATTTCCTGAAAAAATGATGTTTTTGTAAAAGGCCTTTTCAGGCCTTTTTCTTGTCTGTGCGCTCTTCTGTCCAGAGCGTCCACAGCAGGTGCAGTGCGGCCATAATTGCTGGTCCAAGGAATAAGCCGAGAAGGCCCCATGTTTCTGCTCCGCCCAGAATACCGAGCAGGACCCAGAGGAATGGCATCTTGGTGCTGCCGCCAATTAAAACGGGGCGGACAAAGTGGTCAGCTACAAAAATCACGACTGAACCCAAGGCCATCACCACGATTGCGCCGATCATGCTGCTTTTGGCCAAGAGCAGGAGTGCGACCAACCCGACGGTTGGCCATGCAAGAAATGGTATCATTGCGGCAACAGCCGTGAGCATGGCAAAGAGCAAGGGCTGTGGAGCACCTGTCAGCATATAGGCGGCTCCCATGATCGCCCCTTCTCCTAGGCCGACCAGCACCAGCCCTGCGAGAGTTCCGTGAACGGATGAGATCATCTGCTTGGCAAGGCTTTCTCCTTGCTCACCAAACAGCCGATGCGAGCCGACAAGCCCTTTGCGGATAACGTAATCACCATCCTTTAGCAGGAAGAAGAGCGTTAACAGGGAGAAGGCGAAAAGTGTGCCCCGACGCGCTACCTGCGACCCAACCTGCTTTGTCATTTGCATGCCATGTGCGACATCGACTGAGTGGAGCAGATGTGACAGCCGTTGCGGGCTGGTCATGTGGTTTTGCCACCAGGTGGTTGCCTGCGTAGCGACGAACGGAAGGTGAGGAACCCACTCAGGCATCGGGATGCCGTTATTGCGTACGTCCTCAATCCACTCCAATGCGCTTCTGATCTCGTCGGCAAGTTTGACGCCAACAAGTGAAACGGGGACCAGAAAGATCAGAGCAACAACTAACGTGAAGCTCATAGGCAGCCAGTCATTGCGGCCAAACCGACGCTCAGCGCGCTGGTAAAGCGGCCACAGGGAAATTGCGAATACACATCCCCATAACAAAGCGGGAAGAAAATTTTTCAGTGTGTAGAGACCGATAGCCACGAAAAAGAGGGCCAGAAACCCACGCGCCCGCCGCTGTATGGTTCCGGTGGAATCCGAGGCTTCCACCGGAATGACTTCAGGGGAACGAGGAGGAAATTGATCGGTCATGGGGGTCCTGAAAATAGTGGCCGGAAATTATGGCTGATGCGCTATCCGTTCGCGCACTGGCGAAGTGTTTGCATCATGCCCGTAGGTTCTCAGTTGAACAGTGAGCATCCGGACTGGATGGTGAGGCCCACAGCCTGTTGGGAGAACTGTTGCCGGTAAGCGGCTTGAATTGCACGCAGATTGTGCTGAAGGTTCTTATCAGGAGGCGTCACAACCCAGAGAATTCTGGACGGCTCCCTGCCTACGATATGGGTGACTGTGTTCATCCACTGCCCATCAGCCTTGAAAACTGTCAGGCCGCTCGGGAAATAGGGAGTAATTTGGGATGTGACAAATGTCTGCCACTCATCATCTGTTATCGGCAAGCCGCCGGGGCGCGTCTGCCCGAACATCATCCTGATCTGTAATGTATCCTGAGCGCGCATTTCGCGGCAGAGATCGGGTGTGACACTGACTGGTACGACACAGCCTCCCAAAAGGGGAAGCGAGAGGAGCAGCGCAGTGAGACCGAGGTTTTTCATGAGTGTGTTTGTGCCAGTGCATTTTTAAGGATGGTACATTCGCTGCGAGTGAACAGACCCCGCCGGATAAACAGATCGATCAGAACAAGATTGACGTTGAACTTGAAGTCATCAGTATCTCGGACGAGAGAGAATGCATCCGTTAGTGGTATCAGATGAAAGCTCTCAACTTCGCCATCTTCTGCTACCGGTACAAAATCTGTCGGCAGGACCAAGTCGTAACAGTGAAGAACATCTCTTCTAAGGCCTTCAGGGCGGTCCATGGCGTAGTGCAGTCGGCTGACGGGCTCTGCGCGGCGGGATAGCTCTTCCGGGATGCCAGCCTCTTCCTGAGCTTCCTTGATCACCGTCATCTGTGGGTCAAGCCCGGCACTCATGCCGCCAGCGACCAGATGGTCCAGTTTTCCAGGATCAAGACGCTTGGACATACTCCGACGGGCGATCCATAGCATTGTGCCCGTGGAATGCTCCACGAGGCCATTCATATGGATGCCTTCTGCCGCTACTCCCAGAACAGGAATGGCACCCCGGTCAACACGCCCAATGACATGGCCTTGCGCGTTGCGAACGTCGAAGGGCTCATCATGCGAAGCATACACGCCCTGTCTGGCAAGAGTTTGGGAGAGGGGAAACAAGTCCTCTCCTGACGCAACGCCAAATTTTTCCTGTGTTTTTAATCCCAAAGATTCAAGCTGGAGGGACGTTTCGGGGGAAATCCATCCAATCTGCTCGTGAGCACAAAAAAACGGGAGCCGTCCGCCGGGAAGGCGTGCGCTATTGCAGGCCTCTATATGTCGGAGGAACGGATCAAGATTCGGGAATGGAGACTTTTCTAGCACAATCGAAAGTTTCGCATGCGCGCGGGCGATTGCAAAGCGGAGCTTCTCTTTCTCATAGTCTGGCATGTCAAAGAAACACGATTCGAAATCGGAAAGCCTGTCTCTCAAAGAACTCTGGAAAAAAATTCGTCCTGAAAACCCTGGCCGTACGGCGTTCTGGGTCGGGGTGGCGATGGTTCTGCTTCTTGTAGAAAGCGGGACGACTGTTGCGACCCCCTGGCTATTCAGTCGGATGGTGTCGGCGTTGTCAGAGCATCAGGCGCTGCTGGCTGTCCCCTTCTGGCTGATTGGCCAGTATGCGATCATCCGTGTTGTTGCTGGCCTATCGACACCGCTCCGTGAAATGCTGATTGCTCCTATTGAAGCTGACCTGCAGAGGCGTGTTGCGCTGGTCGGACTGGAGCATCTTCATGCCATGAGCGTCCGGTTTCACCTTGATCGGCAGACGGGAGCTCTCACGAGGACACTGGATCGTGGCTCGGATGCGATTGGCACACTGCTCAGTCTTGTCCTCTTCAACGTTCTGCCAAACACCATCGAACTGATGATGACGCTTTTCGTCGTGTTTCGGATCTTTGACTGGCGGTATGTTGTGGTGGCTGTCGGCGGGATCGGCGTTTATGCAGCTGTATCGTATGTTTTTACACGTATGCGAATGACGGCCCGGCGTGCGCGGAATACAGCCAACAGTCAGGCACAATACCAACTCGTTGACAGTATGCTGAACTTCGAGACAGTCCGCAGTTTTGCCAACAGTCATCAGGAAATTCTCCGCTACGATCGGTCGCGCGTCGCTCTGAAAAACGCTGAAATTCGTCTGAAAAGGTTGGTTGGCCTTTCCCAGATGGCGCGAAGCCTGCTGATTGCGGGGGCAACCGCGATCATATTGTTACTGGCCGCTCATGACATCGTGCAGCACAGGATTGGTGTCGCGCAGTTCGTTCTGATCGGTAGCTACCTTCGAGGGCTCTATAGTTCTGTAGGAGCGCTGAATTACGTCAGTGCGGGCTGGAGAAATGCCCGGGTAGATCTTGAGAACTACCTTGAACTTCTTGGTACGCACTCAGAGATTGTTGAGGCAAAAAATCCGGTATCCCTGCCGGTCAAGCTTGCAACCGGTGGTCCAGCGTCGATCAGGTTCGAGCATGTTTCCTTTAGTTATGATCCGTCCCGTGAGATCTTGCATTACATTAATCTTGACGTTCCGGCAGGAACGTCTCTGGCGATTGTCGGTCATACGGGCTCGGGGAAATCGACGATTGGACGTTTGTTGACCCGTGCATACGATCCTACATCGGGTTCCATCTCTATTGATGGGAAAAACCTGCGGGATGTCGCGCTGGAAGACTTACAACGTGTGATTGGCACGGTCCCCCAGGATACCGTTCTGTTCAACGCGGGGATTGGCGAAAATATTGCCTATGGAGATCCGTCTGCTCCTGAATCTGCGGTCGAGCTCGCAGCGACCCGTGCGCAAATCCACGACTTTATTAATGAACTGCCAGAAAAATATGACACAGTCGTTGGAGAGCGGGGACTGAAACTCTCAGGAGGCGAAAAACAGCGCGTCGCAATTGCTCGTGTGCTTCTCAAGGACCCACGCATTCTGCTTCTTGATGAGGCGACGAGCGCGCTTGATACGTGGACGGAAGCCGCGATACAGCAGGAGTTGCGTGCGCTTTCTCTTTCCCGGACAACAGTGATCGTTGCGCATCGTCTGTCCACAGTGCAGGACGCCGATCAGATTGTTGTGCTGGATGCAGGCAGGGTAGTCGAACGCGGAACGCACACGGAATTGCTGCAAAAAGACGGTTATTATGCAAGAATGTGGTCGGTTCAGGCAGGAGAAGCGGTCATGAGGGCTTGACGAAAGCCCTCTCGTTCGCGATAAGCCGCGCCTGATTTACGGAACGCGCCGGGCCTCCGCTGTCCTGCGTCATCCAGCATCGAGGAAAGTGCTACCATGTCTCGCCGTTGCCAGGTCACGGGCAAGGGCGTGCTGACGGGCAATAACGTCAGCCACGCCAATAACAAGTCCCGCCGTCGTTTTCTCCCGAATCTGCAGGAGACCACGATGATCTCCGATATTCTTGGTTCGTCAGTGCGCATGCGCCTGTCCACCAACGGTATCCGTACGATCGAGCACAATGGTGGGCTGGATTCGTTCCTGCTGGGAACGCCAAACCGCAAGCTTCCTGAAGAAGCTCAGGTCATCAAGCGTCGTATCCTGCGCGTTCAGGAACGCAAGGCTGCACAGACCGCCTGAGAAATCTTCCCGGCTGATGTCGGGTCATAAAGATTACTCTTGAAAACCATGGCGGTCTGGGTCATTCAGCCGCCACTGGGACAAATCAGGTTCGGCTTTAACGAGCCGCAGCGGAGGTGTTTCAGTCCAGACTGAAACACCTTTTATTGTTTTTTGGAGGTTCTCCGTGTCCGAAAGCGTTCAGGAAGCCAAATCGGCTCTCTCGAAGATCCGCAATATCGGTATTACCGCACATATTGACGCTGGTAAGACCACCACGACCGAGCGCATCCTGTACTACACGGGTGTCTCCCATAAGATCGGTGAAGTGCACGACGGCAACACCACCACCGATTACATGGCACAGGAGCGTGAGCGCGGCATCACCATCACGTCCGCTGCCGTGACGTGTGAGTGGAACGACCACCGCATCAACATCATCGACACCCCGGGCCACATTGACTTCAACATTGAAGTGAACCGTTCGCTCCGCGTGCTCGATGGCGCCATCTTCGTCATCGAAGGTGTTGCTGGTGTGCAGCCGCAGTCCGAGACCAACTGGCGTCTTGCTGACCGCTACAACGTGCCGCGCATCATCTTCATCAACAAGCTCGACCGTACGGGTGCAGACTTCTACTACGCTTTCAGCACGCTGAAAGAGAAGCTGGACATCGTTGCAGTTCCGCTGCAGCTGCCGATCGGTGCTGAAGAAAACTTCGTTGGTGTGGTCGATCTCGTTGAGATGCGTGCGATCGTGTGGGAAGGCGGCGAACTCGGCGCCAAGTTCCACTACGAAGAGATCCCGGCTGACCTGAAGGAAAAGGCTGAGGAAGCTCGCCAGACCTTGCTTGACACCGCTCTTGCCGTTGATAACGACGCCATGGAAGAGTACTTCGAGAAGGGCGATGTTGACATCGCCACGCTGAAGAAGTGCATCAAGAAGGGTGCAATCTCCGGCGAATTCCGTCCTGTCATGTGCGGTACGGCGTTCAAGAACAAGGGCGTTCAGCCTCTGCTCGATGCCGTCATCGACTATCTTCCGGCTCCGGACGAAGTTGAAGGCATCCGTATTGCTCCGCCGGAAGGCGAAGAGGTTGACGAAGACTTCCTGCCGATCGTTCCTGTCGATCCGGATGGAAAGTTTGCTGGCCTTGCGTTCAAGATCATCTCCGACAAGTACGGCACGCTGACCTTCGTTCGCGTCTATCGCGGCGTTCTGAATGCTGGCGACACGATCCTGAACACGACCAAGGGTCATAAGGAACGCGTTGGCCGCATGTTCCAGATGCATGCTGACAAGCGTCAGGAAGTGAAGTCCGTTGGTGCGGGTGACATTGCTGCGTTCGTTGGTCTGAAGGACACGGTCACGGGTGACACGCTGGCTGATGCCGCTGATCCGGTGGTTCTGGAGCGTATGCAGTTCCCGGTTCCGGTTATCGACATCTCTGTCGAGCCGAAGACCAAGGACGGCGTCGAGAAGATGACGCTGGCACTGCAGAAGCTGACGGCTGAAGATCCGTCCCTGCACCTCAAGACCGATCAGGAAACGGGTCAGACCATCCTGTCCGGCATGGGTGAGCTTCACCTGGACATCATTGTTGATCGTTTGCGTCGTGAATACGGTGTTGATGCCAACATTGGCGCGCCTCAGGTTGCTTATCGTGAGACGATCACGAAGCCGCATGTCGAGACCTACACCCACAAGAAGCAGTCGGGTGGTTCGGGTCAGTACGCTGAAGTCAAAATCGAGTTCGCTCCGTCTGACAAGCCGGACGAGATCATCTTCACGAACAAGGTCGTCGGCGGTACGGTTCCGAAGGAATACATCCCGGCTGTCGAAAAGGGCATCCGGATGCAGAGCACCACGGGTGTTCTCGCTGGCTTCCCGACGGTGGACTTCCAGTTCACGCTGCTCGACGGTAAGTACCATGACGTTGACTCGTCGGCTCTAGCCTTCGAAATCGCGGCCAAGGCCTGCTTCCGTGAAGGTATGAAGAACGCCGGTCCGGTGATTCTTGAGCCGATCATGGACGTTGAAGTCACGACCCCGAACGATCACGTGGGTGACGTTGTTGGCGATCTTAACCGTCGCCGCGGCATCATCCAGAGCCAGGAAACGTCTGGTTCGACCGTGATGATCCGTTCCCAGGTGCCGTTGAAGGAAATGTTCGGCTACATTTCCCATCTGCGTTCTGCAACGAAGGGTCGTGCATCCTTCACCATGCAGTTCCACCACTACGAGGCTGTTCCTCGTAACGTGGCTGAAGAAATCATGGCGAAGTCGGCCTGATTTTTTCACCTCGGTGAGACATCTGACCCCGCCAGAGCAATCTGGCGGGGTTTTTTGTGCCTGTATTTCATAAGGATGCACCAATGCGTCCGCCTGACAGGCAGACATGCACTGTTGCTTGTTCTTCCTGCGAATAACCTTTTACACGCAGAATTTTTCCCTCGGAGTGGAGCACTCAGGCATACCGGCCTCTGGTACACGCTATCCCGGGCTTGGGAGAGGTAGGGTGGGCCCGTTTCGGTCGTTATTTCGGCCGTCCAGATATGACCGCTTCGGCAAAAACTCTCACTGATCAGATCAGTGACAGGGTGGCATCAATCAAACCGTGCTGCATGTACGAGTTTGTGATTAACGGGTCCTGATAGAATTCTCGTTCGGGTAAGTTAGGGCGCCGAAGCATAAAAAAGGCGACGAAAGGTTGCCCCTTCGTCGCCTTTTCTAAAAACGCTAGAGATCAGTGCAGATTGTCTGTCCGGCGGATGAACGCTGCGACATTGTCATGAAGCTGCTGTAGTGCTGCCGGGTCTACGTAAACCATGTGCCCAGACGAATACTGAGCGTACTCGATGTTCTTCTGAAGGTTGGTAGCCATCGGAAGATGCTTCATCTCGTAAATGCCTTCGTAGTAAGGCGTTGCGAGATCGTAGTAGCCACCGTTCAGCATCACATGCAGGTTTGGGTTCGTCTTGATTGCCATGGCAAGGTCGCTCATGACATTGGGAACGCCCTTGGGCTGATAACCATGTCCTGGCTGGGTGTGTTTGTTGTCCCAGTTCCCTTCGGGATTAAAGAGGCGGTAAGTTTCGTCTGTGCCGTACTTCAGGGTGTTCCGCACATAATCATTGAAGACCGAAACATAGGCAGAGCTGATTGCACTGGACTGCGGATCGTAATCCGCTTCCTTCGTCATCGGATCAAGCGTCGGGCTGGAATACCGCGTATCGAGGCGACCTGTTGCCATTCCCGTTGCAGCCTGAAGCTGCTGTTCGAATTGGCCGCCGTTCACGCGGAGATCAGAGCGCAGAATATAGTCCACCGGCAGGCCAGTGTAGGTGTGGAGCTTCTCTGCGATGGCCTGACGCTCGCTTTCCGGCAGGTCTGCTCCCTGACGGAGGGCAACGGTATAATCCGTCACAGCAAAATGCTCGACTTCCTTCAGGAAGGCCTTCAGGTCCGGGTGCTGCTGCGGAAGGCAATGGTGATACCACGCCGTTGCTGCATAGGTGGGTAGAGCGAGAACATACGGGTCATCAACGCCAGGATTGAACTGCGGTGCATCAGCGCTGTTGTCGTAATTCAGGATCTGGGAGAGCAGGATGACACCATTGAAATCGATGTTCTCTTCCTGCTCCAGATCATTGATGACGACTGCGGAGCGCATGGTGCCGTAGCTTTCGCCAAACAGGTATTTGGGCGAATTGTAGCGGTGGTATTTTGCAAGGAACTTCGAGATGAAGTGGGTAAACGCTTCCCCGTCACCATCGACACCAAGGAACTCCTTGGCGGCATCCTTGCCCGCAATGCGCGAGAAGCCGGTTCCCGGAGCATCAACAAACACAACGTCAGACACGTCCAGTAGAGACTGGGGATTGTTGATGAGGGCGTAAGGTGCCGCGGGAAGATGCTGGTCACCAGGTGTGTTGACGCGGCGTGGCCCGAACGTGCCCATATGAACCCAGACAGATGCCGACCCAGGCCCGCCGTTATACAGGAAGGTAATGGGCCGCTTAGCCGAAGGAACGCCATCCTTGAAGTAGGCGGTATAGAACATGGATGCGACAGGCGGGTTCTTGTCACTGTCGTCTTTGCCGGCTTCAACCTTGATGCCGCGCTTGGTCAGAACCTCATTGGAATCATTATATTCTGACCCGTGCACGAGAATGGTCCCGGCAACAGCCTGATAAGGAATTGTCGAGCCATCCACGACTACCGTGCCGCGTGTCACGCTGTCGGCATTGGGGGCAGGAGTGTCCTTGGCGGGTTCAGCGGCAAGAGCGGGTGTTACCATCATGGCAACACCCAGGAAGAGAGCCTTGCGAAGCATTCAGAAGGGCCTTGTGTTAAGTGTTCTGCCCTTCTCTAAACGCATAGCTGACTTGCAGACAAGCCAGATGTTATAATGTTTCGTTCTTAACCGAATGCACGGTTCGTATGCATGATCGCCACGCCGATTTCCCGTAGCAGATTGAACGAGCGTTCCAGTGGCTGGAAAATTTCCCGGTGTTCCCGGGCAAAGCCACTTTCTTCGCCCGCGTCGCCCGGCTCGCCAAAGTCCAGATTGGCCACGCTCGGGCCAGAGACCGGGAAGAGGTCATCCAGCAGATGTAGAGAGCGCGGGATATCCAGACACAGGATCAGGTTGGTGATGGAATCACGTGTCAGGCTATTGCGCGGACCAAAATAGGGAATACGCGTAGACAGAACCCACAGTCGATCAATCAGGGCAAAGCGGATGGCGTGCAGTAGCTTTTCACGGGGCTCCATACGCGGGGCATCCGGCCACGCGGCACGTAGGGCAATATGATCCGTCTGGATACGGCGGAACATTGCCGGTGCGCTCGTCCAGAAGCGCAGAACTTCCAGTCCATGGGAAATGGTCAGGAAATTCTGACGCTCTTCTTCGTCCTGCGCTTTGGATGCGCGATCCAGCCAGGTTCCCGGATCAAGCTGACGTATTGTTGCGCGCAGGACTTCCAGATCGGAGTGAGCCAAGGCCTGTCGGGCAAAGTCCATGGCTTCGCGGAAACGTGGCGAGCTGGTGACAAACTGCTCGAATGTTTCCGGATGGCGCTGCGCCGCACTTCCAAGTCCGTGCAGCACATTGGCCCACCAGCCAAGCTGTTGAAGGATGGCATTGTTCGGGATGGCGCGTAGCTGACTTGGATGCGTGATGCGCGTCACTGTAGCGGCATCAGACTGGCGTGCAGAGGGACGGGAGCCTGTCTTGTCGATCAGGGATGGTCCAAAAGCACTCAATAGTGCCGCATATCCCGGATCGTTGACCAGAGCGCCCATGTCCAGCGCGATGGTCGAAAAGAAGTCTGCTGCAAAATCCGGGCGTTCATAGACTGGATCATTCACGCTCGTCGGAACGTGCGCCACATGCTCGGCCAATGTTGCAATCGTGGAGGCTGCAATGCTTCCCGTTCCGAACAGCGTATAGCCGTCACCACCCTGAAATGCGGTTTCTACACGGCAGCCGACGCCTGCATTCTGGAATGCAATCCGCGTTCTTGCCGGAGAAAAATAGTCCAGACGCTGACGAAGACTGAAAGGATGGGCGCCGCGGCCGATGCTTTCGCCATGGGTGTCGAACAGTGTGAGGGCAACGTCCCCGAGATCATGTTCTTTCAAGAGGTCCAGCGTCCGCATCCGTAGCCGCTCAACCAGATTCGTGGCGGCTAACTGCCCGACATATCGACCCGAGTCCGAATAACCGAACTGGAGGGATAGTCTGCCATTCGCTCGCAGATAATCCCGCCAGTGTGGGGAGCGGAACGCTTCCTCAAGGATGGTCTCTCCGTTTTCGAGTGCGCTTTCCGTCTCGAAAAGAGGAGAAATTTCGATCTGATGATCCTGAATACCGAACAGGCGGGCGAGCCACAGCGTGGCCAGCAGTGTGTATCCGCTTTCTGTCTCGGCAATGAGGAAGCGGATGGGGGAGCCGGAGTCGATGTGCTTGAGAATCTGCGCCATCGTCATCATCAGACGTGCGGCCGATGCCGGTTCAACGAGTAGAGAGCCAAAATCAACATGGCGCGCCGTCAGATCATCGAGGGCATCATTGATCCGAGACAGGAGCACGCGGCGGCGGGACGGCAGAGCCGGATCATCCGTCAGGCCCAGGCGCGTTCTGGCAACATTGTAGATTTGGGCGGCATTCAGGCGCGTGTGGATGTGCGCAATACCAAGCCCGTGGCTCATGAACCCAGCCCGGAGCGTGCGCAGACGCAGGGCATCTGACGCTTCCAGTCCCGATGCGGCATCACGGAAAAAGGGCTGGAGTTCTTTCGCGTCCAGCAGGGCTTTTTCCCGATGTGCGATCAGGGTCTGTGCAAAGTCACGGATGTCTTCGGGGGTCGCGCTTTTGCTTCTCGGACATGCAGCATGTTGTGTCCGGACCGCTTCCATAGCGCGGCGAACACGCATCGCCAGTGACGTATCCTGAAGGCGGAGTTCAGTCAGGCCCGATTCAAGGCGCTCAAGCTGGGCAAGTTTGAGTTCCAGACGGATGCGGATTGTGTCCCACCAGCCAATGTCATTGCGCCCGTCTGTATCAAAACCAACCCAGCTTGCGAGAATGACAGGTGAGGGATCCACATGATCCGCCTCATTCGCCCAGCGGGATGTCATTTTTTCAATGAGAGATGCCGTCAAATCATCAAGAGCATCGCGGCCACGTAGAACGGCTGCCAAGGCCAGGGACTGTTCATCAGCGAGTGTTGGCGGTGCAGAGCGACGATGTGTTGTCAGACAGGGAAGAGGTTCTTTCGGATTGGATGCACGTTCTGCCAGGAGGGCATACACATGGTCAGCTAAAGCAAACGTCGGGTGAGCCGTAAAAACAGCAGCGATTGCGGGTTTGGTCAGAGCTTCGGGAGAAGGGGCCTGCTCGACCAGTTTCGCCGCGACCTGCTTGAGACGTTCTGTCGGATCTGCGTCTTCAAGGCCAACATAGTGCCGAAGATGGGCTGCACGCTGGGAGAAGTATTCATCCCGCAATGTTCGAACTGTATGCTCCAGTTCCTCGATTTTCTCGCCTTTTCCGATGGACAGTTCATCACCAATGGAGGCAATCAGATCACCCAGGCCGTTGCGCTCCTGTGTGAGGCGCGTGGTCATGGCGTCGATGCGTTCGGAAAGAGATGTGTCGTGCCGGGAGGCGCAGTCAGACATCGGGAGCAGTCTCGCTTCTGCGGGAGGTAAATTGAAAACGGGCAAGTTATGTTCCATGCCCGGCCTGTAAGCGCAACCTTGTTGCGGACGCGACAGTGCGTCCGGATGATGCTATCGGAGGCTTCATGCATCCGGATATGAAGAAAGATGTCAGTCAGGTCATTCCGCAGAAGGGATCTTCGCCAACAAGATTGGCCGGAGGCCTTCTAATCGGCATGGGCGCGGTTGCCACAGGTACGACCTATCTCGCGGCCAGACATTTCCACGACGATAGCCTGGCGTTAGGCGTACTCCGGGCAGGCTCACGAGCAGGCGTTGTTGGAGGCTTGGCGGACTGGTTTGCAGTGACAGCCCTGTTCCGACATCCGATGGGGCTTCCTATTCCTCATACGGCTATCCTTCCCAGACAGAAGGTGCGGTTAGGGCAGGCGCTGGGCCGGTTTGTGTCCGGTCAGTTCTTTACGGATGCGGACGTTCATCGGGCCCTCTCCAAGATTGATCTACCAGGTCTGATTGCGGACGCTCTCAGCGAGCCATCTACCCGACAGACACTTGTCGCCACGCTGCGCGCCAGTATCCCCAGCCTGTTTGATCGCCTTGAGGACGGTCGGGCGAGTGCTGCTCTATCGCGCGCGCTGCCGGTCCTGCTCAATGGTGAGGAAATCGCGCCACTCGTCTCTCGCGCCATGAGGGCGATGGTGGACAGTGAGATGCATCAGGAAGTGCTCTCCTTCCTTCTGGCAAAGCTCAAGGCCACGGTCGCCGCCAAGGAAGGTGATCTGAGGCAGTTCGTCGAGGAGCGGGTGCGTGAGCAGGGGGGACGCTTCCTCGGCTGGGCCATTGGGGGATCGGTTGCCAATCGGGTTCTGACTGCTCTTCAGGCAGAAATTGAACGGATCGATCCGATGGACTCGGATATTCGGCACGGTTTCACGACGTGGGTGCGGGCTGAAATCGATCGGATGGAAACGGATCCGGATCGCCGACAGGATCTGACGCGAGCGATTGGCTCAGTTCTGACGCATTCCAGTCTGAAAGCCTGGAGCGGTGAGCTCTGGGAGCGCGTTCGCCGGATGGCAGAAGAGGATTGCGCAAAAGAGGACGGTTGGAGTGCCTCTGTTCTGGATACGGCGATTACCGGTCTGGCAACGTCCATGCGTGAAAATGATCCGCTGAGAGAGCGCATCAACACAACCGTGGAGCGCATGGTCTCGAAGCTGCTTCCTGGCGTCAGAGACAAGCTCTCCGGGTTCATCGCCAACGTCATGGCAGGATGGGATGGCGATGACCTTGCGCGCCGTCTGGAAGCACGTGTAGGGCGGGATCTGGCCTATATTCGCGTTAACGGGACTGTCGTCGGGTTTTTGGCTGGAGCTGGCCTTGATCTGATCTCCCGCCTGTTTTTCGGTGTCTGAAGAGGTTATAACTCCGTTTAAGACATCACAAACTTCTTGACCTTTGTGACAGCATGGGTCATCTGGAACCTAATCAGGACTTCATAAGTCTTGAATGAATGTAATGTGAGTGTGCAAGCTATGCTGAGGCTCTCCAAACTAGCCGATTATGCCACCGTCCTCCTTGTCCACCTCGGACAGCACGAGGGTCTGGCAACAGCCGCCGCGCTGGCAGGAGAGACCGGAGTACCCGAGCCAACCGTTGCAAAGCTGCTTAAGGGTTTGGCTTCGAGCGGACTCGTCATCTCTCATCGAGGGGCCCGTGGCGGTTATCGGCTGGCAGGTGCGCTGGAAGAAATTACGATCGCCACGGTTATCGCTGTTGTTGATGGTCCGATTTCGATTACAGCCTGCTGCGACGGTCGGGAGTGCGAACATAGCTCCCTGTGTGGCCTTTCGGGGCAATGGGACATGGTGAATGACGCCATTCTCCGAACGCTCAACAGTATTACGCTTGCGGATATGGACCGACATTCCGTTCTACATAGCGGGAAGGAGCCCAAGGAGCCTTCTCTCGACACTACCGGCGCCGGGCCAGTCCCCGTGGCTGATCCGGTCAACTGAGGACACCAAATCATGCCAGCTGTGACGGAGACCCGCGAGACAGTCGAAAAGCTCGCGAAGTCCAGTTACGAGTGGGGCTTCGAGACTGATATCGAAATGGATATCGCTCCCAAGGGCCTGAATGAAGATACGGTTCGCCTGATCTCGGAGCGTAAGAGAGAGCCTGAGTGGATGCTGGAATGGCGTCTCAAGGCTTTCCGCATGTGGCTGGAAATGAAAGAGCCTGAATGGGCCAAAGTCAGCCACCCTCCGATTGATTATCAGGATGCGCATTACTTCGCTCAGCCCAAGAAGAAGCCTGGCCCGAAAAGTCTGGATGAAGTCGATCCCGAACTTCTCAAAACCTATGCCAAGCTAGGCATTCCGCTGCATGAGCAGGCGTTGCTGGCTGGTGTTGAAGGTGCTGAAGATCAGAAGCGTCTTCCTGTTGCCGTTGACGCTGTTTTTGACAGCGTGTCGGTTGCGACAACCTTCCGCAAGACGCTTGAAGAAGCTGGTGTCATCTTCTGCCCGATTTCGGATGCCATTCGCGAACATCCGGATCTTGTAAAGCAGTATCTTGGTTCGGTTGTACCAGCCGCTGACAATTTTTTTGCAGCATTGAATTCCGCCGTCTTTACGGACGGGTCGTTTGTGTTCGTTCCAAAAGGTGTGCGTTGCCCGATGGAGCTCTCCACATACTTCCGGATCAATGCCCGCAACACCGGCCAGTTTGAGCGGACCCTGATTATCGTCGAAGATGGGGCGAGCGTCTCTTATCTGGAGGGGTGTACGGCTCCTCAGAGAGATGAAAACCAGCTTCATGCGGCGGTTGTCGAGCTGATTGCGATGGATGATGCGTCCATCAAGTACTCTACGGTGCAGAACTGGTATCCGGGAGACGACGAAGGTCGCGGTGGTATTTATAACTTCGTGACGAAGCGCGGAGCGTGCCGCGGCGCACGGTCCAAGATTTCCTGGACTCAGGTTGAAACCGGTTCCGCGATTACGTGGAAGTATCCCTCCTGCGTTTTGGCAGGCGAGGGCTCGGTCGGCGAATTCTACTCCGTTGCTGTGACCAATAATCACCAGCAGGCCGATACAGGTACGAAAATGATTCATCTGGCGCCGAATACGCGCTCGACGATCATTGCCAAGACCATTTCGGCCGGCCGCTCTGACAGCACATATCGTGGTCTTGTTCGTATGCAGCCGAAGGCACGCAATGCGCGCAATTTCACGCAGTGCGACAGTCTGCTGATTGGTGATCAGTGTGGTGCACATACGGTTCCGTATATCGAGAGCCGCAACATGACCGCGCGTATCGAGCACGAAGCAACGACGTCTAAAATCTCCGAAGACCAGCTCTTCTACTGTCGCTCTCGCGGGCTTTCTGAAGAAGACGCAGTTGGTTTGATTGTTAACGGATTTTGCCGCGAGGTGCTCAAGGAGCTGCCAATGGAATTCGCGGTCGAGGCTCAGAAGCTACTCCAGGTCAGCCTCGAAGGAAGTGTGGGTTAAGACATGAATGATTTTCTCAAGATCCAGGGCCTCGAAGCACGCATTGATGCCGATGGGACGCCAAAGGAAATCCTGAAAGGGATCGACCTTGAAATTCCAAAGGGCGAAATTCATGCCATCATGGGCCCGAATGGCTCTGGCAAATCTACGCTCTCCTATGTCCTTTCCGGCCGCGATGACTACGAAGTAACAGGCGGCAGTGCGACCTTTAAAGGTCAGGATCTTCTGGCTCTGGACCCGGAAGAGCGTGCGGCTCTGGGCGTGTTTCTCGCATTCCAGTCTCCCGTCGAGCTGCCGGGCGTCAATAACGCCAATTTCCTGCGGACAGCCGTCAATGCTGTGCGCCGTGCGCGCGGTGAAGACGAACTGGATGCTGTTGCTTTCCTAAAGGCCGTCCGGGCTGAGACCAAGCGTCTGTCCATGTCTGACGAAATGCTCAAGCGTGCTGTTAATGTAGGTTTCTCCGGCGGTGAGAAGAAGCGCAATGAAGTGCTCCAGATGCGCTTGCTGCAGCCCTCTTTCGCTATTCTCGACGAGACAGACAGTGGTCTGGATATTGATGCCCTGCGTATCGTTGCAGATGGCGTGAATTCTCTTCGTGGGCCTGATTTCTCGGCACTTGTCATCACGCATCATCAGCGTCTGCTCGATTACATCGTTCCTGACCGCGTGCATGTCATGGCCAAGGGCAAGATCATCTTTAGTGGTGGTCCGGAAGTGGCAAAGACGCTTGAGAAGCAGGGCTACACCCAGTTCCTTGAGGCTGCAGCGTGAGTACAGGGACCGCAGTTCAGTCGTCCCCAGCCCTGAGCGCTTTCGTCGGGCGCGCAGCGGGACATGGCTCTGTTCTGGCTGAGCGCGGGATTCCCACGCGGCGTGTTGAGGCATGGCGATATACGCCCCTGCGGGCCTTTACGGAAACGGTGTGGAACGAAGCGCCTGCACTGTCGGATCATGATGTGCAGTCTCTGTTGGACGCTCTTGCGTTGCCAGAAGCCGAAAGCCGTGCGGTTTTCGCGAATGGGCAGGAAGCTGCATCTCAAACATGCCTTTCGGAAAATCTCGTTCGTTCGCAGGGTGAAGCCGTTGACCCGTTAGAGGATCGCTTTTCGGCTATTCTCAACGCAGCCCTGCGTCAGGATGGTCTGTCCATTCGCGTGCCTGCGGGCGTTGCTGCTGGAACGCTAAGCCTCGTTTCCCTCACCTCAGGGAACGCCATTTCCACACATCTGCGCCATCAGATTGTTCTGGAAGACGGTGCATCTCTGACGGTGTTCGATGTTAACGCAGGGGACGGTCGGTATGTGACCAACCCGCGGTTTGACATTGTGGTTGGGAAGGGTGCCCAGCTGAATCACGTCAAACTGCAACGTGAGGGTCTGGACGCGGGGCATCTTGCTCTTGTTTATGCATCCGTGGACGCGAACGGAAACTACGACAGCTTTACCCTGAATCAGGGTGGTGAACTGGCGCGGCACGAAGTTGTTGCGACGCTGACCCAAGCCCATGCACAGGTCCATGTGAACGGAATCCAGATCGTGGATGGTACACGCCTGAACGACCTGACATCCATGATTCATCATGCAGCGCCTGATTGTGGGTCGCGCCAAACGGTTAAGACTGTGCTCTCTGAGAGCGGACAGGGCGTGTTCCAGGGCAAGATTCTCGTCGATCGTGTTGCCCAGAAGACTGACGGCTATCAGATGAATCAGGCACTTCTTCTGTCAGAGAAAGCGCAGATTAACAGTAAGCCTGAGCTGGAAATTTACGCGGATGACGTGAAGTGCAGCCATGGCGCGACTGTGGGGGCACTGGATGACGAGCAGCTTTTCTATCTGCGCTCTCGTGGTGTGCCAGAAGCAGAAGCGCGCGCTATTCTCGTTCAGGCCTTCCTTCTGGATGCACTTGATCTCGTAACAGACGAGACCCTGCGCGACGTACTGATCCGGAGCATCACAGCATGACGCCGGCTGTACGCGCGCAGTTTCCGATCCTGTCTGAGCAGGTGCATGGTCGTCCGCTCGTCTTTCTCGACAGTGCCGCTTCAGCCCAGAAGCCGGAATGCGTGATCGAAGCTATGCGCGATGCGGCGTATCATCAGTACGCCAATATTCATCGCGGCTTGCACTGGATGAGTGAGCGGACAACAGAAGCTTACGAACGTACGCGTGATGCTGTCGCAGGGCTCATTAATGCGCCAAACCGCCATGAGGTTGTCTTCACGCGAAACAGCACAGAGGCCATCAATCTGGTGGCGCATAGTCTTGGCTCACTGATGAAGCCAGGGCAGGCGGTTCTGATCTCGGAACTGGAGCATCATGCCAATATTGTCCCATGGCTCATGCTGCGGGACCGGGTTGGTATCGAACTCCGTGTAGCCCCAATGGATGAGAGTGGTGACATCAATCTTGAGGCGTATGAAGCGCTTCTGGATGATGGCAATGTCGCTCTCGTGTCCATTACGCATATGTCGAATGTGCTGGGGACCGTCACACCTGCCAAAAAACTGGCAGAAATTGCCCATGCTCATGGCGCGCGCATTCTGTTTGATGGGTCGCAGTCTGTCGTACATCGGAAAATCGATGTGCAGGATATCGGAGCAGACTTTTTTACCTTCACTGGCCATAAGCTTTATGGGCCAACAGGTATCGGCGTACTCTGGGGGAAGCGGGAGCTTCTAGATGCCATGCCACCGTTCCTGGGTGGCGGCGAGATGATCCAGAATGTTTCTTTCGAGCGTGCGACCTGGGCAACTGTCCCTCATAAGTTCGAAGCGGGAACCCCTGCCATTCTGGAAACGATTGGTCTGGGCGCCGCCGTTAAGTTCGTGGAGGGGATTGGCTACGACGCAATCTCTCGTCACGAAACAGCCTTGACCACATATGCCGAGCAGCGTTTGGGCGAGGTTGAGGGTCTTAAAATTCTTGGGTCTCCGCAGGTTCGCGGTGGTGTTCTGTCCTTCGTGATGGACGGCGCTCATCCCCATGATCTGGCTACCTTGCTGGATCAGTTGGGAATTGCGATCCGTGCTGGTCAGCATTGTGCGGAGCCGCTTGTCCGTCGTCTCGGTGTGCATGCTACGGCACGCGCCAGTTTCGGTATTTACACGACACAGGATGAGATTGACGTCCTGATCACAGGCCTTGAACGGGCACGGAAGATGCTCACATGAGTGATGCCATGACCGAACAACACCCCATTGATGAGAGCACTCCCGTAACAGGTGAGGGCACTGGCCCGGACCAGGACGCTGTTATAGCGGCCATTGCGACCGTTTATGATCCGGAAATCCCGGTAAATATTTATGAGCTGGGCCTGATCTACGCGATTGACCTGCATGATGACGGCCGGGTCAACGTGGAAATGACCCTGACGGCTCCCAATTGTCCGAGTGCTCAGGAACTGCCGGAAATGGTGCGTGACGCCATTCTGAAAGTGCCAAATGTGACGAATGCCACTGTGGAAATCGTATGGGATCCGCCGTGGGACATGAGCCGCATGAGTGATGATGCGCGTCTTGCGCTTAATATGTTCTGATCTGAGGGGCAAAAGTCATGTCTGAAACCCTGACACGTCGACCACTTCCCGCTCTGATGTCTGTGTCTGATCGTGCAGCTGAGAGGTTGCGCGTTCTCTATGCCGGCGCTCATCAGGGACAACTTTTACGCATTGGTGTTGGTACGCGAGGCTGCTCAGGCCTGTCTTACGAAATGACTTTTGTGGATGAGCCAGCCGTAACGGACGAGCGCGTAGAAGACCAAGGTGTGACCCTGCTTGTTGATCGCAAGGCCACACTTTTTCTGACGGGAACAGTCATGGACTACGAGATCAAGGATCTCGAAGCCGGATTTACCTTCAGGAATCCAAATGAGAAGGGACGTTGCGGCTGCGGCGAGAGTTTTCACGTTTGATCCGTTTAGGATCACGTGAAAATACCAGAACCGTTTCCACTTCTGTGGACCAGAGGAACTGGTCCACAATTGTCCAGTTCAGGACTGAATAGCCTGCCTCTTTTAATGCGCGGCCATCTTTTTCCAACGCAGCAGGATTACAGCTCACATACACGATGTCTTTAACGCCAGATTTGGCGAGTGGCATTGTCTGTGCACCAGCACCAGCATAAGGCGGATCAAGAACGACAGCTCGCGTTGACTTCAGATCCTGAGGCAGAAGAGGCTGACGCATAAGATCACGATGGAATCCGTCCACCCGTCGACCGCCTGCTGCGGCCTTTAAGCAAGTTGCAGCAGCAAGATCGCCTTCATACGCTATTACGCGGCCTTTTTCCGACATGGGGAATGTCAGAGTACCGCAGCCTGCGAAAAGCTCGACGGTGATATCTTTTTTGTTGAGTGGCGGAAGCCCATCAACAACAGCCTGTACAATGGCATTTTCCGCATCTTCAGTCGCCTGAAGAAAGGCAGCAGGAGGCGGAGTAATTTCCACGCTTCCAAATGCTTCCTTGACTGCCCGCGTCTGTGAGACCGTTTCAATAGAACGGTCTTTCGGGTTTTGCCATGAAATCCGCGGCAGTCCGTGTTGCCTCCCGAAGGCGGCAAGTTTCGTGCGGTCAGCGGTAGTCAACTCAGCTGGCGTTGAAAGCGTCAGGTCTGGGCCACTATCCAGAAGATTGAGGACTAAGCCTCCGCGGCCGGTCAACGCACCCAGAGAAGACAGGACCTCACGAAGTGGCGTCAGCAAAGCAAAGAGGGTCGGGTGCAGGACATGACACTCCGTCATATCCACCGGATCGCCATTGCGTCGATGAAGCCCGAGGATAACGCCGCCTGGAATACGCTGGATCGCGAGGTCCATGCGTCGGCGCGTGTATGACGGGGTTTGATAACGCTGCGGAACAGGAAGATCTTCAAAGCCTGCTGCGGTGAGAGCTTCAGCGACTCGCGTTGTCTTCCAGTCCAGCAGCGCAGGCAATGACATCTGTTGAATCGCACAGCCACCGCATTCGCCAAAGAGAGTGCACGGGGGTGCAACTCTATCTGACGACGGAGCCGTAATTTCAATCAGTTCAGGGCGCGTACCAGAAAAGCGGGCTAGCACTTCCTCTCCTGGCAATGTGCCAGGAATAAAAAGAACATGCCCGTCGTGATGAGCCACGCCGTCAGCCGCAGCGCCTAAACCTTCAATCCGGAGGGGAAAAGCTCCGGTCCCGGGGTTATTCATCACCGTAATGACGAGCATCGTGCTGAACGGGAAGGGTCAGGTCTGTTTCGGCTGCCACCGACAGCCTGTGTCGCCGAGGCACCAGCATGAATGCAGGTGTATCGCCGCCAAAGCCTGTCTTCGGCGCATCGGTTTCAAAGGCAGGGGCAAGTTCAACGGACTGGCGATCGTGAGGAGCAGGCTGCGCAACGGGGGTTGCAACAGGCTGTGGCGCGTTTGCCACCTGTGTCTCGTCACGATCCGTGCGATTGCGCTTGCGCCCTCCGCGTCGGCGCTTGTTACGGCGCTGGCCTTCCGATTCGTCCTCAATGCTGGGTTCTTCGGAAGTTTGCGATGGAAGTGCCTGCTTGGGTGTATGAATCAGGCGGCCGTTCTCGTCTTCCTGAGCCCAATCAACAGACTGTATTCCGGCGAATTCCAGACGGGGAATAACCTTTCCTGTCAGGGTTTCAATCGCGTCCAGGAGGCGGCGGTCACGCGGTCCAGCAATGCTGAAGGCATGACCATGCTTACCGGCACGACCAGTGCGTCCGATGCGATGCACATAGTCTTCCGCATTGAACGGCAGATCAAAATTGAAAACATGCGACAGACCGCCGATGTCAATTCCACGTCCGGCAACGTCAGAGCAGACCAGAATCTTCAGCTCGCCAGACTTGAAGCTATCAAGCGTCGAAAAGCGTAAGGACTGTGCAAGATCGCCATGCAGATGACCTGCGGCGAATCCATGCTTCGTCAGATAACGCTGGAGCATGTCCACGTCGCGCTTGCGGTTACAGAACACAATGGCGTTCTGAACATTCTGCGCCTGAAGCAGCTTACGCAGTGCCCGGCGCTTCTCGTCCTCTTCAACGACAATCAGACCTTCTTCAATCGTGGTTGCGACAGAAGATGGACGGGAGACCGTGATCTGTACCGGATTTCTCAGGAAGGCATCGGCAAGGCGACGAATTTCGGGTGCCATAGTGGCGGAGAAGAAAAGCGTCTGGCGATTTGCGGGCAGCAGGCTGACGATTTTTTCAATATCGGGAATGAATCCCATATCGAGCATACGGTCAGCTTCGTCGATAACCAGCGTGCTTGTCTGAGTCAGCAGCAGGCCGCCGCGTCCGAACAGATCGAGAAGGCGTCCCGGAGTCGCAATCAGGACGTCCACACCGCGGTTCAGAACTTCGCGTTGTTCGGCCATGCTTTCACCGCCGATCAGCAGCGCATGGGTCAGGCGTAAGTGCTTGCCGTAAAGCTTGAAATTATCTGCAACCTGGAGGGCCAACTCGCGGGTCGGCTCAAGAATGAGCGAACGCGGCATTCTGGCCCGAGCGCGAGAACCAGACAGCTTCTCAATCATCGGAAGCGTGAAGGATGCTGTTTTTCCCGTTCCGGTTTGAGCCACACCCAGAACGTCGTGCCCCTTTAGAACTTCAGGAATAGCCTGAGCCTGAATAGGAGTCGGATGCTCGTAACCCAGTTCCTGAATGGCGCGCATGATGGCGTCAGAAAGGCCAAGATCAGCAAAACGCGGACGATCTTCTGAGGCCTCAACAGCGACTACAACTTCAGCTTGTGCCGGCTCAGGTTTAATCTCAGCCGTCATTTCCGGAATAGCTGGGGCAGTTACCGGAGCTTCAGCCTCGGGCCGAATCTTCCTAGGGCGTCCACGACGAGCTGGTGCTTTCGCTGGAGCCTCTGCTGCCTCTACCGGAGGAGCAACTTCAGGACGGGCCTCGGCTTCTGCTGGTTCAGATGCGGGTACCTCGGCTGCGACAGCAGCTTTGGGTTTGCGCCCGCGACGTGGCTTCGGTGTTTCTGCTGGCTCAACGACTTCAGGTGTAGCCTCAGCAGCAACGACTTTCGGTTTGCGCCCGCGCTTTTTGGGAGCAGGCGCTGCGACTTCTTCAACGACACCGTCACTTACAACCTTCGGCTTGCGACCGCGGCGCTTGGGCGCAGGAGTTTCGGTTGCTTCCGGGGCAACAGCTTCGACGGACTCGGTTGTTTCCGGAGCTGGCTTGCGTGCATTGCGGCGAGGAGTGCTCACAGTGTCGGTATCAACCGTCTCGCTCTTGGGACGACGGCCACGACGTACTGGGGCAACTTCAGCAGTTTCTGGTGCGCTTTCCTCTTCGGAGATTGCAACTGCCTTCGTGCGCCGACGAGAAGGTGTTGCGGTCTTGGCAACGGCTTCTGTCTCTGTCTTTTGAGCAGCGGGACGACGACCGCGAGGCTTCTTTTCAGCTACGACCGGCTCAGGAGTAGCCGAATCGGCATCTTCCGTTTCGATCGGGGAATTCTTGATTGCCTTCGCACGGCTGCCTACGGGGCGTCCGCGTTTTGCAGGGGCAGAGGTACGGGGCTTGGAAGGACCGGAGGTCGTTTTCGCGCTCAAATGACTCTCGAGACTCTCGTTGACGGTACAGACCTGACGGAATGGACCGGAGTTGAGGGCGGGCACATGTCCCGCAACTTTAAAGTGGTGCGTTATCGGCTAAACGCTGGAAAGGCAAGCGATACAGCCCATGAAGCGCCATATCGCTACCACAATCACATGCCGTGCGCCATGGCTGCAATCAGAATGTTCACAAGACCAAGGCCAGCCATGAGAACCATACGGTTTCTGAGAGTGTCAAAAACAGCAGGCTGAGGGCGCATGGCCCGACGGGCTCGCAGGAATGGACCGCGAACTGTCGTTATGAAAACCACCGCCATGGCAATGCCGATCAACTGCATGGCATTGATCGTCCAGTTCACGGCAGCAAAGCCGCCTTCATGGAAAACAAGTGCCCAGCCGCTCACCAAGGAAAAAGGCACAACCTGCCAGAGGCCTTTGAAAAAACGTGTGTAGTTCTGCAAAAGAACCGACGAGCGTGGTCCGGGGTCGAGGAGGCCAACTGTGGAGCGGACAACCAGGGCGGAGTAGATTGATCCGCCAATCCAGTATGTCATGCACAGAAGATGGATTGCGAGCACTAGGCTCCAGAGAAGTGAACCCGTCATTGATCCTCGTCATGGTCAGGTGGGTGAAGGAAGAGCAGGGATATCCCTGATGTATCGGCCGGAGGTTACCCGAGGGGAATGTCCAAAGGCCATAGGGAACGCGGATGTTGCCTGTGCTTTCTGTAAGCACGCCCGCTCATCAGGAGAAGAACAGAGTTATGCCTCCATACTCTCTTGCGCTGCTAACACCCGAGGAAAGCGACGTGATGGATCATGCTGCTTCGGCTGTCGTTCCTGTCGCGCAACTCATGGAAAATGCGGGATGGGCCGTTGCTCGAGCCATTCGCAAGCGGTTTCAGAAATGTCGCGTGGCCGTTGTTTGCGGCCCGGGTAACAACGGAGGAGACGGTTACGTCGTGGCCCGTCTTCTGGCGCGATGGGGATGGTCGGTCCGAGTGGTGGCGATGGGCACTCCCAAAGAGGGTGGGCCGGCATTTATCGCTGCGTCAGGGTGGGCTGGTCCTGTGCTGCCATTCGAGAGAGCATCTCTGGAAGGAGCTGACCTGCTGGTTGATGCTGTTTTTGGGTCCGGGTTGAAGCGTCCAGTCAGTGACGACGTAGCTGAAGTGCTCGCGGCTGTTCCTCGGCGTGTGGCGATCGATATGCCGAGCGGCGTATCCGGAGAAACTGGAGAAGTGCTCGGTCAGGCACAGAGTTGCGCGTTGACGGTCACATTTGTGAGGCCACGGCCAGGTCATTTTCTGGAGCCCGGGCGAGGATTGTGCGGGGAGCTGGTCTGCGCCGATATCGGTATGCCTGAGCAAGCATGGAGTGGCCTGACGCCAAAAATAAGTTTCAATTGGCCGGGGCTTTGGGAGCTGCCGGTCTCCGGAGAGGGAGACTATAAATACCGACGCGGTGTTGTGAGTGTTTGTGGCGGCGCTGTTATGCCGGGCGCCACAAGGCTGGCAGCACGAGCCGCACGGCGGACAGGCGCCGGGCTTGTCCGCATCGCAGCCCGAAAAGCTGCCGAAGCCTATCGACTCGGCGACCCGGGACTCATCATTGATGACCAGCCTCTTGGTTCCCTGCTGGAAGATTTGCGACGGAAGGTTTGGATCTGCGGGCCCGGCCTGGCCCCTGAAGAGGTTTCCGAAGTTCTCCCTGCGCTATTGGCCGCAAAAAAAACGGTTCTTGCGGATGCCGGTGCTTTGGCGTGGGGAGCGGAAGACCTTTCTCGTCTGAGAGGTGTGGCGGCTGTCACGCCGCATATCGGCGAATTCAAAAAGCTGTTTGGCTCTGTGACGGGGAGTCGAACTGAAGCTGCCTTAAATGCTGCGCGTGAGTTGAATGCCGTGATGGTCATGAAGGGGGCAGATACGATCATAGCTGCGCCAGACGGACGCATTGCGATCAATGCGCACGCCACATCAGCGCTTGCTACTGCAGGATCGGGCGACACGCTGACAGGGGTGATTGGGACTTTGATGGCTGCGGGAATGGAGACCTGGGAGGCGTGTTGCGCAGGTGTCTGGCTGCATGGTGAGGCGGGAATACAGGCAGCCCGTGATCACGGTGGGTGGCCCGTCGCAGAGGATCTGGATCTTCCCTTGGGAGAGGCGCGGAGCGTTGCGACAGAGCTTGCAAAGGCGGATTTAAGCAAAAACCCGGTGGCCGCCCTGTTGTGAAGTAGCGTTTCATGCGCTAAAGGCCGCGCTTCCAAGGTTCGGTAACACGAACCCCGGAGACGGGGCTGAGCGGGCGTGGTGGAATTGGTAGACACGCCAGATTTAGGTTCTGGTGGCGCAAGTCGTGGGGGTTCAAGTCCCTCCGCCCGTACCAACCCGGTTTCCTGAGAAGAGATTTTAACATACCCGACCGAGAGGATCGCCTGGCTCATGCAGGTTACGCCCACGCTCAACGAAGGACTTAAGCGCGCCTTCACTGTCGTTGTCCCGTCTGCCGACCTGCAGGCTCGTCGCGCAGCCCGACTCGCAGAAGTAGCGCGCACGATCAAGCTTCCGGGTTTTCGTCCGGGCAAGGTGCCGGCATCTCTCGTCAAGCAGCGTCACGGCGCAGCCGTGAATGCGGAACTGATGGAAGAAGTTGTCAACGACACGGTTGGCAAGCTTCTCCAGGAACAGGACGTCCGTCCTGCTATGCAGCCGAAGGTAGAGCTGGTTTCTGCTCCGGACTCTGATGGCGATCTGGAATTCAAGATCGAAGTCGAAGTTCTGCCGGAAATTGCAGTTCCTGACCTGTCCGGTCTGAAGCTGACGCGTCTGACCTCCAGGGTTGACGAAGAAGTCGTGAACAAGGCTCTGGCTGACCTCGCCCGTCGCAGCCGCAAGTTTGACGCCATTGAAGAAGATCGCGCTGCCGTAAAGGGTGACGTGGTCTGCGTTGACTTCGTTGGCAAGCATGATGGCACGCCGTTTGACGGTGGCACGGCTGAAGACGTGAACGTCGAAATCGGCGGTGAAGGCTTCATCCCGGGKTTTGCCGAGCAGATGGAAGGCATGAAGGCCGGGGAAGAGCGCGTTATCAACGTGACGTTCCCGGAAGACTATCAGGCTGAAGAACTGGCCGGTAAGGCTGTGACGTTCGATATCAAGGCGAAGTCCCTGAAGAAGCCTGTTGATCCGGAAATCAACGATGATCTGGCCAAGGACATTGGTCTTGAGAGCATCGAGCAGATCCGTTCCCTGATCACGGAGCAGGCTGAAGGCGAGTACAAGCAGCTTTCCCGTCTGCGCATCAAGCGCGAGCTTCTGGATGCCCTGTCCGAGAAGACCGACTTTGAAGCCCCGCAGAGCATGGTTGACGCCGAGTTCGGTCAGATCTGGACCCGCGTTGAGCAGGATCGCGAAGCGGGTCGCATGGACGAGGAAGATGCAGGCAAGGACGAAGAGACCCTGCGTGCAGATTACCGTCGTATTGCAGAGCGCCGTGTGAAGCTGGGTCTGCTGCTGGCTGAAATTGGTCGCAAGCAGGAAATCCAGGTGTCCCGCGAGGAACTGCTGGGTGCGATGCAGCAGGAAGCTCAGCGTTACCCGGGTCAGGAAAAGATGGTTTTCGAGTTCTTCTCCAAGAACCCGCAGGCTGTTGAAGGGCTCCGTGGCCCGATCCTGGAAAACAAGGTTGTCGACTATCTGATCGAGCTGGCTGACGTCACCGAAAAGGAAGTCACACCTGAAGAACTCGCAGAAATCCCGCCTGCCGAGCTCTGAGAGTACTGACGTAAGAAGGACGGGCACTCTCAGGAGTGCCCGTTTTGCTGTCTGCTCCCTTTGACGGAACGCTCTCTCGGGTCCATGTTAGAGAGAACAGACAGCCCATCGGGCATTGAGGAACAGACAGTATGACCATTGGGGACCGCGATCCCGTCGAGGTGTTCAACAACTCTCTGGTGCCGATGGTGGTCGAACAGACTGCCCGCGGAGAGCGAGCTTTCGACATTTTTTCACGCCTCCTTCAGGAGCGTATCATCTTCCTGACCGGCCCGGTTTACGATCAGGTTTCATCCTTGATCAGCGCTCAGCTTCTGTATCTTGAGAGCGTCAATCCGACCAAGGAAATTTCGTTCTACATCAACAGCCCTGGCGGTGTCGTTTCCGCTGGTCTCGCGATCTATGACACGATGCAGTACATCCGCTGCCCCGTCAGCACTGTTTGCATTGGTCAGGCGGCATCCATGGGATCGCTGCTGCTGGCTGGTGGCGAGAAGGGGCATCGTTACTGCCTGCCGAATGCGCGCGTGATGGTGCATCAGCCATCTGGCGGTGCTCAGGGCCAGGCTTCCGATATTGAGATTCAGGCTCGTGAGATCCTGTTGATCCGCCAGCGCCTGAACGAAATCTATCGTGAGCATACCGGGCAGACGCTTGAAGAGATCGAGCGCAAGCTCGAGCGTGATAGCTATTTGTCTGCTGAAGAAGCGAAAGAATTCGGCCTGATTGACGCTGTTGTGCGACGTCATCCCAACGTGGCAGCCAGTCAGGATTGAGTTTGTTTGAAGTGACAGGGGAGCAGGTTGCTCCCCTTGGAAAGAAAAAGCGGCATACCGATATGCCGCTTTTCATGTCTTGGAGCCCAGGGCTTCGGGGTTGCCGAAGGCTGAGACCTCGGCCTAGAGTTTTAAGTGCTTCCGCATGTCTGCTGCCGAAAAGTGGTCGGTGCGTGCGTGAGGGGAAAGAGGAACAGCGATGAGCAACAAATCCGGCGATTCCAAAAACACCCTGTATTGCTCGTTCTGTGGGAAATCCCAGCACGAAGTGCGCAAGCTGATCGCTGGCCCGACAGTTTTCATCTGTGATGAATGCGTTGAGTTGTGCATGGACATCATTCGCGAGGAGCATAAAACGCATCTCGTGAAGTCCCGAGACGGTGTTCCGACGCCAAAAGAAATCTGTAAGGTTCTAGACGATTACGTCATTGGTCAGTTCGAGGCCAAGCGCGCGCTTTCTGTGGCCGTTCATAACCATTATAAGCGTCTGGCCCATGCTCAGAAGAGCAATGACATCGAGATCGCGAAGTCGAACATTCTTCTGATTGGCCCGACCGGAACAGGCAAGACGCTGCTGGCTCAGACGCTGGCTCGTATTCTCGATGTGCCGTTTACCATGGCTGATGCCACGACGCTGACCGAAGCCGGTTATGTGGGCGAGGACGTTGAAAACATCATCCTGAAGCTTCTTCAGGCATCAGACTATAACGTTGAGCGTGCGCAGCGTGGCATCGTCTACATCGATGAAATCGATAAGATTTCTCGCAAGTCCGATAACCCCTCCATCACGCGTGACGTGTCGGGCGAAGGTGTACAGCAGGCGCTGCTCAAGCTGATGGAAGGGACAGTTGCGTCCGTTCCGCCGCAGGGTGGCCGAAAGCATCCCCAGCAGGAGTTCCTGCAGGTGGATACGACGAACATGCTGTTCATCTGCGGTGGTGCATTCGCGGGCCTGGACAAAATCATTGCCGCTCGCGGCAAGGGCTCGGGCATCGGCTTCGGAGCGGATGTGCGTTCTGATGACGAGCGGCGTCTTGGAGCAATTCTTCAGACCGTTGAACCTGAGGATCTTCTCAAGTTTGGTTTGATTCCAGAGTTCATTGGGCGTCTGCCTGTTATCGCGGCTCTGAACGACTTGGATGAAGCTGCTCTGATCCAGATTCTGAGCAAGCCCAAAAATGCGCTGACCAAGCAGTATGCACGTCTTTTTGAGATGGAAGGCGTCAAGCTGACATTTACGGAAGACGCACTTTCCGCCATCGCCAAGCGTGCTATCGAACGTAAGACAGGTGCACGTGGTCTTAGATCGATCATGGAGAATATTCTCCTTGGAACGATGTTCGATCTCCCCGGGCTGGACAGCGTTGAGGAAGTCGTCATCAATCGTGAAGTGGCGGAAAGCAAAGCCAACCCTGTTTATGTGTACGGGAAAGGCAAAAGCGAGCCGGCTGAGCAATCTGCCTGAGGATGTTGAAGGGGGCGTCTTGTCAGGCGGCCTTTTCGTTCCGACATTCTGGATAGATGCTGTCTGAATTCGTGCCTTTTCTGCATGAAGAGACATCACGGTGTTCGCGCTGCCAGGCAGGCGGAGGCCGTGGGATCGTCCCTATGGAGATCAAGTGAATGACTGACGATACCAAGCCTAAAACGCGCCGTCGCACAAAGAAGGTGGACGACGCTGCTGTTGTAGAAAAGAAGCCTGTCCGCAAGCCGCGAGCCAAAGCTGCCGCTCCAGTAGAGGCTGTGCCTGAGGCCGCTCCGGCTTCGCGTCCGGATGTTATGGCTGTACTGCCGCTGCGGAACATTGTTGTGTTTCCACACATGATTGTTCCGCTGTTCGTCGGCCGGGAAAAGTCTGTCAAGGCGCTGGAAACGGTCACGCGTGACAGCAAGCAGATCCTGCTTGTTGCGCAGAAAGATGTTTCGCAGGATGACCCTTCTGCTGACGACATTTACCGTTACGGCACGGTTTCCACCATCCTTCAGCTGCTGAAGCTGCCGGACGGCACCGTTAAGGTTCTGGTCGAAGGAACCCGCCGTGTTGAGATCACGCGTCTGTTCGACGTGGACGGTCACTTCGAAGCTGAAGTGAAAGAAATTGCGGAGGAGCCTTTGTCGGCTACTCCGGGCAGCGATCTGGAAGCCCTTGGCCGTTCAACGGTTTCCCAGTTTGAGCAGTACATTAAGCTTAACAAAAAAATCCCGCCTGAAGTCATGGTTTCGATCAACCAGATCGAGGATCTGTCAAAGCTGGCGGACACAATTGCCAGCCATCTGAATCTCAAGATTTCCGAAAAGCAGGAAATTCTTGAGATGGCCTCTGCTGAGCAGCGTCTGGAGCAAGTCTTTGCTCATATTGAGACAGAGATTGGTGTTCTGCAGGTTGAGAAGCGTATCCGGAACCGCGTGAAGCGGCAGATGGAAAAGACGCAGCGCGAATATTATCTCAATGAGCAGCTCAAAGCGATTCAGAAGGAGCTTGGGGAAGGCGAGGATGGCAAGGACGAACTTGCCGAGCTTGAAGAGAAGATCAACAAGACGCGCCTGAGCCGTGAAGCCAAGGAAAAGGCCCATGCCGAGCTGAAAAAGCTCCGTGGCATGAGCCCGATGTCTGCGGAAAGCACGGTCGTCCGGAATTATCTGGACTGGCTGTTGGGTATTCCGTGGAAAAAGCGTTCCAAGATCACCAAGGAGTTCACGCACGCTGAAGGTGTGCTTGAAGCCGAACATTACGGTCTGGAGAAGGTCAAGGAGCGTATCCTTGAGTATCTTGCCGTGCAGACGCGTTCCCAGAAGATTAAGGGACCGATCCTGTGCCTCGTAGGGCCGCCGGGCGTTGGTAAAACGTCTCTCGCACGGTCAATCGCCAAGGCAACGGGCCGTCAGTACGTTCGGATGTCTCTGGGTGGTGTGCGCGACGAATCGGAAATTCGCGGTCATCGTCGGACGTATATCGGGTCCATGCCTGGAAAAATTATTCAGGGCATGAAGAAAGCGAAAACGTCTAATCCGCTGTTCCTGCTGGATGAGATCGACAAGCTAGGCGCGGATTGGAGAGGCGATCCTTCGTCTGCACTTCTGGAGGTCTTGGACCCAGAGCAGAACTCAACGTTTGCCGATCACTATCTGGAAGTCGATTACGATCTCTCCGATGTCATGTTCGTGACGACGGCTAACAGCCTGAACATGCCGCAGCCACTGTTGGATCGTATGGAGATCATCAATCTTTCCGGATACACGGAAGATGAGAAGGTCCAGATCGCGCGTCGTCATCTGCTGTCAAAGCAGGCTGAGGCCCACAATCTCAAGCCGGATGAATGGTCTGTTTCCGATGAGACGTTGTTGGAGCTGATCCGGTCCTACACGCGTGAGGCGGGCGTTAGAAATCTCGAGCGTGAGATTGCCCGGTTGGCTCGTAAGGCCGTGAAGGAAATCATTACGACGGGTGTGACACACGTTGAGATCACGCCGGATAACCTGGAAAAATACGCAGGTGTCCGTCGCTTCCGTCATGGTGAGACTGAGACGGAAGATATGGTCGGTGTCGTGACCGGACTTGCCTGGACGCAGGTCGGCGGTGAGATCTTGACGATTGAGAGCGTCATGGTGCCTGGGAAGGGGCAGGTGAAGCAGACTGGCAAGCTGGGGGAAGTGATGCAGGAGAGCATCTCGGCCGCCCTGTCTTACGTCCGATCACGAGCCCAGGACTTCGGCATCCGGCCACCTCTCTTCGAGAAGCGCGACATCCATGTGCATCTTCCAGAAGGGGCTACGCCAAAGGACGGTCCGTCCGCAGGTATCGCGCTTGCTACGTCTCTCGTCAGTATTCTGACGCAGATTCCCATCCGTAGAGATGTGGCGATGACGGGCGAGATTACGCTGCGTGGTCGTGTGCTGGAAATTGGTGGCTTGAAAGAAAAGCTGCTTGCAGCGCTTCGGGCAGGGATCAAAACTGTTCTTATCCCGAAGGATAATGAAAAGGATCTTGCCGAGGTTCCTGAGAATGTCCGTCATGCTCTCAAGATTATTCCAGTCAGTCACGTCGACGACGTTCTGAAAATTGCTCTCACGCGTATGCCTGAGGCGATCGAATGGGATGAAAATGTCGATCCTGTAGGTGGAATTCCGGCTGAGAAAGTGGCTCCAAGGGCACTTCCGCACTAACGGTTGGGTTCTTATACGATTCTAACAGTTGACGCGGCCAAAAAGCGCTTCATAGTGCGGCCGCAGATCGAACAAGCGCCTGAGCCGCAAGACTCTTCGGAGGTTGGCTCAGGTGCTCTTAACACCAGAAAGGCACATCATGGAGAAGCCCCTCAACAAGCAGGAACTGATCGCCGCCGTTGCTGACGCCGCCGATCTTCCGAAGGCCAAGGCCAGCGAAGTTGTCGATGCGGTGTTCAGCACGATCGAGAAGACGCTTGCCAAGAAGCAGGAAGTTCGTCTGGTTGGTTTCGGTAGCTTCGTGACCGCTACGCGTAAGGCCGCCAAGGGCCGTAACCCGCGTACGGGCGAAGAGATCGACATTCCGGCATCCACCTCTGTCCGTTTCAAGCCGGGCAAAGGTCTTAAGGACGCCGTAAGCGAATAATTTCGCTTTTTTGGTTCTGAGTGCCTTTACGGGTGCTCAGAACCGTGTATATAGGCCACGTGTTTTCAGAGGGCGATTAGCTCAGCGGTAGAGCGTCTCGTTTACACCGAGAGGGTCGGCAGTTCAATCCTGTCATCGCCCACCACATGAAGACTGTTTTTTTGACTATGGCCTGGCGTTTCGAAGTTTATGAGACGTTGGGATCGACTTCCGATCTCTGTAAAGAGAAAGCCGAGGCTGGAGCCCACGAGAGGCTCGCCGTTCAGGCACTTTTCCAAACATCAGGGCGTGGAACCCGAGGTCGCAGTTGGGTAGATCCCGGCGGTAATCTGGCAATTTCTCTGTTGTTCAAACCGCAAAATCCTGAATTTTTTTTAACTGCGTGCCCGTTTCTTACCGCTTTGGCGCTTTACGAAACAGCGCAGAGTTTCTGCCCTTCAAAAGCAGAATTTTTGCTGAAATGGCCGAATGATTTACT
Source organism: Gluconobacter sp. P5H9_a (assembly GCF_018812085.1). NCBI lineage: Bacteria > Pseudomonadati > Pseudomonadota > Alphaproteobacteria > Acetobacterales > Acetobacteraceae > Gluconobacter > Gluconobacter sp. P5H9_a. Next base: position 66,577 of record NZ_JACRVW010000017.1, read on the forward strand.
CCTGAGTGAACGCAAAATGGCGGGAGTTCTGATTGAGGCGGGCGGTGTTGCGTCTAACAGATGGGTTGTTGTCGGTATTGGTGCAAACCTGGCGCAGGCGCCTGACGTCCCTGGTCGTCAGTTGGCAGCCCTTTCCGAAGTCGCTCCTGCAGTCGATCCCATCAAGTTTGGCGAGGCACTGACGGCGGAAATGGACCGCTGGATTGCCGCGTGGAATGATCATGGTTTCGAAGTCATTCGTCGGGCATGGCTCGAAAGAGCGCATCCGGTGGGACGTCATCTTGCGGTTCAGCGTGGTGAAACTTATATAACAGGTTCATTKTCAGGGTTGGATGAACAGGGGCGACTGCTTCTCGCTCTCCCGGGTGGTGAAACCATACCGGTCGTAACAGGTGATATCCTGCTGGGTTAAAGGGACCGGATCGGAACGTGCTTCTCGTCATTGATGCTGGCAACACCAACGTTGTGTTTGCCGTCCACGACGGCCAGTCGTGGATCGGTCAGTGGCGCATGTCCACCAGCGACTCCCGTACAGCAGATGAATATGCCGTTTGGTTACTGGGCCTTTTTGATCGTATCGGGCTGACGCCTGCTTCTGTCACACGCGCGATTATCGGAACTGTTGTTCCCGCAGCATTATATGATTTGCGGCGTTTCTGTCGTCAGTGGCTCGATGTGGAGCCACTTGTGGCTAATGCTGGCTTGGATTGGGGCATTGAAGCACTAGTCGATAATCCGGCAGAACTTGGTGCGGATCGTCGATTGAACGGTCTGGCAGCCCAGCACTTTTATGGTGGCCCGCTCATTGTTGTTGATTTTGGCACGGCAACAACGTTTGATGTCGTGAATGAATACGGTCAATACTGTGGTGGGGCGATTGCTCCGGGCGTCAATCTGTCCATTGATGCCTTGCACAGAGCGGCCGCTCGATTGCCACGGATGAGCATCGGGCGCCCTCTGAACGCAATTGGCCGAAGCACAAGCGTTGCCATGCGTTCCGGACTCTTCTGGGGCTATGTTGGCCTGGTTGAAGGGATCGTAGGAAGAATTTCCGAAGAAATGGGCGGACGCCCCAAGATTGTTGCAACAGGCGGTCTTGCGCCTCTGTTTTCAGAGGGCACCAACCTGTTTGACGTGATGGCCCCGGATCTGACCCTGGATGGCCTCCGTCTTCTGGCGGACCGCAATGCGCTCCTGCCGATCTCTAATTCCCCCGAAGGCATGTAGGCTTTCGGCAATGAATATCGCTCATGATGGTAACACACGTAAGGAATAACTATGACGGATACACCTGACGGTTTGTCCTTCCTGCCTTTGGGCGGGACGGGCGAGATCGGCATGAATTTCAATCTCTACCGCCTCACTAAAAACAGTAAGGAAACCTGGCTCGCCATCGATTGCGGCATTGGCTTCTCAGGTAACGACACGCCTGAAGCTGAAGTGCTGATGCCGGACCCGACGTTTATCGCGGACCGCGCAAAGGATCTTTGTGGGCTGGTCATCACACATGCCCATGAAGATCATCTGGGTGCAGTAGCCCATCTCTGGCCTTATTTGCGCTGCCCGGTTTATGCCACGCCGTTTGCTGCCGCAGTGTTGCGTCGTAAGCTGCATGAAGCGCATCTGGTTAATCAGGTAAAAATTCATGTGGTGATGCCGGGCTCGCGCTTCCATGTCGGCCCGTTTGATCTTCAGTTTGTGTCGGTGACGCACTCTGTCGCGGAGGCACAGGCAGTTGCTCTGCGAACACCCCATGGGCTGATCGTTCATACCGGTGACTGGAAGCTGGACGAAAATCCGCTTGTTGGCCCGGTCACTGATCTGGAAGAGTTTCGTCGTCTGGGTGACGAAGGCGTTCTGGCGATGGTGGGTGATAGCACCAACGTCATGAAGGAAGGCCGCTCAGAGTCCGAAGCGGACGTCCGCAAGGGTTTGACGGATCTGATCACAAGTCTTCAGGGGCGTGTGGCCGTAACGTGCTTTGCCAGCAACGTGGCGCGCGTTGAGAGCATTGCGAAGGCTGCCATGGCGGCTGGTCGTGCTGTCATGATCGTGGGCCGTTCCCTGCGTAATCTTGAAACTGCTGCCCGTGAGTGCGGTTACTTCAGCGATCTGCCTCCGTTCCTGACGGAGCAGGACGCACGCGACGTCCATGATGACAACCTTCTGATGATCATCACGGGAAGCCAGGGCGAGCCTCGTTCTGCCCTGTCCCGTATCGCGTCCGATACTCATCCGAATATTTCGCTGGGTGAGGGTGACACGGTCATTTACAGCTCTCGCGTCATTCCGGGGAATGAGCAGGCCGTCATGGCTGTGCAGGACAACCTGTCCCGTCGTGGTGTGACTGTTCTGACTGACAAGGACGCGAAGGTTCACACGTCCGGTCATGCAACGGGCGATGATATTCGCGTTCTGTATGGCATTGTCCGTCCGAAATACAGCATTCCGACGCATGGCGAATGGCGTCATCTGACGGCACACGCGGCTCTGGCTCATGAAATGGGTTCTGATCCGATCCTGTTGGAAGATGGCGACATCCTGAACCTGTCTCCAGGTGAAGTGAAGGTTGTCGATACGGCACCGACTGGTCGCCTGGCGCTGGATGGCGGTCGTCTTCTGCCCATGACGGGTGGTGTTCTGGCGGCACGCCGCAAGATGCTCTTCAACGGCATGGTTCTTGCGAGCTTCGCTGTTGATGACGAAGGCTATGTGATCGGTGAGCCAAAGATCAGTGCGCCAGGTCTTCTGGAATCGGAAGATCCGGAAAGCATTCGCATTCAGGAAGAATTCGCTGATTCTATTGACGAAATTCCTGATGAACTGCGAAAGGACGACACGGCATTCCGTGATGCGGCCAAGACGGCCCTGCGCCGTGCCCTGGGGCGCAAGCTCCAGAAGCGTCCGCTTGTCGATGTTCATCTGCTGCGCGTCTGAGAGAATAGAGTATGCGTCTGAGTAAAGCCTTTCAGCCGACGCTGAAGGAAGTTCCGGCGGAGGCGCAAATTGCGTCTCATCGCCTGATGCTACGTGCAGGTCTGGTTCGCCAGACCTCCTCGGGTATTTATGCCTGGTTGCCAGCGGGCCTGCGTGTTCTTCGGAACATCGAGCAGATCATCCGCGAAGAGCAGGATACGATTGGCGCACAGGAAGTCCTGATGCCGACGCTTCAGTCTGCTGATCTGTGGCGTCGTTCGGGGCGTTATGACGCTTATGGTCCGGAGATGCTGCGCATTCAGGACCGTCATGGTCGTGAGCTGCTTTACGGACCGACGAACGAGGAAATGATCACGGATATCTTCGGATCGTCCGTAAGTTCCTATAAGCAGCTTCCCAAGGCGCTGTACCATATTCAGTGGAAGTTCCGTGATGAGGTTCGCCCGCGCTTCGGTGTGATGCGTGGTCGTGAATTCCTCATGAAGGATGCCTATTCCTTCGATGCAGACTATCAGGGGGCGGTTAACAGCTATCGCCGCATGATGCTGTCCTATCTGCGGATTTTCCAGCGTCTTGGCGTTCGCGCTGTGCCAATGGTTGCAGATACGGGGCCGATCGGTGGTGATCTCAGCCATGAGTTCCTGGTTCTCGCGCCAACAGGTGAAAGCGGCGTATTCTTTGATGCTGCCCTTGAAGAGCAGGATTGGCTGGGCCGTCCGGTTGACTGCGATAACGAGGAAGATCTCGCCGCATTCTTCTCTTCCGTGACGGATCACTATGCCGCAACGGATGAGAAGCACGACGAGGCTGCCTGGGCGGAAGTGCCGGATGACCGGAAGCGGGAAGGGCGTGGCATCGAAGTTGGCCACATCTTCTACTTCGGCACCAAGTACACGGAATCCATGGGTATCGAAGTCAGCGGTGCCGACGGGACGAAATTCTCGCCTCACATGGGGTCTTATGGCGTCGGTGTCTCCCGTCTGGTGGGTGCGATCATCGAAGCGTCTCACGACGATGCGGGCATCATCTGGCCGGATTCTGTCGCACCGTACAAAGCTGCGATCCTTAACCTTCGTCCGGGTGATGAAGCCTGTGATGCTATCTGCGAAGAGATCTACGGGGCTGATCCAGAGAACTTCATGTACGATGATCGCTCCGAGCGCGCGGGCGTGAAGTTTAACGATGCTGATCTGATGGGTCATCCCTGGCAGATCATTGTCGGTCCTCGTGGTGCCAAGGAAGGCAAGGTTGAACTGAAGCGCCGTGCAGATGGTGAGCGGTTCGAGCTGCCGGTGGCTGAAGCGCTGGCCAAGATCGGAGCAGCCTGATGTTTGGCCGCTTCGAGCGTATGGTGGCGGGGCGCTATCTGCGTGCCCGCCGTGGCGAACGCTTCGCCTCGATCATTGCAGTTTTCTCATTGGTCGGAATTGCGCTCGGAGTGGCCACACTCATCATCGTGATGTCGGTGATGAACGGGTTTAAGGCCGATCTGATGGGGCGCATCCTGGGTCTTCACGGTGATCTCACTGTGTTTGGCTATGGTCGCCCTATTGAAGCCTATCAGAACGACGTCGAGGCTATCCGCTCTGTTTCTGGAGTGAAATCTGTCATTCCCATGGCGCAGGGGACTGTGCTCGTGGAAGCTGGTCGGTATTCAACTGGTGCAGAGGTTCAGGGTGTCGCCCAGCAGGATCTTCGTGATTGGCGTGCTCTGAGTAACGGGATTATTTCCGGTTCGATTGATCGTTTTACCGGCGACGATGCTGTTGCCATCGGGACGACCATGGCAGATCGTGCTGGCCTGACGGTCGGTTCTCCGATCACCCTGTTGTCTCCGGACGGCCAGGCCACACCGTTTGGCACGATGCCGCGCGTGAAGACGTACCATGTGGCCGCCATCTTCGATGCCAACTGGAACGATTACAACTCGAACATCGTTTTGGTGCCGCTCCCTGCCGCACAGAAGTTTCTGATGCTCGGGAGCGCCGTCTCCTTGATTCAGGTTTCAACCAACGATCCTTCGAATATTCAGCCCACACGTCAGGCCATTGCGCAACGCCTTGATGATCCGCGTCTTCGGGTTCTGGACTGGACGCAGAGCGCGAACGGCTTCCTTGATGCCGTGACGGTTGAGCAGAACGTTATGTTCCTCATTTTGACGCTCATCATTCTGGTTGCAGCCTTTAACGTCATTTCGTCCCTCATTATGATGGTGAAGGACAAGACGCGTGATATCGCCGTGTTGCGGACTCTGGGTGCGAGCCGGGGGGCAATCATGCGGATCTTTCTGATGAATGGCGCTTTCGTCGGGATTGTCGGTACGGCTGCTGGTTCTGCCCTTGGTATTGCGTTTGCCCTGAATATCGAACGCATCCGGCAGTGGCTCCAGTCTCTTACCGGCACCAACCTGTTCAACCCGGAAGTTTACTTTCTCGAGCGTCTTCCCGCGAAGCTGGTCTGGTCGCAGGTTGGAGAAGTAATTGCCATGTCTCTGGTGCTTTCTCTTCTCGCAACGCTGTATCCATCCTGGAGAGCCGCGCGAACTGATCCGATTGAGGCGTTGCGTCATGAGTGAGATACAGGTTCCAGCATTAAAGCTGGAAAATCTGACGCGTCGTTTTCGGTCAGGTGAAGAAACACTCGAAATTCTATCGAGTGCTGAGTTTACGCTTTACCCTGGCGAAATCGTGGCTCTTGTAGCCCCGAGTGGAACCGGAAAATCTACACTTTTGCATCTTGCAGGCCTGTTGGAAGCTCCAACCGAAGGTACAGTTTACATTGGTGGCAAGGCCGTAAGTGGATTGAGCGATAGTGTTCGCACGGCTGTGCGGCGTGATCAAATCGGGTTTGTGTATCAGTTTCACCATTTGTTGGGTGAGTTCACAGCACGCGAGAATGTCATGTTGCCCCAGTTGGTTGCGGGTGTGTCCGCAAAGGTGGCGAAGGCGCGTGCCGAAGATCTATTGGGACGTTTTGGATTGTCTCATCGCCTGAATTCTTTGCCCGGCCGCCTGTCTGGCGGTGAGCAGCAGCGGACTGCTATCGCGCGGGCATTAGCCAACAGGCCAAAACTTCTCCTTGCGGATGAGCCAACCGGCAATCTGGATGTTGGGACGTCTGATCACGTTTTTGATGAGCTATTGCGTGCCGTTCGTGAGGAAGGTGTTGCAGCACTGATTGCAACGCACAATCAGGAACTTGCAGCCCGTATGGACCGGACGGTGACGTTACGGGATGGGAAGCTCGTACCGTTCTGAGTTGAGGTGACCTGCAAGAAGAGCGCTGTATCTGCTCGCCGGTCCTGATAGAATAGAGGCATGTCTCATGCCGATTTTGTCCATCTCCGTAATCACTCAGCCTACTCCCTGAGCCAGGGCGCCATTCGCATTCCAGATCTGGTCAGTCTGGCTGTGAAGAACGGTATGCCTGCCGTTGCATTGACGGACAGTGGCAACTTATTTGGTGCTCTGGAATTTTCTCTTTACTGCCGAAGCAGCGGTGTGCAGCCAATTGTCGGCTGTCAGCTCTCATTTCCATCGCGCAGTACCAAGCCCGGAGCTCCTTCTGAGCCGCTGGTGGTGTTGGCCCGGAACGAGACGGGACTGGCCAATCTCCAGATCCTGTCTTCTGAGGGCTTTCTGAACGGTGATCCGGCTGATCCAACAATCGCTGTGGATGTGCTGTGCCAGCATGCCGATGGGTTGTTCCTTCTGACTGGCGGCAATCGTGGGCCGATCAATCGGTTGATTTACGACGAGCAGAAAGGTGAGGCAGAAGAACTGCTGCGTCGTCTGGCAAACGCTTTTCCGGGTAATATTGCTGTGGAACTCAATCGCTTCGGCGCAGCGGGTGAACGCGAAATCGAAAGCGTTCTGATCCCACTCGCGGACAAGCTTGATATTCCCCTTGTGGCTACCAATGAGTGCTTCTTTCCGACGCCGCAGATGCATGAAGCCCATGATGCGCTCATCTGTATTGCGCAGGGGCGGACGATGGCCGAAGCGGATCGTTGGCACGTTTCTCCTCAGGCCTGGTTCAAGACGCCGGCTGAGATGCGGGAGATCTTCAAGGATCTGCCAGAAGCTTGTGACAATACGCTCATTATTGCGCAGAAATGTGCCATCGCTGCGTGCACGCGAAAGCCACTTCTGCCGATTTGCCCGAAGGTTCGTGAGGGCTCAACCGAAGAAGAAACGCTTCGTGCCATGGCATGGGAAGGGCTGGAAAAGCGCCTCGAAGCTATCAGTGCGGACGAAGATAAACGAAAAATCTATTCAGATCGGCTGCAAACTGAACTCGACATCATCGCGAAGATGGGCTTCCCCGGCTACTTCCTGATCGTTGCCGACTTCATTCAGTGGGCAAAAGCGCATGATATTCCCGTCGGGCCTGGGCGTGGATCGGGTGCAGGCTCACTGGTGGCTTATGCACTGACCATCACTGATATTGATCCGCTACCCTTTGGCTTGTTGTTCGAGCGCTTCCTGAACCCGGAACGTGTCTCGATGCCTGACTTTGATATCGACTTCTGTCAGGACCGGCGAGACGAAGTTATCCGCTATGTCCGTGAGGAATACGGTGGAAGCCGTGTCGCTCAGATCATTACCTTCGGTAAACTTCAGGCCAAAGCTGCCGTCCGTGACGTTGGTCGTGTACTTGGTTTGCCTTACGGCATGGTTAACCGCGTTGCAGAACTGATCCCGAATAATCCTGCCAAACCAGTGACGCTGGCGCAGGCGATTGAGGGCGAACCGCGCCTGCAAGAGATGCGAGACAGCGATGAAGCTTTAAAACGGCTTCTGGAAATTGCTCTTCAGCTTGAAGGTCTCTATCGGCACGCCTCAACACATGCTGCAGGCGTCGTGATTGGTGACCGAGAACTGGTCGAGCTGGTGCCGCTTTATCGAGACCCGAAGAGCGACATGCTGGTCACCCAGTATAACATGAAGTTTGTTGAGCAGGCCGGACTGGTCAAGTTCGACTTCCTTGGTCTGACGACATTAACCATACTAAAGCGTGGTCTGGATTTCCTTAAAGAACAAGGAATTATCGTCGATCTCTCACGGATTCCATTAGACGATAAAAAGACTTTTGAAATGCTCGCGAAGGGAGATACGGCTGGTGTCTTCCAGTTTGAAGGCGCGGGCATGCGCGACATGCTCAAACAGATGGCCGCCAGCCGTCTGGAAGATCTGATTGCCGGTGTGTCGTTGTATCGACCAGGGCCGATGGCCAACATTCCGGACTATTGTCGGCGTAAACATGGCGAGGCATGGGAGCCGCCTCACGAAGAAATTCGGGATATTCTGGAAGAGACCTATGGAATCATGGTCTACCAGGAACAGGTCATGCAGATCGCTCAGAAAATGGCAGGCTACAGCCTTGGTGGTGCTGACCTTCTGAGACGCGCCATGGGCAAGAAGATTGCGTCTGAAATGGAGAAGCAACGCGAGATCTTCACTGATGGCGCTACGGCCCGAGGAATTCCAAAAGATAAAGCCGTAGAAGTCTTTGATCTTATGGCTCGTTTTGCGGACTATGGCTTTAACAAATCACATGCCGCTGCCTATGCTCTGGTTTCGTATCAAACGGCCTGGATGAAGGCGAACCATCCAGTCGCATTCCTTGCCGGCTGTATGTCTCTGGCGCGGGAAAAGACGGATAAACTCGCTGCGCTTTGTCAGGAAGCAAAGCGTATGAAAATTTCGGTACTTCCTGTTGATATCAATCGTTCAATGGCAGATTTTTCCATTGAGACACTGGAGGACGGGCGTCAGGGTATTCGTTATGCGCTTTCAGCCATCAAGCGCGTAGGGACTGCCGCCATGGAGGCGGTGGTAGCAATTCGCGGAGACCGTCCTTTCAAAGATCTGACAGATTTTGCAGAGCGATGTGACCCTAAAAGCATCAACAAAATTCAGATAGAAAATCTCGCAAAATCAGGAGCTTTTGATAGTCTTCTTAAAGATCGTCACACTGTATTTGCGAGTGCGGACATCCTCATCCGCCGGGCGCAGGCGAGAGCGCAGGAACAGCAGGTTGGTCAGACGGGTCTGTTTGGCGGGAGCGGACAGGAGCGGGAAATTCTCCGTCTGAATGAGGGGCGCCCTTGGCCGGATTTCGAACGTCTCTCGCTGGAAGCGTCTGCTATTGGTTTCCATATGAGCGCCCATCCTCTGGACGCATACCGTACGGTTCTCAGGCGCTTGGGTGTCACGCCGTCGAACGCACTGGAAAATGCTGCAAAAACAGGAAGTACCCGCGTCAAGATCGCTGGATGCGTCGTGGATAAGAAAGAGCGTCCTACCCGAACTGGCAAGAAGATGGCGTGGGTTAATCTTTCGGATAGTGGCGGTGGCTGTGAAGTCACGCTCTTCGCTGAGACATTGATGTCCTGCCGGGATCTCTTGGTCGCAGGGCAAGCTATTCTTGTGCAGGCTGAACTCAAACTGGACGGGGACGCTCTGCGGATCACGGCACAGAGCGTCATGGATCTGGAGGTCGCAGCCGCGGCTGAGCGGTCTGAAATGCGTGTGTGGCTCCGCCAGTCAGCCGCTTTGCCCAGTCTTTCCGAAATGCTTGAAGAAATGCGTGGCGGACATGGGCGTGTCGTACTGCTTCCTTCTCTGGAAGAGACCCAGGATGTGGAAATCCTTCTGCCCGGGACATATCGCGTGACGCCTCGGTTGGCTGAGCGGATGCGAACCATCCGTGGCGTAGAGAAGGCTGAACAGCGATAAACCAGAGAAAATTCTTGCAATAAGGGCGCGTATCAGCCATATCGCGCTCGTCCGTTTTCTTCCCTTCAAGGAGGTTGGCGGACAATCCGCACGCATGACCATGAGGTTTTCTGGTGTTCCGCAAGGGACGTCGTCATGCGGAGGTCTAACCAGATGCTAGGAATTTGAATCATGGCAATGCCAGAATTCACCATGCGCCAGCTCCTTGAAGCCGGCGTTCACTTCGGTCACCACACGCGCCGTTGGAACCCTGCAATGGCGCCGTACCTGTTTGGTATTCGCAATCAGGTCCACATTATCGATCTGCAGCAGACCGTTCCCCTGCTGGACCGCGCCCTGAAGCTGGTCCGCGAGACGGTTGCAAACGGTGGTCGCGTTCTTTTCGTTGGAACGAAGCGCGCTGCTGCTGAGCATGTTGCTGAAGCTGCTCAGCGTTGCGGCCAGTACTACGTGAACCACCGCTGGCTCGGCGGCATGCTGACGAACTGGAAGACCATTACGGGTTCCATCAAGCGTCTGCGCCAGATCGACGATATGCTGTCCGGTGACACGGCTGGTCTGACGAAGAAGGAAGTTCTCGACATCACGCGTGACCGTGAGAAGCTCGAGCGCTCCCTCGGCGGTATCAAGGAAATGGGCGGCCTGCCTGACCTGATTTTCGTGATCGACACGAACAAGGAAAAGCTGGCTGTTGAAGAAGCCAACAAGCTCGGCATTCCGGTCATTGGCATTCTGGACAGCAACTCCAACCCGGCCGGTGTCACGTACCCGATCCCGGGCAACGACGACGCTATCCGCGCCATCACCCTGTACTGTGACCTGATTTCTGGCGCAGTTCTGGACGGCATTTCTGCTGAGCTGGCCGCTTCCGGCCACGATATCGGCGCTGAAGAAGAGCTTCCGGCTGAGACCGCAGTTCTTGAAGCTGCCGTCGCCGAAGGTGAGCAGGCTCCAGCCGCTAACTGAGACAGCGTGCCGTGTTCTCTCTGATGGCACGGCAACTGAAAAACATGCATGCGGTCGGGCGTTTACGCTCGGCCGCATGATCTTTTCGAGGGATAAGAGAACATGGCAGAGATCACCGCAGCCCTGGTTCGCGAGCTACGCGAAAGCACCGGCGCAGGCATGATGGATTGCAAGAAGGCTCTGACTGAAGCCTCTGGCGACATGGAAGCCGCCATCGACTGGCTGCGCACGAAGGGCCTGTCCCAGGCTGCCAAGAAGTCTGGCCGTACCACGGCAGAAGGTCTGGTTGGCGTTGTTTCCGGCCCGAACCGTGCCGCTATGGTCGAAGTCAATGCCGAGACGGACTTTGTTGGCCGTAACGAAGCATTCCAGGCTTTCGTTGAGCAGGTTGCTCAGGTTGCTCTGGAAGTTGGTGATGACCTGGAAACCATCAAGGCTTCCAAGGTTCCGTCTGGCCGTACGGTTGCAGACGAACTGACGCATCTGATCGCTACGATCGGTGAAAACATGTCCATCCGTCGCGCCAAGGTTCTGTCCGTAGAGACCGGCGTTGTCGCAAGCTACGTGCACAGTGCACTGCGTCCGGGCATTGGCAAAATCGGCGTTCTGGCTGCTCTTGAAGCACCGTCCGAGAGCGAAGCCATTCTGACGCTTGGCCGCCAGATTGGTATGCACGTTGCTGCAACCCGTCCGGCTGCTCTGGACGTTGCAAGCGTTGATCCGGAATCTCTGGAGCGTGAGCGCGCTGTTCTGATCGAGCAGGCTCGTGAGTCCGGCAAGCCGGAAGCCATCATCGAAAAGATGGTCGAAGGTCGTGTCCGCAAGTTCTACGAAGAAGTTGTTCTTCTTGAGCAGGTCTGGGTACTGGACGGCGAAAGCCGCGTGTCCAAGGTCGTTGAGAAGGCTGGCGCGAAGCTGATTGGTTTCGAGCGCTTCCAGCTTGGCGAAGGCATCGAAAAGGAAGAAAACGACTTCGCTGCTGAAGTGGCTGCTGCTGCTGGCACGAAGTAAGATCTTTCTTTTTCCGGCTGATGGGCTTGCCTGTTCAGTTGAATACGAGAGACTGGAAACTCCCGCATGGTTATCGTGCGGGAGTTTTTCTGTTTTCAGGGGCTGTGGGGCTGCTTTGCAATGATGGAATGGGAAGCCGCTGCGCTTGTTCTCTCCGTTCGACCCTACGGTGAAGGCAGCGCACTTGTTCACTTATTGAGCGAAGAGCACGGTGTTTCGCATGGAATGGTCCGTGGTGGTGGTTCACGGAAACAGGCCTCGCTCTGGCAAACCGGTAATCTTGTTATGGCCCGATGGCGCGCCCGGTTGTCTGATCAACTTGGAGGTGTGACTGCCGAGCCGGTGCAAAGTGTGGGAGCCAGATTGCTGGACTTGCCGTTGCAACTGGCGATGGTCAGTAGTGCATGTGCCCTCGCTGACGGGGCGCTCCCACAGGGTGAGCCTCATCCTGAGCTTTTCATGCGCTTGATCCGTCTACTTACATTGATTGCTGTTGCTCCCGAGCCGCCTCCCATGGCGGCCTATATTCGCTGGGAACGTGAACTGCTCGGTGGCCTTGGGTACGGTCTGGATCTTTCGACCTGTGCAGTTACGGAGACGACTGAAGATCTGGATTTTGTCTCTCCACGATCTGGCCGGGCTGTCAGCGTTGCGGGAGCAGGAGAATGGCGGGACCGTCTATTGCCGCTTCCGGCCTTCCTCCGACATGACGAAGAAGAAGGCCTGCCTGACGAATGGCTACAGGGAATGACCCTGACAGGTCATTTCCTGGCACGCTGGGTCTTTGGCGTCCGGCATCAACCATTGCCTGCAGCCCGCGAAAGGCTTTTTGAACGTGTCCGTAAATTGACGGAGCCAAACGAGTTGCAGAGCGATGAGGTCAGTATTGCACCTGAGCCGGACCTGGGCGAAGGCCACTGACGACATCCGGGTCCGCGCGCCAGTTCCAGACTGACCAGTCCCATCCCGGATGCTGATTAATTTCTGCGGTCATACGTTGTTCTTCATTCGCAGAGACATGGTGGCCGGACTGGTAAGCGTGGTAAGCTGACATATTGCCCATATAGACGCACCCACAGGCTGTCGGATCCGCATAGAGCAGGACCGGAATATTGCCTTGCATGCGGTACGTCATGGTGTTGGCAGGAAGCAGGTTCATCATTTGCCAGCGGGCTGTTGTATCGGCTGGATGGGCGACAAAGCCGCTGCGAGCCAGTGTATCTTCCTCATGGAGGATGGGCCGGTAGGGTGAACAGGCCGAAAGAAGAACGAGGGCGGCGCTGGACAGAAGCGGGCGCCAGTGTCTAATTCCTGCGGAGAAAAGGGGAAGTGCATGGGCGTTGATCTGGCGGGTCATATTGAGGATACCAAGCTCGCGGAGGCTCTGAGCGAGCGATATATTGCGTATGCGATGTCGACGATCATGTCGCGGTCCCTTCCGGATGTGCGTGATGGTCTCAAGCCGGTGCATCGGCGCCTCCTCTATGCGATGCAGCAGCTACGCCTTGATCCCACATCAGGGTTTAAAAAGTGTGCACGTGTCGTCGGTGACGTGATCGGTAAGTTTCATCCGCATGGTGATGCGTCCGTTTACGAAGCGCTGGTGCGTCTGGCGCAGGATTTTGCCGTCCGTTATCCGTTGGTGGAGGGGCAGGGTAACTTTGGTTCCATCGACGGTGATGGCGCGGCTGCCATGCGATACACGGAAAGCCGCCTGACGGAGATTGCCCAGACGCTGCTGGATGGCATCAACGATGATGCTGTCGACTTCCGGCCGACCTACGACAACGAAGATCACGAACCGATCGTTCTGCCTGGGACGTTCCCGAACCTTCTGGCCAATGGCTCCGCGGGTATTGCGGTGGGCATGGCGACAAGCATTCCGCCTCACAATGCTGGTGAAATCTGCCGAGCTGCAAAGCTGCTGATTGAAAAGCCTGAAGCAACAGTTGCGGAACTTGTCGATTACATCCCAGGCCCTGACTTCCCGACCGGTGGCATTCTGGTGGAAGATCGGGATTCGATTATCCGGTCTTACGAAACTGGCCGAGGCAGTTTCCGGACACGGGCGCGCTGGGAAGTTGAACAGGGACGTTTCGGTACGTGGTGCATTGTCGTCACTGAAATTCCCTATCAGGTGCAGAAATCCCGGCTGATCGAACAGATTGCCGAGTTGATGGAGCAGCGTAAGCTGCCCTTGCTCGGAGATGTCCGGGATGAAAGCACCATGGAAATCCGGCTGGTGCTGGAGCCCAAGACCAAGGGATGTGATCCTGAGGTCCTGATGGAGACGATGTTCCGCAACACGGCACTTGAGAGCCGGTTCAGTCTGAACATGAACGTTCTTGGCGGGGATCGTGTACCGGGTGTTCTGTCGATCAAGCAGGTCATTCAGGCTTGGCTGGCACATGTGCATGAAGTGCTGGTTCGACGTTCCAACCATCGCCTTGCGGCAGTCCTGCGTCGACTGGAAATTCTTGACGGCTTTCTGGCGGTTTATCTGAATCTTGATGAGGTTATCCGCATCATCAGAGAAGAGGATGAGCCCAAGGTCTGCCTTATGAAGACCTTCACATTGACGGATATTCAGGCGGAAGCCGTGTTGAATATGCGTCTGCGCTCTTTGCGGCGCCTGGAAGAGATGGAAATCCGCAAAGAACGTGATGCGCTGGCGGATGAGCGGAAGTCTCTTGAAACCCTTCTGGGGTCTGAAAAGCGGCGCTGGACACGGATCGGCAAAGATCTGGACGCCACGATTAAAAAATTCGGCAGTGGCCCACTAGGTGATCGCCGGACAACAATTGCTGAACCGCCCAAAGCCATCGATATTTCAGCGGCTCTGGAGGTTGATCGTGAGCCTCTGACAATCCTGCTGTCCAGCGAAGGCTGGATACGGGCCATGAAAGGTCACGGATTGGACCCGGAAGGCCATCGATTTAAGGAAGGCGATTCACCAGGACTGATGGCGGAGTGTCAGAGCACAGACCGGGTTTGCCTGATTGCCAGTGGCGGAAAGGCGTTCACACTCAAGGCTGCGGATCTACCCCGCGGGCGTGGTTTCGGTCAGCCAGTGCGGACGCTGATGGATATCGCACAGGAAGAACGCATCGTGGCGATGTTCCCCGTGACGGAAGATGGCAGACGCCTGATCGCGTCCGAAAGCGGGCGTGGCATGATTGTCTCTGAGGCCGGTATCGTTGCTGAAAAGCGGACAGGTAAGCAGGTGTTTAACGTCAAGGATGGGGAAAGCGTTTTTGCCTGTATTCCGGCAGTTGGAACGCATGTTCTGGCGGTTGGGCATAACAAGCGCGTTCTTATTTTCCCAATGGAGCAGGTTCCTGAGATGACGCGTGGGTCAGGCGTCTCTCTGCAGAAGCTGGGAGATAGCACATTGCGGGATCTTCGAGCGTTTACGCTTGAAGAGGGCCTTCTGTGGCAGCCCGGGCAGCGTGTACGACCTGCTGCTGATCTGGCCCCGCTTGAAGGACGGCGCGGTGCAGTTGGGCGTGCCGCCCCGCAATGGATCCTGCGCAAACCCAGCTGATGTCAGACCGGTGCGGCCAACGTTTCCCAGTGACCGCCCTGGAAGATCTCAGCCGGACGGAAGGTGGCCTTGTAAGCCATTTTCCGGCTGCCGGGGACGTAATAGCCCAGATAGAGGTGAAGGCTTCCGCGCCGCTTGGTCAGATTAATCAGCGTCAGGATTGAATAGGTTCCCCAGGAGGCCGTCGGGCTGGATGTATCGTAGAACGTATAAACTGCGGAAAGTCCATCAGACATGATGTCTACTAAGCTAACGCAGACGAGTTGGCCTTCCGGAGTTCGAAATTCTACGACAACCGTTTCCACGGGCGTGTTGGAAATCAGTTCGACATAGTCCTGCCAGGACATATGCGCCATATCGCCATCTGTATGGCGACTTTCCTGATAAGCCTGGAACAGGGCGAACTGCTCGTGCGTTGGTACCGGTGGCATGATGACAGCATTGGTATTTTCGTGATGCTTCCAGACGCGCTTCTGGGCACGCGAAGGCGTGAAGAGTCCTACAGGAAGACGCAATGGCTTGCAGGCCCGGCAGTCAATGCAGACCGGTGCATAGGCAATTGTGTGGCTGCGCCGGAAGCCAGCCTGAGACAGACGGTCATGCAATGCCGAAGCATTCGGACCAGAAAGATCAGTCAGAACCTTGCGCTCCATGCGATCAGGCAGGTACGGGCATGGTGCTGGCTCGGTTGTGTAGAAGAGCTGTGGGCGGTGTTGCACAGGGCCGCTCCTCCAATGAAAAACCAGATGCGTTCTTTAGCCTAACTCAGACAGGACGCTGGCGCATCCATCATCTTTGCGGGAAGAGTATAGCCTCGGCCTGATTGGGAGTTTTATGAGGCACTGGACCATTCTGGATTGTGTTCTGACGTTTTTTCGCTGGGCGCTTCCCATTTGTGTGACGCTCCATGCGCTGCGGCATAAACGGAATACCTCTGCCTGTGCCGGGTGGATTGGCGTGTGCTGGATCGGACCGTTTGTCGGGACAGCGCTTTATCTGATGTTCGGCATCAACCGGGTGCATCGCCGGGCCCGGAAGATGATTGATCATCATTCCTGGGAAGGACGGGAGCTGCTCGCCAAATACCGGCAGGTGATGGACGGCCATCTGGCGCCATTGGCGAAGATGCTCGGACGACTGACAGAGCGGCCGCTGATGGGGGGAAACTCCGTCAAGGTGTTGCATGATGGGGATAACGCTTATCCCGTCATGATCGAAGCCATCAATCAGGCGCAGACGTCGATCGTGCTGTGCTCTTACATTTTCCGGGCTGACAGGATCGGAGAAATGTTTGCGGAAGCTTTGGTGGAAGCACACAGACGGGGCGTCGAAGTTCGTGTTCTGGTCGATGGAATCGGGAGTGGATATTTCAGGTGTGCGATTGAACGCCGCCTGCGACGGGACGGCGTGAAGTGTTCGCGGTTCATGCATTCTGTGTGGCCGTGGCGCATGCCGTTCATCAACCTCCGCAATCACCGTAAAATTCTGGTGGTGGATGGTCGTCTCGGTTTCATGGGGGGGCTGAATATCGGTGAGGAGAACATGCTTCGTCTCCGCACCAAACTGCCGGTTGCGGACACGCATTTCCAGCTGCGCGGGCCGATTGTGCATCAGCTTTCCGTAGCATTCGCCTGGGATTGGTCTTTTACAACCGGGGAAGAGCTTCGTGGGGAGCCGTATCTGCCTGAGCCGGTTCCGGTTGGTGATGTACCCATGCGGATTGTTACGTCTGGGCCGGATGCGGATCTGGAAAAGATCGAGTACGGAATGCTTCAGGCCATCACGTTGGCAAAGACGCATGTTCGCCTCATGACGCCATATTTTCTGCCAGACGATCGATTTTCAGCAGCATTGAATTTGGCCGCTCTACGAGGCGTGGTGATTGACGTTGTGGTGCCCAAGAGTAGCAATCATGCCATCATTGATTATGCACGAGATGCCAATCTGAGGCCGTTTCTGGATGCCGGGTGCCGCATATGGATGGCCGATCCGCCCTTCAACCATTCCAAGCTCATGGTTGTGGACGATGAATGGAGCTTTGTTGGCAGCACTAATCTGGACGTACGTTCTCTGCGGTTGAATTTCGAAATCAATCTGGAGATTTACGACACGGGCGTCGCGCGGGACCTGTCTGCGTTCATGGATAGTCACCGGAAAAACCGCCTGACCCACCACGATATTGATCGGACGCCTTATCTGATCCAGGTCCGCAACTCGGCGCTCAGACTTTTTCTTCCTTACCTGTAACCGTCAGGGATTGAGGCGCAGCGTCACCGAGATGGGTCGGTGATCAGACCCAAAACGTGGCAGGGCCTTCGCCTCAAGGCGGTTCACCCCACGTACGAGGCATCGGTCCAGTCGCAAGGGAAGGCGATCCAGCATGCGGTGTGTTTTTTCACGAGGGCCAACATCGTGAAAGCCGGGCAGGAGCACGGGTCCAACAAGATTGAAGTCCCCCATGATGACGGCACGCCGGTGCATGTTGGCTGTCAGACTGCGTAATTGCCTGCGGTTCAGGATCTGACCGTGTGACAGATGGACGTTGGCGAGAGAGAAATTTCCAAAGTCGAGGATCTGCGCCGTACGCTTGACCACCAGGCCACGCGGTAGATGGCAGAAGGACGGAGGCTGCGTGAAAGGCAGACGGCTCCAGCACGCTGTGCCGTGTGGGCGTCCGGGAAGAGGGATACGATCATAATAGCCTCCCAGGATTTCTGGCAGGACATCGACGGATTCCTGAGCTTCCTGCATCAGGACGACGTCTGGATTTTCCGCACGAATGACTGTCAGGATGTCTTCGAGCGATGCGCCATCCCAGCGCAGAAGGTTCCAGCTCAGAACGCGAAACGGTGAGCCAGACGTAAGGGATGCCGTCACTTGGGAGACTCCGAAATATAGAGGGGGCCTGATTGGGGCCTGTGTGGGCCAGCAGCGAACTCACTTGTCAGGGTGTAGCCAATGGCCAAAAGGACAGGCCCGAGAAAAATCCCCAGTCCGCCAAAGGCCACGACGCCACCCAGAACTCCCAGAACGGTCAGGAGATAAGGCAGTTGTGCCCCCCGTGAAATGAAAATCGGGCGGATCAGGTGGTCGGCGCCTGAAATGACGATGACGCCATAAGCCGCCAGAAAGAGACCGTGTCCGACGTGATGGGTCATGGCCAGCCAGATGGCCGCTGGAATCCAGATCAACGGGGCGCCAATGGGAAAGACAGCCACGAAAGCTGCGATACCCGCCAGGAGAACGGGCGATGGGACACCTGCGATCATAAGGCCAATCCCGGTCAGAACGCCTTGAATGATGGCCGTGCCGAGCACGCCGTACACAGTGCCACGAATGGTCCGACCAATGACATTGATGAGCCGTGGTGTAGCGCGTGGGCCAGCAATGCGAGCGATGAGGGCCGTAATGGTCATGCCGAGGGCGTCGCCGTTCAACCAGAGGAAGAATGCGACGAACAGCGCCATGACCAGCTCAACGAGACCGCTGGCCAGCTTTACAAGAACGGCAAGCGTGAAATGAGCGATCTGCCCGAAGTAAGGACGCAGCATCTCCGTGGCGGCACCGACGTCATGCGTCAGATGATACCAGCCTTCGACCAGGTGTGGGCCAGCCATAGGGATGCGCCCCATCCATGCCGGGGGTGGGCCAGCTGAGGCGGCTTTGAGAAGCAGCGTGTCCAGGCTTGCGATGGTTGCTGGAATATCGCTGATTCCGGCAGATGTCAGAACGGACAGAGGCACGATAATGGTCACGGCGCTGAGCATCATCATGGTGAGTGCAGCGAGAGCCGGACGAATATGACGTCGCAGCCACCGATAGATGGGCCAACTCGCAAAAGTCAGGATTGCCGCCCAAAGGATGGCTGAAAGAAATGGCCAGAGGATGATTCCACATCCATAGGCAATTCCGACAAGGACGAAGCCAAGAATGATCCGTTCGGTCTTCATGCAATGGTTTTCCGGACGGTCAGGGGCTTCAAGGCTGGGACCTGCATGTTCATGACTGGACACTGTGCCACGCTCTGGCGTTCTGCGCATCCCTCGACCTATGGTGGATCCATGACGAACTCACCCCTTATCACCGCAAAAGACCTCCTTTTTGTTGGGACGGCATATGTTCCGCTCGACGCCAGTGTTCTTCTGCCCGGTCAGAAGGGCGATCTGGACGCAGCTTTTCGTGAGCGTCGCCTGCCAAATGCGCGCCGATTCGACATTGATGTTTTTGCCGATCCGGACAGTCCGCTTCCACATACGGTGCCGGGTGCAGCCCGGTTTTCCCGTCTCATGGGTGAACTGGGGCTGAGTGAAGAGACGTCTCTTGTCTTCTATGACGGCAAAGGAAGCGTTGGAGCCTGCCGAGCGTGGTGGTTGGCTCGTCTTTTCGGGCATCAGAACGTGAAGGTTCTGGATGGCGGACTGGCAGCCTGGGAAAAGGCGGGCGGCGCATTGGAACATGGTGCTCCCACGCCAATACAGCCAGTGTCCTACAGGACGCGTCCACAATACCGGTTACTCGCTGGAAGCGCCGACATTCTGAACGCTGACGCGCACACTGTCGTGCTGGATGCGCGGAGCCATGCCCGTTTCACAGCGTCTGTGCCAGAACCTCGCCCTGGTGTCCGAGGGGGGCATATGCCGGGAGCTCTCAGCCTCGACTGGACGCAGCTTGTGGATGAGGCCGGTCATTTTCTGCCCGTTGAGTCTCTGCAAGATCTGTTTGCTCCAGTCGCTGGGCGGCGGGTGATTGCCAGTTGCGGGTCGGGTTTGACGGCGGCAACGCTCCTGGCTGGTCTGGCAATCGCTGGGCTGCCAGATGGCGCGCTCTATGATGGGTCCTGGGCTGAATGGGGTAGCGATCCACAGGCACCAATCGTGACGGGAGAAGAATAAGACATGAGCGACCTTGAAACGAAGGTGAGTGCTGGCTGGAACCGTCTGGCGTCAACGCTGGTGCAGGGTGGCCGGGCCGACGTCAGGGAGAGCGGCACGCTTGTGAACCTTCCTGTCACACGCGGCTCGACAGTTCTTTTCCCAAGTCTTGAAGCCATGAACCGGATGGATGGTCGAAGCCATTCGCATAAGGCCGTGTATGGCGCCATGGGGACGCCCGTTCAGCATGAGCTGGAAAAGCTCCTGTCGCTCATTGAGGGCGGAACGCATACGCAGGTCGTCAACTCTGGCCTGAGTGCCTGCACGACGCCGCTTCTGGCATTTCTAGGGCAGGGCGATCATCTTCTGCTTCCCGATTCGGTTTATGGTCCGACACGTCGTTTCGCAGATACGATGCTCAAGCGGATGGGAATCAGCACAACCTATTATGCTCCCATGGCGACACGCGCAGAGATTGAGGCGCTGATCCGAGCCGAGACCCGGATTATTCTGGCGGAGAGCCCGGGAAGCCATACATTCGAGGTGCAGGATGTACCGATGCTGGCGGATGTCGCTCATCAGGCGGACGCATTGCTGTTTCTGGACAATACCTGGGGCATTGGCGTGTTTCAGCCGTTTGAACATGGCGTGGACGTGTCCATTCAGGCTTTGACGAAATATCCCGGCGGCCACTCTGACGTCATTATCGGGTCCATTACGGTTAATGATGAGACACACTGGAAAACCCTGCGTGACGCATCCATCCAGTTAGGTCAGTGCGCAGGCCCGGATGACTGCTGGCTCACCCTGCGTGGCCTGCGAACCATGGGAGTGCGCCTCACGCATCAGTCGCGTTCGGCTCTTGAGATTGCACAGTGGCTAAAGACGCGCCCGGAAGTTGCCCGGGTTCTGCACCCCGCTCTGCAAGACTGCCCCGGGCATGAATTCTGGAAGCGCGATTTTACGGGGGCTTGCGGTTTGTTCGGTGTTGAACTGCAACCGGATATCAGTGTCGAGGCTGCGGAACGCATGATTGATGGTCTGAGCATGTTTGGGATCGGTGCCTCTTGGGGCGGTTACGAGAGCCTTGTTCTTCCGACCACAGGCCATGTCCGCCGTGTGACCGAGGCTGGGGCTCCAAAGGCCGCGACGTTCCGTCTGCATATCGGTCTTGAAAGTGTAGATGATCTCAAGGCAGATCTGGTGCGGGGCTTGGACGGTTTGCGGCAGGTCGATCAGTAATGCCACGCAAGGAATGGATGATCTGGTGGGTCATGGTCTGCGGGTATGTCTTGATGACTGCGACCCTGCTTTATGGCGTCTGGCTGTTTGGAACGGCGTTTTTCCTGAGGATTAATTTCTGGATCACGCTGTTCATCATGGCCGCAATGATCCCATCTTTTCTGGATCTGAAGCGGCGCAAGAACGGATTAACGCCGCCGAAATCCTAACGCTTCCGCTACATGGTGGCGCTGGATCTGCTGCGTTCCTTCCAGATCAGCGATCGTTCGGGAGACGCGCATCAGGCGTGTCAGGCCGCGATTTGAAAGGCGCAGTTTTTCGGCAGCCTGTTCAGCCAGGGACCTCGCATCATCGTCTATGACAAACAGGTCTGGCGAGGCCTGAGCATTGCACACGTTCTGACGGGTAATCTGTCGATCGCGTGCTTTTTCAACACGGGCACGGACGGTTGCACTGTCTTCACCCCGAGGAGCACGACTGATCTCGATAGGCGAGAGCGGGTCAATCTGCACGCAGAGATCCATGCGATCCATCATCGGACCTGAGATCTTTGCGCTGTAATCTTCTCCGCATCGAGGGGCCTTGCGACAACTCCGGTCAGGGTCTCCCAGATATCCGCAGCGACAGGGATTCATGGCCGCGATGAACTGAAAACGGGCCGGGTAGGTTGTGTGCTGGGCAGCGCGGGCGATCGAAATTGAGCCGGTCTCGATAGGTTGTCGGAGAGCTTCCAGACATGACCGCGAGAATTCTGGCAATTCATCCAGGAAAAGCACACCATTATGGGCAAGGCTGACTTCGCCGGGTCGTGCTTTGGCCCCGCCACCGACCATCGCAGGCAAACTGGCACTGTGATGAGGCGCACGATACGGCGGCCGGATTGTCAGGCGACCGTCTTTCAAGAGCCCTGACACACTGTGAATCCGGCTTGTTTCCAGCATTTCCTCAGTCGTGAGATCCGGCAAAATACCGGGCAACCTGCATGCGAGCATGGATTTTCCAGCACCTGGTGGTCCGCTCATAAGAACGGAATGTCCGCCAGCGGCGGCAATTTCCAGTGCTCGACGCCCAAGAGCCATGCCCTTCACATCAGCGAGGTCAGGCCCATAGTCAGGGGTGTATCCCTCTGCCGCGGGAACAGGCGTTAAAACCTGTTCGCCCCGGAAATGAGAAACAAGGCTAAGCAGGGTGTCTGGAGCCAGAATATCTTCGTCTGGATTGCCCCAGCGTGCCTCTGTTCCCTGCTGCGCCGGGCAGATCAGCCCTAGAGACTGAGCCCCTGCACCGAGTGCCGCGGACAAAACGCCATTGACCGGATTGATCCGTCCATCCAGTGAAAGCTCACCGACGGCCGCATAGGCAGAGACAGCCTCGAACGGCAGAATGCCCATGGCGACCAAAAGTCCAAGCGCGATGGGAAGGTCAAAATGTGCACCTTCCTTGGCGAGGTCTGCGGGGACGAGGTTGACCAGAATACGTTTGGGAGGAAGGGCCAGACCCATGGCCGTCAGGGCAGCACGGACACGCTCGCGTGCTTCGCCGACTGATTTGTCCGCCATGCCGACCAGCAGAAACGCTGGAAGCCCTGTCGAGACCTGAACTTCAACCGTAACCGGAACAGCTTCGATGCCAGAAAAGGAAAAGCTTTGGATACGGGCGAGGGTAGGAGTGTTCTGGCCAGATGTCGTCATGGAACGAGATCTTAGCCAGAACATATTACTGGATGGTTAACGCTGGTAAATCAGGCGCGCACGAAGCGTTCCATCAAGGGCGCGCAGGCCATCCAGAAGGTGCTGGTCCATATCGGGGCCCGTCGATTCAGCCTCGACGACAACGTAACCAACTTCACCGTCCGTTTGCAGATATTGCGCCGTCACATTGCAGTTCTCGGCTGCGAACAGCTCGTTGATCTGGCGCATGATGCCGGGGCGATTGGCATGAACGTGCATGAAACGCGTACCACGAGGGCGTTCTGGAAGCTGTACGCTTGGAAAATTCACGGCACCGATGGTGGAGCCCACGTCAGAGTAGTCCACAAGCTTGCGGGCGACTTCAACGCCAATCCGCTCCTGTGCTTCCATGGTGGAGCCGCCGATATGCGGGGTGAGGATGACGTTCTCCAGGCCCTGAAGCGGAGAAACAAAACGCTCCCCTGCAATCTTGGGCTCGACTGGGAACACATCCACGCCAGCGCCCATGAGATGGCCGTCCTTGAGGGCTGCGGCCAGAGCTTCAAGGTCAACAACACTGCCACGGGCGTTGTTGAGAAGAATCGAGTTGGGCTTCATGGCCCGGATCTCGGCTTCTCCGATCAGCAGGTCTGTGTCCGGTGTCTGGGGAACGTGAAGCGTGACGATATCGGACTTGGCAAGAAGGTCCTTGAGCGTCGCGACTGCAACGGCGTTGCCGTGCGGGAGGCGGGGCATGATGTCATAATACAGGACGCGCATGCCAAAGGCTTCGGCCAGAACGGAAAGCTGTGAACCGATGGAACCGTAACCGACGATACCGAGCGTCTTACCACGGACTTCCCACGCATTAATGGCGGATTTGTCCCAGCCACCTTGGTGGCACTGTTCAGAACGGGACGGAATGCGGCGCATCAGCATGACCACTTCACCCATCACCAGTTCGGCGACGGAGCGCGTGTTGCTGTAAGGCGCGTTGAAGACCGGAATACCGGCCATGCGGGCGGCGGTCAGATCGACCTGATTTGTCCCGATGCAGAAGCAGCCGATGGCCATCAGGCGATCAGCGGATTCAATGACTTCGCGCGTCAACTGCGTCCGGCTGCGAATACCCACCATATGCACGCCTTGCAGTGCTTCCTTGAGGGCATCGCCTTCAAGAGCGCCTTTCAGACGCGTGACCTCTGCATAACCCTGCACATTAAAATGCTCGACAGCACTCTCATGGATGCCTTCAAGCAGGAGGATGCGGATCTTATTCTTGGGGAGAGAGAAGTGCGTTTCCATATTTCCATCCCGGTCCTGAACCGGAAGGCTCCGGCTCTCATTCCAACCTGTCCCGGCCCATGATCACCGGGGCGTCATGCCTAGCCCATCGTTCCCGGATGGGAAAGGTGGTTCACGATGTCTGTGAGCAGGGCAGGGTTGCCGCACGCCAGAACGGTTCCATCACTTTCGAGCGTAAGAGGCTTGCCCTGCCAGTCCGTAATGCTGCCACCTGCACCTTCAATGACCGGAACAAGTGCACCCCAGTCCCATGGGTTCATGGTGCATTCGGCGATCACATCGATCTGCCCAAGCGCCAGTAGTCCGTACGCGTAACAGTCTCCGCCCCATGATGTCCGCCGGACCTGCTTCTGGAGGTTGGCAAAGCGTGGTGCGTGATCGGGCGTCATGATTTCCGGGGATGTGCAGGACAGTTCCGCCTGCCCAAGAACCGGGCATACGCGTGTGCCAATCTGACCGGGCAGTCGGGCGGACACAAAGCGTGTCCGCTGCCCGGCAAGGCCTATCCACCGCTCGCCCGTCAGAGGTTGGTCAATCAACCCAAGAACAGGGCGACCCTTATGAAAAAGCGAAATAAGGGTTCCGAAGGTTGGGCGGCCGGTCAGGAACGCGCGTGTTCCATCAATCGGGTCCAGCACCCAGAGCCAGTCTCCTTCGTGACCGCTCATTCCGCTTTCTTCGCCCAGGATAGCGTGTTCTGGCAGAGCGTCTTCCAGAATGGACCGCATAACTTTTTCAGCAGCACGATCTGCAACAGTGACCGGGCTGTCATCAGACTTGGCATCAGCCTGTAGCGACGTGCGGAAATGGGGGATGACTGTCTCGCGGGCAGCGTCTGCACAGGCTTCGGCGACTAAAAGCGCCTTTTCCAGAACTGTTTCGCTCATATTTTCTTTCAATTCCTGCCAGAAAGCCGTGTGTGAGATTGACGCCCGATCAGGCGGGCGGCATCAGAAGGGCCATGCGTCCGATCATCGTCATTCCCTCCAGACTTGCCTCGACCCGCCTCCCACGCAAGCCCCTTGCAGACATTGGCGGTCTTCCCATGATTGTCCGCGTTGCGAAACGGGCTCTGGAAGCAAAGATCGGACCAGTGGTTGTTGCTGCGGGCGATCAGGACATTCTCGATGCCATTAGTGGACTGGAAGGCGTTCAGGGTGTCCTGACCGACTCGTCATTGGCGAGCGGTTCGGATCGTGTGCATGCAGCCATTCAAAAACTCGACCCGACAGGAACTTATGACGTCGTGATCAATCTGCAGGGAGACCTGCCTTTGATTGATCCGGGCAGTCTGACCGCTGTGCTCGAGCCACTGGAAAATCCATCCTGTGATATCGGCACACTGGCCGCTCCCGTTCAGTCAGACTGGGAACGAGACGCCGAGCAGGTGGTCAAGATTGCCTGCGACTTTGGCGAGGCCACGGTGACACGGGCTCTCTATTTTTCGCGGATGCCCATTCCATGGGGCGCCGGGCAGCATTGGCATCATGTTGGCGTGTATGCATGGCGTCGAAAAGCGTTGGAGCACTTTGTCAGTCTATCGCCGTCCGCTCTGGAGCGGCGTGAAAGTCTGGAGCAGTTGCGCGCGTTGGAAGCAGGAATGAGCATCGGGTGTGCCCGTATAGAACACGCCCCTCAAGGTGTGGATACACCAGAAGATCTGGAACGAGTGAGAGGATTGGTCTGATGCCGGTAATTGCTTTTCAGGGGCGGCCTGGCGCCTATTCAGACCTTGCATGCCGAGAGGCTCGACCAGGTTGGACAACGCTTCCCTGCGCAAGTTTTGCAGCTGCGATTGAGGCCGTGCATGTCGGTCGGGCAGATGAAGCGCTTCTGGCCTGTGAAAATTCGCTCGCCGGGCGTGTGCCTGACATTCATTCTCTGCTGCCGGATGCTGGACTGCATATCGTTGGTGAGCATTTTCAGCGTGTCGAGCACTGTCTGCTGGCAGTGCCGGGTGCTGAAATTTCTGACATCCGACGCCTTCACACGCATCCGGTTGCACTAGGGCAGGTCCGCAAACTCATTCACGAGCTGGATCTCGAAGCCGTGCCGGAATTCGATACGGCCGGTGCCGCCGAAATGGTCGCGAAATGGGGACGGAAGGAGGATGCTGCAATTGCTTCTTCGCTCGCCGGAGAGCTCAATGGGCTCGTTATTTTAAGACGTAACGTTGAAGACGCAGCTCATAACACGACGCGCTTCTATCGCGTCGCGCCAGTACCGAGTTTCCCGGACCCCGCTCGAGGCGATACATTAACGACTCTCCTGATGAGAGTCGGCAACAAACCCGGGGCGCTTTACGCGGCATTGGGTGGATTCTCGCGGCATGGTATTAATATGACGCGAATTGAAAGTTACATGCTGAACGGCTCGTTCGCAGCGACGCAGTTTCTGATGGATGTTGAAGGACATCCAGAGCAGCCCGCATTGGCTGCCTCGTTGAAAGAGCTGGAGCATGTCAGCGATAATTTGAAGATTCTGGGTGCATACCCACGCAGTCTTGCTCGTTCCAGCGCATGACGCTGGCGGATCGGAAGAGCAGGATGGAACGCATGATGAGCAGAGGCGAGACAATGGTGGAGACGGGCATGTATCAGGGGTCGCTGACGGCTCTGATCACTCCGATGGATACGGATGGCCGTATTGATTTCGAGGTGGCGACAAAGCTTATTGAGCGCCAGATTGAAGCTGGCACCAGTGGCCTTGTGCCCGCAGGAACCACAGGTGAGAGCCCCACGCTGTCGCACGAGGAACATGGCCGTATCATTGCGCATTGCGTTGAGACATCGAACGGTCGCGTTCCTGTCATGGCCGGGGCTGGCTCAAACAGTACATCTGAAGCTGTGCAGATGGCACGGCATGCTCATTCTGTGGGCGCGAGCAGTCTGTTGGTTGTGGTTCCGTATTATAACAAGCCCACCCAGGAAGGCCTGTATCGCCATTTCATGACGATCGCCGACGCGACGCCACTTCCGATTCACGTATACTGCATTCCGGGTCGGTCTGTAGTGGATCTCACGCCGGAGACATTGGGACGCCTCGCTCAGCATCCCAATATTGCTGGGGTGAAAGACGCCACAGCCAATCTGGCGCGCCCCATTGCTGTGCGGCGGAATGTGAAGAAGCCGTTCAACCAGCTTTCCGGCGACGACAACACCGTCGTGTCGTTTCTTGCGGCAGGTGGTGATGGCTGCATTGGCGTGACGTCAAATGTCGTTCCTGCGTTATGCGCGGAAATGCACAGCGCTTGGCAGGAAGGGCGAATCGAAGACGCAATCGAAATTCAGGATCGTCTCTCTCCGCTGCATGATGCCATGTTCATGGAAAGCAACCCGGGACCGGTGAAGTACGCTATGTCTCGGCTGGGTCTATGCAATGCAACGCTGCGCCTTCCGCTCGTGGAGCCTCAGGAGGCAACGCGGAAGGCTATTGATGCAGCTTTACGATCTCTCGATCTATTGGACTGAAATTTTTAATGGCCGGAAAAAAAGAGAAGAGCGGGATGATCTCTCACGGGATCGTCGCTCAGAACCGTAAAGGCCGGTTCGATTATACGATTCTGGAAACTGTAGAGGCAGGAATCGTTCTGAAAGGGCCGGAGGTCAAAAGCCTCCGTTTGGGACGTTCCACCATTACCGAGGCTTATGCGGCCGAACGTGATGGAGAAATCTGGCTCTTCAATTCCTATATTCCGGAATATCAAGGGGGTGTTCTTTCCCGCTTTGAGCCGAGAGCACCTCGCAAATTGCTGCTGCACCGCAAACAGGTGGCGCACTATCTGTCAGCTGTGACGCGTGCGGGCGCATCGCTTGTGCCGCTGGATATTCACTTCAATGCTCGCGGAGTCGCAAAAGTGACGATTGGCTTGGGGCAGGGGCGGAAGAAAGAAGACAAGCGACACGCAATCGCTGAGCGAGACTGGCAACGTGACAAGGCTCGTCTGATCCGAAACAAGGGTAAGGACTACTAATTTCCGGTGGGTCGAAACCGCTTGGAAACGAACACTCTTAAAAACAGCCATTAAAAAAGCCGCTGTGGAAAAATCCACAGCGGCTTTTCTTAAAGCTCAGCGAGATGCCGAAGCAACCGAATCAATCGATGTTGATTGCAGCAGCTTCCGGACCCTTCTGACCCTGAACAACCTTGACGTTAATCGCCTGGCCTTCGTCGAGAGTCGGGAGCTGTGAACGCTCGAGAGCGGAAGCGTGGACGAAGATGTCCTTGCCGCCGGAGTCAGGCGTGATGAACCCGAAGCCCTTGGTGGCATTGTACCACTTCACGGTGCCGCGGATGTCCTGTGCGTCGGACAGGTCAGGAGCAGGACGGCCCGGACGTGCTGACGGGCCACCGAAGCGTGGCTGCGGAGCTGCACCGAACTGGGCGCGCGGGCGAGGAGCTTCAGCTGTGCTTTCGTCAACGGAAATGACTTCAGCAACCTGGCGACCCTTCGGACCCTGGCCAATGCGAACAACCACGGTTGCACCCGGGTTGACACTGCTTACGCCAGCGTTGCCAAGAGCGTTGGCGTGCAGGAAGACATCGCCCGAGCCGTCAGCCAGTTCAACGAAACCGAAACCCTTTTCGGTGTTGAACCACTTAACGCGGGAGCTGATTTCTGGGCCGGAAGCGGTAACGAAGCTGCTGCC
>NZ_JACRVW010000018.1:0-49063 GCF_018812085.1 Gluconobacter sp. P5H9_a
GAGTATATCCGGCTGGGTGGCCCTGCGAATGTCTCTTTCGGAGATATCATGGGGGTCGATCATCTGCGGGCGACACTGGCTCCGCAGGGTGTCGCGCCTGCAACGATTGATATTGCCGGGTCCATCAAACCTCGTCTGGCTCTGACAGCAACTGTTGACCGACTGACCCCCGCCATAGCCAAGCCCTTTGCCCCCGAACTTGCTGCAAGTGGTGTCATTTCTGCGAAGGCCAATCTGGCGGGAACGATTGACGCTCCTACCGGGACTGTCGCACTGACGGCGCATGGCTTGAAAATGCAGACAGGCCCCGCAGCATCCCTGCCCGCAGCTGAAATTCTGGCCAATATCGGTCTGGCCGGAAAGATGGCCAAAGTTGATGTGACACTTGGAGCAGGGCCGAAAGTCGCCTTGGCTGTTCGGGGAACGGCGCCTCTTTCCAAGGAAGGAGCGATTGCACTGGCCACAACAGGTCATGTCGATCTTTCCGTTGCCAATGGCGTGCTCGGTGCGAGTGGAATGGCGACGAAAGGGCAGGTTGGCATTAATCTGAACGTCGCCGGGACGGCCAGCCAGCCACGGGCGACGGGACGTGTGGAACTCCAGAACGTTTCATTTGACCACTATGCACAGGGTGTTCGTCTGACGGACATCAATGGTGCTGTTGTCGCTTCGGGCGATAGCCTCACGCTGGAGCATGTTCTGGCTCACGCCGGACCGGGAACGATCGCACTTGACGGTACGGTTGGAATTTTCCGTCCCGGTCTGCCGGTGGACATCAAGGTTATTTCTGACAAGGCCCGCCCTGTCTCAAGTGATCTTGTAACAGCCGTCATCAACACGGACCTGCACATCCACGGTCAGGCCACGACGCGTGTGGATGTGGATGGAAAGATTGTCCTGCCAAGCGTGACGGTCAATATTCCAAACTCGATGCCAGCATCGGTCGCGCAGCTTGACGTAGTCCGGCCGGGGCAGAAGGCACCTGACAATACCAGCAGCCTCATCATCGGACTGGGGATTGATGTAATTTCGCCGGGACAGTTTGTGGTCCAGGGGCATGGCCTGGATGCGGAAATGCAGGGCCGCTTGCATGTACGCGGCACGAGTAGTGCCCCGTCCATTACAGGGGGTTTCGATCTCAAGCGGGGCAACTTCAATCTGGCCGGAATTAACCTGAACTTCACGCATGGTCGCGTCGCGTTCAACGGAACAGGCGTTAATCACAAGCTGGACCCGACACTGGATTTCCGCGCGGACCGTAATGCCAAGGGAACGCTCGCGAGCCTTCTTGTCACGGGTTATGCCAGTGCGCCGAAAATTGACTTCTCGTCTGTACCGACTCAGCCTCGCGATGAAGTCATGGCCATTCTGCTGTTTGGAACGGATGCCCATTCACTCTCTACGACGCAGCTTGCGGAGCTTGCTGCCGCCGTCGCACAGCTTGCCGGCGGGTCATCATTCGATCCACTTGGGAAGGTGCGGAATGCCCTTGGTCTGGACCGACTAGCTGTTGGTGGCGGTGGTGGCGTTGATAATGGTGGGACCAGCGTTGAAGCGGGTAAATACGTTATGAAGGGCGTGTATGTCGGCGCAAAACAGGCCACCTCTGGCTCCGGTACGCAGGCTCAGGTCCAGATTGATCTGACCAAGCGGCTGAAGCTCAATACGACGGTCGGGACGGGCGGCCAGGTGACAGGCTTTACCACGCCAGAGAACGATCCCGGCTCGAGTGTGGGTCTGTCTTACGGATTTGATTACTGAGCCTGAACGGCGTCTTCCAGAAGGACCTTCACGCGGGTCACGACGTCCGACCATTCCCGGAAACGGGTCTGGCGGACGATCCGCATCTGTGGATACCACGGACTGTCTTCGCGCTCGTGGAGCCAACGCCAGCAATTGTTGAAACGGTCCATCATGATGACCGGTTTGCCTAACGCCCCAGCCAGATGAACCATGGACGTATCCACGGAGATAATCAGATCAAGGCAGGACACCAAGGCGGCTGTGTCGTCCATGTCCAGACACTGGGGCATGAAGTCCACCAGCGGGGCTGGAAAATCCAGGCATTGAAGCGCAGCGTCATCTTTCTGCAGGGAGTAGAACGTAACGCCTTCTACATCCGCGAGAGGGGCCAGCGCCGCAAGAGGCATTGATCGCTGACGGTCCACCATCTGCGCGCCAGTGTTTTCCGGGCGTGCGCCGCCGGCCCAGACCAGACCAACGCGCAGGTTACGATCAGCCTTCAGGGATTTTTTCCACTGAGACGCCTTGCCAGGATCAGCCGTCAGATAAGGAACGGGAGCGCCCATGGCGTCAGGTGTGGCCGAAAATGCGCGGGGAAGACTGATGAAGGGGCAGTGATAGTCAAAAGCAGGTGCCTCGCCGCCATGCTGAACAACGGCTACCCCTTCAACGCGACGGCACAGATCTGCCAGTGTTGAAGATCCCCAGATGTGTACCACTGCGCCTGTTCGTGCCAGCGCAGGGATGTACCGAAGATACATCAACGTATCACCCAATCCTTCCTCCTGCGTGACGAGCACGCGCTTGCCCTGAAGATTGAGAGTCGGGGAAATATTGGGCAGGAGGGTTTCTTTGGGCAGGTTGGTGTGCCCGGGGACGCCAAAGCGCCACTCATGTTCTGTCCATCCTTGCGCCATTCGACCGCTCTTGAGCATGGCAATGGAATGGTTCAGTCGCAGGGCTGGTTCGTATGGAGCGAGCGGGATGGTCTCTCGATAGACGTTAGCGGATTCTTCCAGCCTGCCAATGTTGTTGAGGATCGCAGCTGTATTGCAGCCGATCTTCCAATCTTCCGGATGCTGGCGGCGCAGGTCACCCATAATGGATAACGCTTCGTCAAACCGGCCCTGTTCCGTTAGGTTCATGACGAGAAGGTTAAGGGTATTTTTATCGTTAGGGCGTCTTTGCAGGCTCTCGCGGAAGGCGACATCGGCTTCATCGAAGCGCCCCATATGCATCAGAATGGTGCCGTAGGCATCCAGAAGACGTGTGTCTTGCGGAGAGAGGTGACGGCATTCCTTGATAAGCAGGAGCAGATCAGCCCGGCGCCGAAGGGAAGCTGCTTCCTCAATGAGGACAGTGATGGCATGGCCGCCGAATGGCTTGCTCGCTGCTTCAAGTTCTATCGCAGCCTGCGCGTACTGAGCGGAACGGAAAAAAGCACGTCCCTTCGCCAGATGAACGGCGTCACTCGGGGGGAGTGGCTCCAGAATGTCCAGTGCCTTTTTCGGATTGCCTGCCTGTATGGCGTTTTCAGCGCGGGTGAGGGCCTCACCGTCTGTCGTAGAAGTACTTTGGCTAGCCGTCACAGTGTTATCCTGAAACAGGTTCAGCCATCTCCCGAAGTGCTTTCAGAATGGCTGCAAGCGAATAAGGCTTGGAGATAAAGCGGGCCAGAGCCGGATTGTCAGAGGCTTCATCCCGCCGAAGGTCTCCATGACCACTAATGTAAATCACGGGGAGATCAGGCCATTTTTCTCTGGCCTGATGGCTAAGGCTCATGCCGTCGCCATCAGGAAGAGACATATCTGCCACGAGAGCATCAAGGCTGCGTTCAGCGGAAATACAGGCAATGGCTTCCGCGCAGTTACTGGCTTCCCTCACTGTAATCCCACTGTCTTGCAGAAACTCCACAAGACAGGTCCGGATCAGAAAATCATCTTCAATGATGAGAACAGTGAGGGAAGATGTCATAAATTACGAGGACCAGTTCTTTTCAAAGTCACCATACAACGTCAGGCCGCCATCAACAAAGAGGGTTTGACCCGTGATGTAAGTGCTGTCTTCGGCAGCCAGAAATGTGACGGCATCCGCGATCTCACGTCCTTCACCCGGGCGCTTCATTGGAATGTGGTCAGCCACGTTCTTGTACTGCTCTGGGTCGTTGATCCAGGACATGTTGATCGGCGTCACTATTGCGCCAGGCGCAACAGCATTTACGCGGATGCCACGGCTTGCATATTCCAGAGCCAGCGTGCGGACGATATTGCCCACGGCGCCCTTGGAGGCGGAATAACCGAGATAATGAGGCTTCGGGATGATCTGGTGCACAGAGGAGTTCACGATGATCGCGCCCTGAATGCCGTTTTCGAGCCAGTACTTGATGGCTTCGCGGCAGGGAAGCATCACGCCCGTCACATTGACGGCCATCACGCCTTCAAAGTCTTCCAGCTTGATGTCTTCAGACGGGGAGGCGATCTGGTAGCCTGCATTGCAAACCAGCACATCCAGTCCACCCATGGCTTCAATGCTTTCGCGCATCAGGCGGCGGACGTCTTCTTCCTTGGAGATGTCACCTGTGGCGATCGGATGTTCACCGCCAGAAACCTTTGGAAGTTTGTCGCGGACAGCAATCAGCTTGTCTTCCTTGCGGCCATTCAGCGCAACCTGAGCGCCTTCTTCTGCAAAGCGTAAGGCTGTTGCCTCACCAATACCTTGGGACGCACCCGTAACGAGTACTTTCTTGCCGGCGAAACGATTGCTGTAAGGGGCGGGCATAGGTCCTCACCTCTCCTTGAACGTCAGTGATTTAAAGATGGGATAGGGCATCCGGGAGCGGCCTTCCGTGTCGCCAACGCGGAAACGGCCTGAAGGATGCTTTTCAAACTGTGATGTTTTCGTAATTACGCGAAAACATCACAGAATTCTGGAAGGCTCAGGCGGCCTTCATGGTCTTGGTCAGGCTCTCGAGGACCGTTGCGGGGTCCGTATTTTCGAGAACGGCAACTTCCGCAACAAAGCGCTCCTGTGCAGCTTCGAAAAGCTTACGCTCGGAGAAGCTGCCATCAAGGCTGTCGACGTTACGACGCAGGTCACGAAGAACTTCCGCAATCTGGATCAGATCACCGGAGTTGATCTTTTCCTGATAGGCGACAGCACGACGGGCCCACATGCCTTTGCTGACATGCGGCTTGCCCTTGATGACCGTCATCGCCTTGTCCACGATATCCCGCGTCACGATCTTGCGGAGGCCAGCCTTACGGGCCTTCGCAAGCGGAATGCGGAGCATCATCTGATTGCCGGGGAACGAGATCTGGATCATCTCGATCATGGTATCGGCCACTTCGACCATACCAATCTTTTCCACGCGGCCTACGCCATGGGCGGCATAGACGATGGAGTCACCTTCGCTGAACGGGTCAGTGCCGTGTTCAGGGTCGGTTTGACGGGCGGTGTACTTGGCTGCGGCACGAGCCATTTCGTCGGTCATGCCGCCCTTCGGGGGGGTCTTGAAGGTGTTCATAGCCACGGATGATACCAGAAAAACCCCCTCCTGTCCTGCACTATCATGTCCAATCAGGGCTGAACGCCGTGCTTGGACTGAATGATGCCAGGAGCAGGCTCTCCAATTGGCTGAAGCAGGTCACGCTCGATTGTCCGCGCCATCGTGTGCATCGGGAGGGCATGAACGCTGGCAATAAACGGTTCCTGCAGGTCACGGCCACTGCGATCCAGCATCTGGAACAGAAGCCCGATGACGCTGGAACCAAGCGGCGTAATCCACCCCAGGGTCTGCACGGCAGAAAGCGGCAGAATGATGCAGAAAAGATGCGTCGCGATTTCAGGAATGACCGAATACTGCACCGGGAGCGGCGTATTGCGGATACGCTCAAGGCCGCCTTGCGCATTGGCGATGTCGGACAGGATGCGATCCACGGTGCCATGGACGGCGCCGTCAATATTCTTGAGAGCCACTTCCTGCTGCACACCAAGGCCAATTTCGTAAAGCAGGGCGTTGGCCGTGTTGGAGCAGGCGAAGACTTTTTCACGGATGTCGGACGGAAGGAGGCGATCTACTTCCTCGCCCGTCTTGTCGCCACGCAGAGCTGCGCGCAGGACATGCGGGTAGGCTGCCATCAATCTGGCCAGATCAGGCCGCCCGCCGAGCAGGGATGCAGCCTCACGGCCAAACGACCGGCAGTTGTTCGTGATGGAGCCCCAGAGGGTTCGTCCTTCCCACCACCGGGCATAGGCCGCGTTGTTGCGCATGCCCAGGAAAATGGCCAGTGCGGAGCCCATGAGAGAAATTGGCAGCGCTGGCTGGTCCATCCACTCCTGATGGTAGATCTGGAAGAGAATGACGACCACGAGGTCCCAGAGCGCCAGAATCAGAAGAGGTGGCAAGGACTCTCTGAAAAGAATGGCTAGCCCGTGTTGGCGATTGACGATCAAGCCTGTGCTCCTTGCCTGAAAACGGTATGGCCGGTGAAACTAACCGTGAAAAGTGTGACCGGCCAACACCAAAAGATGTCCACTCTCTTGCACTCTTTTGCCACTCGAACCGGAAAAGAAACCTTTCGAGCGTCAAGTGTCCGGGCAGGAGAAGAGTGTAAAGCGTAACGCGGCTCTTGCGTCCCGTTTCCCTCATGAGACACTTTGTACACATATATCAGGGAGCCAGTTCAGATGGATGTCATCGCCGCGATTGCCTTTGAGGCCGGAAAGCCTCTTGAAATTGACACCGTGCAGCTTGAAGGCCCGAAAACGGGTGAAGTTCTGGTCGAGATCAAGGCGACTGGTCTGTGTCACACAGACAAGTACACGCTGTCCGGTCAGGACCCTGAGGGCCTCTTTCCGGCCATTCTTGGGCATGAGGGTGCGGGCATCGTCCGGGAAGTGGGGCCAGGCGTCAAACATCTGAAGCCGGGCGACCACGTCATACCGCTTTACACGCCGGAATGCCGTGAGTGCCCGTCCTGCCTGTCTCGCAAGACCAATCTGTGTACGTCCATCCGCTCCACACAGGGCAAGGGCGTCATGCCGGATGGGACATCCCGGTTTTCATACAAGGGCCAGCCCATCCATCACTATATGGGGTGCTCGACCTTCGCGAATTTTACGGTTCTTCCGGAAATTTCCCTTGCGAAAATCCGTCCTGACGCTCCGTTCGACAAGGTCTGCTACATTGGTTGCGGTGTCACGACTGGGCTCGGGGCAGTCATGTTCACGGCCAAGGTGGAACCGGGATCGACTGTCGCCGTGTTTGGGCTTGGCGGGATTGGCCTGAATGTCATTCAGGGCGCCAAGATGGTCGGGGCGACACGCATCATCGGTATTGACGTCAATCCGGCCCGGGAGCAGATGGCCCGCGAGTTTGGCATGACGGACTTTGTTAACCCCAAGGACCTGGGCCCGAACGGTGATCTGGTGGGGCATCTGGTTGAGATGACCGGCGGTGGCGCAGACTACACGTTTGAATGTGTGGGGAACGTCACCCTCATGCGGCAGGCTCTGGAAAGTGCTCATCGTGGTTGGGGTGTGTCTTGCGTGATCGGCGTGGCCGGCGCAGGGCAGGAAATCAGCACGCGCCCATTCCAGCTTGTGACGGGTCGCCGCTGGATCGGTTCAGCCTTCGGTGGGGCGAGAGGCCGCACAGATGTTCCCAAAATTGTGGACTGGTACATGGAGGGACGGATCGACATTGATTCCCTCATCACCCACAAACTCAAGCTCTCCGAAATCAATCACGGTTTTGACCTCATGACGCGTGGCGAGAGCATCCGCAGCGTCGTGGAGTATTGAGCATGACTGATGTTGAGACGGTGGGGCAGCATGCCTGTTGTGGCGGGTCTGTCCGTTTTCTGAGGCATCAGTCGTCTGAACTGGGCGTACCTGCAACTTTTGGGATTTTTCTGCCCAAAGAGGCTCTGGCGGGAGAAAAGGTTCCGGTTATCCATGTTCTCGGCGGTCTGACCTGTACGCACGAGACTTTTCTCATCAAGTCCAATGCCGTGCGTTTCGCTGCGGAACACGGCATTGCGCTTGTGGCGCCTGATACGTCTCCGCGGAACACCGGAACAGCCGGTGAAGATGATGAATATGACTTAGGAACCGGGGCTGGGTTCTACGTGGATGCAACGCACGCGCCATGGAGTGCCCATTACCGGATGGGGAGCTATATCCGGAAAGAGCTTCCCGCTCTGACCGAAAGCCTGTTTCCGCTAGATGGAAATCGACGCGGAATTATGGGCCATTCCATGGGCGGCATGGGAGCTCTCAATCAGGCCCTAAACCATCCGGAATTCTGGAAAACAGTTTCAGCCCTCGCGCCCATCTGTCATCCCAGCGTTATTCCCTGGGGGCGAAAAGCCTTTGATGCCTATTTCGGCGGAGACCCTGCGAAGTGGAAGGAATGTGATCCCACGCTTTTGCTGCGGAGCGGGCATAAGCATCCGACGTCAATTCTCGTGGATCAGGGGCTTCAGGATCAGTATCTCGCTGACCTCCGTCCGGACGCCCTTGTCGAAGCTGCAAAAGAATGTGGGCAAGCGCTGGACATGCGCCGGCATGACGACAGTGACCATTCCTACTGGTTTATCCAGACTGTCATTGCTGATCATCTGAGCCATCACGCCAAAGGACTGAAGGCATGAGACGTCTTGTAGTTGCCGCCCTGCTTGTTCTGGGGGGCTGCGTCTCGTCGCAGGCCCCTGTCGGGCCAGCCCTGACGCCGGTCACGCATGCAGATTTTAGCCACGATACACTGGCCCTGACCTGGCAGCCCGGCTTTTGTGCAACGGGCGGAGGATGCCTCACGGGGCAACCTCATAACCATCTGATCGGGCTGCATGGGCTCTGGGCATCCGAGCCGCATGCTCTGGAAGCGCAGGCGGTGCCGGTGCAGCAGTGGTGGATAAAGGGGTGCGATATTTATGACCATGACGACGCGCCGCCAAAGCTTCAGCCTGCCACTGAGAATGCGCTGGCAAGCGTTGTGCCACACCTCAAGCACCCGCTGCATGTGCATGAATATACCAAGCATGCGCGTTGTTTCGGATATGACGCTGACAAGTTCTTCGTCACGTCCATGATCCTGCGGGATCGTTTTGCGTCTTCGGCCTATGGACAGTGGCTCGCACAGCATAGCGGCTTTCAGGTAAAGAAAGACGATCTGCTGTCGATGTTCGTGCAACTCACGGGCGTTCGGGAGGAAAGAGCACTTCAGTTTCAGTGTGAGGCGGACCACGAGGGTCGGGTTGTCCTGACGCAGTTCTGGTTCACTCTGGACCCGAAGAAGCTTTCAGTCTTTCCGGGGAATGGTGCTTATCTTTCGTCCCCGCAGGTGCAGGACAACTGCCCGGCAACGTTCGTGATGCCGGGTTGGCCGCTGCCGGGAGCAGCGGTGCCCGTTAACGTCAGTCAGTGACCGTATAGTTCTTTGGTGCTGATTTCGGGCTGTGCGGTGTCGCGCAGCCCATCTGGTGTGACGCCATGATAAAAACAGCTGCGACGCCCGGTGTGGCAGGCGACGCCAGTCTGATCCACAATCATCAGTACGGCATCCATGTCACAGTCCAGCCGGGCTTCGATAAGATGCTGCTGCTGGCCTGACGTTTCGCCTTTGCGCCAGAGAGACTGTCGGCTCCGGGACCAGTAACATACACGTCCCGTCAAAAGTGTTTCCTGCAGAGCATCCGCGTTCATCCACGCAAGCATGAGAATGACGCCTTTCGTGTCCTGCGCGATGGCAGAAATCAGACCATTCGCATCGAACTTCGTTTGGCTGACAATGTCATCGACGATGGCGGGGGCAGGCGGGGTATAGGTCACGAACGCATCTCCAGAGGGAACCAGTCAGGCCACACAACGGAGACCGGTTTGCCCTCAAAAGCAAGTTCTGGCGACAGCCATGCTTCACGCCGCAGGAGGGCCAGAGCGTGCGATCCATGGCGTGAGCGCAATTCACCGACCTCTTTGTCACCCATCGTGAGAATGCCGCCTGTTTCTGGAAATGTACCGTCTTTCACCGTGACGGGCAGGATGCGGCGGCGGAGAAGGCCACGATAATGAGTGCGGGCTGTCAGCTCCTGCCCCATGTAGCAGCCCTTCTTCCATGACACGCCGTGCAGCAGGTCCAGATTGGCTTCGAGTGCGAGCGTTTTTTCGCTCTCGAAATCGTCCGTGTCGGGAAGGCCAAGAGCGAGACGTCGGTCCAGCCAGTCATGGCCCTGTGTGGTTTCGACAGGCAGCTGGGAGACAATCGCTCGCCATCCAGCATTCTCGCAGCGCGGGTCGGGCGCGGAGCAGAGCGCTTCAGGTGGCACCGTCTCCGTGGCGCCAACAATGACATGAAACTCTGTCAGTTCGATTTTGACATCCGCGCGCAGACGAAAGCGGGACAGCTTTTTGACCAGCATTTCTGCATGCTCTGATGGACAGTCCATCAGGATGCGGTCGCCATCGATGAAGAGAAAAAACTCGCTTAGCCATCTGCCCTGTGGCGTCAGAAGGGCACTCCAGACGGCAGTGTCAGGGACAAGTGTCTGAACGTCATTCGTGATCAGCCCTTGCAGGAATGAGGCTCGGTCAGCGCCTGAAAAGGTCAGAACAGAGCGGCGGGGGAGCAGTTCAATCATGGAAGGCACCAGGGCATGCGTGAATGAAAGGCGAGGCAGACATGCAGACGGATGATATGCTGCCATTTGGAGGTGAATGAAAGAGGACTTGTACGATACGGATTAAGATGCCTCTTTGTACAGAGCAAGAATTGACGAAAGTTTATTGGAAGCAGGCAAAAAACCTGCGGGTTCGAGCGTTCGTTCAGTATCGTATGGGTTGCGGCAGATGAATGGGCAGGAGATATTGTCATGTCAAAGCCTGTCAGAAATACCATCAGACTATCCGTAGTTCCGGAGTAACACGCCCTTGTCAGCTGCCGAGATTGTTGATCCGACACGAAGCCCCGCCAGTAGCCGGCAAAGGGTTCTGCAGTTTCTTGGGCCTATTGTTGGTGTGTTGCTGGTCATTGCGGCTATTATTACGATCAGCCTGCACAACTATCGGACCACCCGACAGGGCGCGATTGCGCTTTCCTCGGATCTGCTGCGCAGTCAGCAGAAGTATGTGACGGAAGAGGTCCGGAATTACCTTTCCCCGGCGTCTGACAGCGCAAGTATTGCTCCGGACATGTTCGGTTCACCGCTGACGGATGCGTCACCAGACTCGTTCATGCTTTATGGCCGTTCCATGCTGGCTCATACGCCTCAGGTGGACAGCTTTTATCTGGCCAGTGATCAGGGCCAGTTCTGGATGGTGACACGGCACGGCAAGGACTACGAGCAGACTCATTTTCAGGTCGAGAATGGCCATGAGGTCTATAGACACACGTATGTGGATCAGAATGGCACGTATCTGAGTACGGCTTCGGATCCGGCTGACAAATATGACGTCACGGTGCGCCCGTGGTTTCAAGGGGCCATCAAACGGATTGGACGGGGAGACGGGGCGCTCTACTGGACCAATCCTTACGCGTATTTGGCGGCTCGCGAATTTACGATTACCGCTTCCATCGCGTTCCCGATGAAAGATGGGCATCGCGCAGTCTTTGCTACCAATATCTCCCTGAACCGGCTGACGTCTTTTCTCAACGAGCTTCAGGTTGGCCGCAGTGGTCGAGCCGTGATCGTGGATATGAAGGGGCAGATCATCGCCGGGCATAATATGAGCGAAGACGGATCGGAGCCGTCTTTTGATCCCGCTCATATGCAGCTCGATCCAAAGACGCAGCCTGTTTTCATTCGGGCCCTGAATACCTTCAAGGTTAAAGGACCTGGACCGGGCCTCGTGACGGCGCGCAACAAGAATTACGTCACCATCGCCGCGACGCTTCCTTTCGTGCACAGGCGCTGGGTCTTGTTGCTGAACGCGCCAGAAAACGATTTCTCGGACTTTGCCATTACGGCGCGTCGTCAGAACCTCTGGTTCTCGGCTCTGGTTGTTGGACTGGCGTCTTTGCTGGCCCTTGGGTTGATCATACAGGGGCGTCGTATCGACCGGCTGCGCAAGCGGATTGAAATCGGTCGTGAGCAGATGCGGGCAGAAAATGCTTCTCTCTACGAAATTGCCAGTACTCCGGATCTGTTCGAAGCGTCTCACGATGTCCCGATCCTGACCGAAGCTCTGGCGGCGCGGACTGGCTCCCGGCGCGCCAGCCTCTGGCGACTGCTTCCGGATGGAGAACGCCTGCTGTGCGAAGATGCTTTCGATCCGGTGCGGGATGTCCACAGCACAGGCATCGAGATTACGAAACGCGAGCACAGCAAGCTTTTTGATGCCTTGATGGAAGGGCATTCCCTTTTCATTGAAGATGCGCGTCAGGATGAACGCAGTCAGAATTTCCAGCGCATCATCATGCGGGCCGTTGATGCCAGGTCGCTCGTCTTTCATCCGGTTATGCGTGGGCATCAGGCCGTTGGCGTCATTATTCTGGAAGATCCAGCCAGAGCAGACGCGATGGAGCATATTGTCGCGATTGTCTCGTCGGTCGTGGCATTGCGGTTTTCTCAGGTTCTGGATCAGGGCATCCAGCAGGCTGGGGCGCGTCCGAGCGTGTCGCATGAGCTGAAAGACACGCGTTACGATGAGGGATTCCTCCTGCCACCGGGTTCGGGTGTTCAGGACGGCGTGGTGCCAAGTGGGATTTATCCGCAGGTGCCGGTCATGGTGATTTCCTTTGCTGATCCTTATGCAATGGATAGCCACAGCGCCGAGCGCGCCATGAAAGTTGTCTCGTCGCTCAGCGAGGATATTCAACGCATTGCCCGGGAAACAGGGCTGTTCTCTGTTCAGGTGGTGAGCAACCGTCTGGTGCTGGTTGGCGGATGTTCGCAGGAGCCCGATCCGGGTGCCGTGCTGCGTCTGGCAGATGCTGCGGTCTCCATCCGTGAAGCCTGCCTGTCCCTGCTGGCATCCGTAGATATTGATCCGGTCTTCCGCGTGGGCATTGATGTTGGGCCTGTTATGGCTGCGATGCTCGGCAAGGAGCCGTCCGTCTTCAACCTGTGGGGCGAGGCTATCAATGTGGCTGAGCTTCTGGCCGCCAGCGCGCCAGATGCCGGGACAATTCAGGTTTCGGAACAGGCCTATCTTCAGCTTCGGGAGCATTTCCTCTTCAGAGCCCGGGGTATGTTCTATCTGCCAAACAGCGGCGTGACCCGCAGCTTCATTCTGGCAGGGCGGCGATGAAAACCCGCTTCGATCGTATTCCGCGCGTGCAGAATGCCCTGAGCACTCTGGGGCATTTTACCCGGACCCAGATGCGGTTCACCCTGATGGTCATTGGTGCGTCCTGGGGCGTTATTCGTGTTGGTCTGTCGCCGACGTCATGGCGCCGGACTGTGCGGATCGAATTCTGGCATTCTCTTCAGCAGGCCACAGGCGGCGGTCTTCTCAGTGTGTTGGTGACGGCCGCTCTGACGGGGTTCGGGATTGTGGCACAGGCCGTCTACTGGCTGGGTTTTGCCGGGATGGCCCAGATGACAGGCTCGATCCTGTCCACCGTGATGGTGCGGGAGATTGCTCCGGTGCTGGTTGGCGTCATTCTTCTGGGGCGTTCCGGGATGTTGATGCTAACGGAACTGGGAACCCTCACGACGGGTGGTCAGATGCGCGTTCTGACG
This sequence comes from Gluconobacter sp. P5H9_a, assembly GCF_018812085.1. Classification (NCBI taxonomy): domain Bacteria; kingdom Pseudomonadati; phylum Pseudomonadota; class Alphaproteobacteria; order Acetobacterales; family Acetobacteraceae; genus Gluconobacter; species Gluconobacter sp. P5H9_a. The sequence continues at coordinate 13,422 of NZ_JACRVW010000018.1, forward strand.
GGCATGGGGATTGATCCGTTCGTGGCGTTTTTGCTCCCGCGAAGTCTCGCCATGACCATCAGTGGGTTCACGCTGGGCATCATCTTCAGTTTGACAGCGTTGCTGGTCGGTTACGCCGTATGCCGTGTTGAAGGCGTCATCACCATGCCGGTCTGGGCGTTTCTGGATCAGGTGGTGAGCAGTATGCACCCGGTCGACTATTTCGCCATTCCGGCCAAATTCATTTTCAGTGGCTTTGCGGTGGGAGTGTGCTCCTGCCTGTCCGGGATGGATGCCACAACCGAAGACGATCTGTCCTCGCTGATGCCAAGAGGATTTGCGCGTGGCATCCTGTCCATCATGACGATTAACGTCGTCCTCAGCGTCTGGCTCGGTTGATATGGCCGACGAGAAGACGGTCCCACCTGCTGAACTGAACATCCTCGATCCTATTCTGGAGTTGCTGGATGCCCGGCCGCGCTTTGATGGCAGTGGTCTGGCCTCTGTACGCTACAACCTGCGCCTGAACCCGGGTGACTGCGCTCTCATTGAATGTCGGGATATGCAGCAGGCCAGCCTGTTCTCCGATATGTGTGTCGGGCTGGTGGATCTGGAAGACGGTATTGCCCGCTGTATGGGCCTTGAGTGGTCTGATCTGGACGAACGGCGTGCTGCTGCCCTCCGGGGGCGGATTGGTCGAATGGTGGCCAATGGCGGCTGGATTGACCTGTATGGCACTTATATGAACATCCTCTGGCCACAACTGCATCATACTCGGGTGCCCGAGGAACGGTTGATGCAACAGGCTGTGCAGTTGGGAATGCAGTTTGGTCTGCCCGGGTTGCCAGTCGTTTCCCCGGGCAAGCTGTCTCCTCTGGATCGTTGCCGGGCTGACTGCGTGCGTGCGTTTCTGGGGGAGCCCGCGCTTCTTCTGCTGGAAAATCCGATGGGAAGTGCCAACCCTCCGCTCATGAACGCTTTTCTGTCTGCTCTGACGGATGCGCGTGACCGGGGCTGTGCCGTTGTCTGGCTCGCCCCGAATGACAGCGCCTGGGGGGCTTATGAAGCGGATGCGACCATTCGCCTCCGTCTGTATGATGATGGACTGTTTTCGATGCGAGGGTCTTGATGTTTCGCGTACGCCGCCCTGACACTGCCCGCCCGCTTTTCCAGAACCGCTATGCGGATGAATGGGTGGGATTGCTGGTCCTTGTGACCATCGTCCTCTTTGCTGTGGCGGTGGCAGAAGCCGGCTTTCTCAAGCAGTGGCTGACACCCGAGAAAAAGATTCACTTTGTCCTGCCGGAAACCGGCGTGGCCGGGCTGGCTATTGGTGACGACATTGAGATCATGGGCGTACATGCCGGTGAAATTCGCCATCTGGATTTGAACAGCACTGGCCGCATGTATGCCGAGGGCTACATCGAGCCACAGTTTGTGCCCTTCATCCGTCAGGATAGTGCTGCGGTGATCCGGCATCGTTTCGTGGTGGCCGGCGCCAGCTATATCGAACTGGGCCGTGGCCGTGGGGAAGACATGGACTGGGGCTATGCCGTGCTGAACGCGACAGTGGAGGCAAACCCGGCAGACGTGATCACCCAGACGGTTACGGACCTGAGAAACAAACTCGTCCCCGCAATGGATAGCGTTCAGGCCATTACCAAGCAGGTCAATGACATGCTGACGGACATGCGGGCTGGCAAGGGCACGGTTGGCGGGCTTCTTTCAAAGGATGATACCCTGCAGAAAGCCAATCAGGCGCTGGAAAATCTTACAGAAGTTATCGCCCGCCTTCAGCCGATCGAAAAGCAGCTTGGGGGTGTCATGACGAAAGCTGATGGCACGATGGATAATGCCAAGGCGGCCACGGACACCCTTCGCAAGAGCATGCCGCAGGTGCAGGAAACGATTACCCATACCAGCGCCGCAACGGCCCAGCTTCCGGCACTCATCACTCAGGCGGAAGCAAGTGCCAATAGTTTACGCAAGCTGACAGATCAGCTCCGGGGGCTGTGGCTGCTGGGTGGTACAGCGCAGAAAACGCCTAGTCATCGTCTGCCCGCGGAGGCTGTCCGTCCATGAAGCGTATGATTCTGCTGTGTCTTGCCATGGCGAGTTGCTCGTCTGTGACGAAGGGGCCTGATCCGGATCAGGCTTATGAAAACGCTATGGACACAGGGCGGAGCGCTTTTGAGCTTGGACATCCAGACCAGTCCGAAAGTCAGTACCGTGCGGCGATGGACCGTGCCCTTATCCGGGATGATGCCGCCCAGATCCACGATGCGGGCTTCAATCTTGCGACGGCCCTGCTGGAAGAAAACAAGCCTGCGGATGCTTTGACAGCACTCGATCGTACCGAAAAAGCTCTGAAGCTGCGTCAGTACAGTCAGACCAGTGATCTGGAACTTGTCAGAAGTGCAGCGCTCTATCGGCAGCATGACCTGACGGGTTCTGAGGCGTTCGCGCTCGTGGCGCTTCAGTCGCCTGATGTGGGTATTCGTAACCGTGCGGCTTATCTGGCCGGTCTGGGGGCTTCGGATCAGGGTGACGCAGCGCAGTTGGCCCGTATGGAAGCGTTGTTGGCTCCCTCAAAGGAGCCTGCTGCCATGCTGGATCATCAGGATCTGGCTGCGCGTCTGGCACTCCTGAATCATGCGCCAGCACGTGCGCTGGAACAGGCCATGTCCCTGACGCAGAAGAGACGGGATGCGCAGGATTATGAGGGGATGCGGCGTGCTCTGCTTGTCGCGGCTCAAGCTGCTGAAGCACAGGGTGACATGAACACCGCCGCCGCTTTACGACAGCAGGAACTCTCGAGCCGGAGCGTGCAGCAGACTGGCCATGTGGAGAAAGCTTCCATCACTGTCTCTGCCGTGAGTGCGCCTGCAGCAGCCATTCGCTGATCAAAGGAAAACTTTTTCCGTCATTGCCAGAGCTGCTCCTCTCATTCGATAGTAACGAAATCGGAACGAGAGGGAGAAAAGATGAGGCACATATCTAGGCGAATGGTTCTTGGGTCTGGAGCGGCCTTGCTGGCTCTGGAGCGGACGCACAGGAGTCAGGCGCGGCCTTATCGTCTTCCGTCAGCCGCCGCGATGGCTGCAGATCGGTTGCGCCCTCAATATCATCTGATTGCCCCTTATGGGTGGATGAACGATCCCTGCGGCCCGGTCTGGGTCAATGGTCGCTATCACATGTTCTATCAGTGGGGGCCGGACAAAGCTGCGTTTGGAAACATTCACTGGGGCCACGCGACCAGCTCTGATCTCGTTCACTGGCGTCACGAACCCGTTGCGATGAGCCCTGTCCCCGGGGGACCAGATGCCCTCGGAGTTTTCAGTGGTTGCGTTGTGATCGTTGAAGATCAGGCGATCGCTTTTTACACGGGGATTGAGCCATCCGTGCAGTGCACGGCGACATCTGATCTCCAGATGATGCACTGGAAGCAGAACCCCGTGCCGGTTCTGTCTGAGCCCCCGCCAGGACTGCATGTTGATGGATTTCGCGATCCGCTCGTCTGGAAGGATCACGAGGGATGGCACATGCTGCTGGGCGCCAACGTTCGGCAATCCGAGTTTGGTCCGGGTGGCGTCATTCTGAAATACGATAGCCAAAATCTGAAAGACTGGACCTATCGCGCTCTTTTCTATGGCCCCACGCATCAGGCTGGCGCTTACGACGATGCCATGGAATGCCCGGACTTTTTTGCGCTCGGCGATACCTGGGTTCTGATCTACTCGCTGGGCAGCACTGTTTATTATGCTTCAGGCATTTACAGCGAAGGCGCATTTCATCCGCGCATTATTCAGCCGCTTGGGTATGGCTCGTTCTACGCCGGACGGACCATGTTGGATGAGCACGGGCGGCGTGTTCTCTGGGGCTGGGTGCCTGAGAAGCCTGAGCGCAGTCATGGGGCTATGGAAGCGGGCTGGAGTGGTGTCATGTCTTTGCCTCGGGTTCTCACGGCTGACCGAGATGCCGCTCTGCGTCTTGCACCCCATCCCAATCTGGCTGCGTTGGAAGGCCCGCATTTCCGCCAACTCACGCCCTCGTCCTGGGCCGCTCCCGATGGGCCGAACGGCCGAATGCGTCTGACTTTCACCGGAACCGAGGCGGGGCGCCTGACATTTGGAGGGGAGGGGCCATTTCTGGAGCTTGATTACGATCCATACCGGCCCGGAAAAGAATTGATGGCCAATGGAGATTCCGCACCCTTGCCATTGGCCGCCCACAATATGCTGGATATTTTCGTAGATGGTTCGGTCGTGGAAATTTTCACCTCTTCAGGTGTCTGTCTCACGACCCGGGCTTATGGAAATACGAATGTGGCCTTCAAGTTGTCTGTGGAAGGAACATTCCGTGAGGCCGTTGTGTCTGCCCGCGCGATGAGCCCCATTTCTCCAGATCGCCTGACCAGTAGCCCGGTCTGAACATTCAGGCCGAGGCTCTTGCTTCCACTTCGATCAGGGCCAGACCTTCAGCAACGGAGACGAATTCTGATCCGCCATCGACGCGGCTTTCACCAAAGCGATCCGTGAACAGCTTCCGAACAGCCGGAACGAAAGACGTGCCGCCAGTGAGGAAGACATGATCGATATCGTCAATGCCGAGGCCCGTAACGTTCAGGGCATCGTCAATGGCTGCTGCGAGTTTTTCCAGATCGGGTTTGATCCAGCTTTCGAAATCTGCACGCGTGATGGTCTGCTCGATTTTCAGGTCCCGGTGGCTGAACTTCAGGATCGTGCTGTCGTGCCGTGAGAGATCACTTTTGGCCTGACCAATCGCCCGATACAGGTTCTGGCCTTCCTGATCTTCAATCAGACGCAGCAGATTTCGCAGCTTCTGCGGATCGGAGGCCGTCTTTGCGACGTCTGCAATGCTGCGAAGGGTTTGAGGGGTCCGCATCAGGGACAGGCGATGCCAGCGCCCGAGGCTCGCATACCATTCAATAGGGACGGGAAGAGGCTGCCCACCCATCACCCGATATGTCGTGTCCCGGCCGAGTGCAGGTGCGACGACATTGTCGATAATACGGAAGTCAAACTGGTCTCCCGCGATCCCGACACCGGAATGACCCAGCGTGACGGTGCGCGGTGTGCCATGGGGGTCAAAGCGCATGACAGAGAAATCGCTTGTGCCGCCGCCGAAGTCTCCCACCAGCACGGTTGCTGGTGCATCCAGTCGCTGCATGAAGCGCCAGCCTGCTCCTTCGGGCTCAAGCACGACGTTTGGCTCAGCGAAACCTGCCTCGACAAAGCTTTCCTTCAGGCGCCTCACACCCAGATCGTCGTCAGCCAGTTCACCCGCAAAGCGCACGGGCCTGCCGATCGTTGTGCTGACCTGCTCTGGTGTAATGCCGGCCTTGTCCATCAGGGAGCGCAGGAACCGGGCGATCAGGTTCTGAAGCGTCATTGTCGAGGCAAAAACACGTGTTTCGCGGAATGAGCCCTGAGCCAGATAGGTTTTCATGGACATGATGAGGCGGCTTTCTGCCGGATCATCTAAATAGGCTTCGATGGCATCAAGCCCGATAGCGTCCTGAAGAACGCGTCGATTGCCCTCCTGATCCATCCAGAGACAGAGCAGGGTGCGGCAGGTTTCGGAAGACGGACTGTCAATGAAGTTGAAGATGGCAGGCTGCGTGTTGCCCTGTTCATCTGCGATGACGACGACACTATTGGTCGTTCCAAAGTCGATGCCGACGCGAATTTTTGGCGCTTTAAGAGGTTGCGTCGTCATTTTGGCTGGTCCCGTCCCGAATTCGCGAAGGGCGAGGGTTTAGGAAAGAACGGCTACGAGGCCAAGGGAAAAGTTGAAAAATGGCTTTATGAAAGGCGCAAAATGTCAGAGTGCGCTGTTTTTTGCTTCATCGTAAAGACGTTGAGAGTCCTGAATGTCAGCCATATGGGTTTCAGCCCAGTGCGTGAGGCTTGAAACAGCCTGGATCAGGGTCTCTCCGAGAGGTTTGAGGCTATATTCAACAGTGACAGGCACGGTTGGATAGGCTTGCCTTAAAATAAGCCCGTCGCGCTCAAGGTTTTTCAGCACCTGAGACAGGATTTTCTGCGAAATCCCATTGATGTCCCGCTTGAGGACATTGAAGCGCACAACATCATTCTGAAGGCGGTCCAGCACGAGAAGGGCCCATTTGTCACCAAGCCGGTCCAGCACAAGGCGTGTAGGGCACTCTTTTGCATAGACGTTGAAGCAGAGGTTTCGTGTGGGGGTGTCTGGTTTCTGCAAGGTAACCATGTGTCTGGAAAGTGCCTTCTTGTCCCGAATTTGCTAGCATAATACCACGAAGACTGTTGGTATCCAATGGATACCACGTATCGTATAAACTGGTTTGAAGGACAGGAACGATGTCTAAAGTTTTGGTCGTCTATCATTCGGGATATGGGCACACCAAGGTGGTGGCGGAGCATGTGGCTCAGGGAGCTCAGGCCCAACTCGTGGCGATTAGTGCTGACGGCGAAATTACCGAGGCCGAATGGGCTGCGCTGAACGAGGCGGATGCCATCATTTTTGGAACGCCGACCTATATGGGCAACGTGAGCTGGCAGTTTAAGAAATTTGCAGATGCTACATCCAAGATCTGGTTCACGCGCGGCTGGCAGGACAAGGTGTTTGGTGGCTTCACGAACTCCGCTAGCCCAAGTGGGGATAAGCAGGTCACGTTGATTACGCTCCAGACACTGGCATCCCAGCATGGTGGGATCTGGGTGAGTTTGGGTGTGCTGCCATCCAACACTCTTGAAGCGACGGGCGACGACCCGAACAATCTGGGTGGGTCAGTCGGGCTTCTGGCACGGGCACCGGCAAATGCGGGTGTCGATGGTGTGCAGAAGGGGGACTTGCTGACGGCTGAGCGCTATGGCCGCCGTGTGGCGGATATTGCAGCACGTCTGAAGGCTTAATCGGTAACAATGAGGGCGAGGCGCACAGAATGCCTCGCCCTTGTTGGTTAGGACAGAGCTGCTTCGTAGGCAGCGACGTCCGGAACGGCAGGACGCAGTGCGCCCATTTCTGCTTCAGACTGAACCATCGGCGTCATGCCCAGAGCGGACAGAAGCTGACGGTCGCGGTGTTCAGCAGGGTTTGGCGTGGTCAGGAGCTTTTCACCACAGAAGATAGAGTTGGCACCTGCGAGGAAGCACAGAGCATGTGCCTCATCCGTCATATTTTCACGTCCTGCTGCCAGACGGACATGGCTTTCCGGCATCATGATACGGGCTGTGGCGATGATACGGACGAAGGTGATCGGATCGACCGCTTCAGCTTCACCTAACGGTGTGCCTTCAACGCGAACAAGCAGATTGATGGGTACGCTCTCGGGATGCTTCGGTAGGTTGGCGAGCGTCATCAGCAGGCCAGCGCGGTCGGACAGATCTTCGCCCATACCCACGATTCCGCCACAGCAGACATTGATGCCGGCATCGCGCACGTTGGAGAGCGTATCGAGGCGCTCCTGATATGTGCGGGTGGAGATGATGGAGCCGTAGAATTCCTCAGAGGTGTCGAGGTTGTGGTTGTAATAATCCAACCCGGCATCTTTCAGGCGCTGGGACTGTACGGAGTCCAGCATCCCGAGCGTGACGCAGGTTTCGAGACCAAGAGACTTCACGCCCTCGATCATCTCACAGACGGAGTCGAGATCGTGGTCTTTCGGGGAGCGCCAGGCAGCGCCCATGCAGAATCGGCCTGCGCCTGCTGCCTTTGCTGCGCGTGCCTCGGTCATCACCTTTTCGACGGCCATCAGGCGCTCGGCCTTCACGCTTTTTTCGTGTCGGGCGCTCTGCGGACAGTAGGCGCAGTCTTCGGGGCAACCACCGGTCTTGATCGAAAGAAGCGTGGAAATCTGCACTTTTGTGGGGTCGAAATAACGACGGTGCAGTTCCTGGGCGCGGAACATCAGGTCCGGGAAGGGGAGGTTGATCAGCGCTTCAACCTCAGCGCGCGTCCAGTCGTGGCGGACGTCTGGCTGTGTCATTTTCTGAGCCGTCACGGGGCTTTCTCCAACGTTGTTGCGTCACACCTACCCAAAATGGCCCCGGCGTGTCATCTCATCGTCATGATTATGAGCCGGAAAACGGACGAGGCAAAGCGATGAAACACTGGCGTATCGAGCAGATGGACTGGGATTCCTTTGATCCATCCCGCGTGGACCCGGATATCATTCCTCTGGTGAAGTCTGCTTCAGTCGTTGAAAAGAATGGTCTGGACTATGCTGAATATCTGAGACGCGTCTTTGTGGGAGACCCGGATTTCAGTGCAGCAACCGCCAACTGGGCAGTGGAAGAAGTTCAGCACGGAGATGCTCTCGGCCGCTGGGCCATGCTGGCCGATCCGAGCTGGGACTATGAAGAGGCTTTTGAGCGCTATCGCGCAAGTTACAAGATTGATGCAGACGTCGATGCGTCTATCCGCGGGTCCCGCACGGGCGAACTGATCGCGCGCTGTATGGTGGAAACGGGAACGTCGTCTTTTTACACGGCGCTGGCGGATGCGACAGATGAGCCCCTGCTGAAAGCTATCTGCAAGCAGATTGCCGCCGATGAATACCGGCATTTCAAACTCTTCTATGATCACATGCATCGCTATCTGAAGCGCGAGAAGCTCAGTGTCTGGGCACGGACACGCATTGCTCTTGGGCGTGTGACCGAGAGTGAGGACGATGAGCTGGCGTCCGCCTATCACACGACCAATGAATCCCCGGATATGCCCTATGACCACAAGCGGTGCATTGCGGCTTACATGTCCAAAGCCATGGGATTTTATCAGCAGAAGCACATTGATCGTGTGACGGCGATGATCTTCAAGACAATCGGCTTCACCCCGCATTCCCGTTGGCAGAAGCTGGCAGCGAATGGGGTGTATCGACTGATCCAGTGGCGTCGCAAATCGTTTCAGCGCCAGATTGCGGCCTGACGGTTCGTCAGACTTACGGAAATTCACAAGACGGAAGGGGCCGTTTCGTGCCATGAAGAACTGCATTTTCTGTCTGGTAACTGGAGCTTGAGAATGGACGTTCGACCACTTCTGTCCCGTCGCTTTATCTGGGGAGCCGCTGCCCTTCTGTCCATTGCAGGGCTGTCGCAGGGCTTCTCAGCCAAAGCAGATCCATACTCCTTGCCGATCGCGACGTCAGGCCCGGTGACAAGCGATACACCGGCAGCGGCAACGGTGGCTTCACAGCAGCTTGCCCGACAGGTCGGATACGCTCAGTTTACAGCGGCGGACTGGCGTGTGGGGACAGTGCGTCACATGGTGATGTTCCGCTACAAAAAGGACGCCACGACGGCACAGCGTGCGGAAGTGTCCGGCCGGTTTCTGCATCTTGCACAAGACAGCCGGCGCCCGGACGGTCGTCCCGTAGTGGTCAGCATTGAGACCGGGTTTCAGAACAGCGGCGAAGGTGTAGAGGGTGGTCTGCAGCAGGCATTTCTCGTGACGTTTCGCTCGGAAGGGGATCGGAACTATTACGTTGGTAAGCCCGTCGTGACAGATCCGGCCTTCTTCGACCCCGCCCATGAGGCCTTCAAGGAATTTGCCGGGCCATATCTCGATAAGGTCATGGTTTTTGATTATGACGTGCTGGCAGTCTCCGCACCTGCGGACAAAGCGCGGAAGACAACCCGCAAAAGCGGGAAGTAACAAAAAGTCTCCGTTTGTATGGACGACCTTTTGACGAAATGATCTTTTATGCCTCATGCTACGGCGATCGCCAGAACATGAGGCATAATGTGAAGACTACAGTTTCTGTTAAACGCCGCCTGACGCAGGGTGCGAGTGTGCTTGCACTGGCTATGGGCCTGACTGCCGCTAGCGCGCAGGCCGCCGGTTACAATTCAGGCTGGGGCTTTGATGAAGCCGGCATGAACCATAGCGTCAAGCCAGGCGACAATTTTTTCGAATATGCCAACGGCACGTACCTCAAGAACCTGAAAATTCCGGGGGATATGAGCAGCTACGGCCCGTTCCGTATTCTGTATGAGCTGTCCATGGAGCGCCAGAAGGCGATCCTGAGCGAAGCGCAGAAGCATGTTTCTGCCGAACCGTCTGACGACATGGGCAAGATTGGCACTTTCTACGCCAGTTATCTGGACCAGAAGGCGGTTGATGCCTTGGGGGCCAAGCCGCTAGCCGCTGATCTTGAGAAGATCCGCAAGGTCAGTGATGCCAAGAGCCTTGCAGAAGCGTTTGGTACGTCTCTGAAGTCCATGGCGTTCTCGACATTCCAGATTGGTGTTGAGCAGGATCAGAAAGATCCGGAACATTACATGCTGATGCTCGATCAGGGCATGAGCATTGGTGTCAGCGGTGGTCTCGGTCTGCCCGATATCAGCTACTACACAGACCCGAAGCTGGCCGACAAGAAGAAGGCCTATCAGGCTTATGTCGCCAAGATGTTGACGCTTGTCGGCTGGGCTGATCCAGCCAAGAACGCGCAGGCCGTTGTTGATCTTGAAACGGCGCTTGCCAAGGTTGAGATCCCCCGCGACCAGACGCGCGATCCGCTCAAGCTCTACAACCCGATGACGGTCACGCAGCTGCAAAAGATCGCTCCAGACTTTGACTGGGTCGCGTTCCTGACGACTGCAGGGCTTCCGGCCGAAAATATTGCCGATCGCAAGGTGGACGTGCGTGAGCCCGATGGCATCGCTGCCATGTCCCGCGTTCTGAAGAAGGCTGATTACAGCGTGCTTCAGGCCTGGCTTGCCTTCCATCTGGCAGATAACGCCGCAGCTTATCTGTCTCACGATTTCTCTGACGCGTCCTTTGACTTCAACAGCCGCACGCTGTCGGGCGTGGCGCAGCAGTCTCCTCGTTGGAAGCGTGCGACACGCGTGACCAATGGTGCCATGGGCTGGGCTCTTGGCAAGATCTATGTTGCCCGTTATTTCCCGCCGTCAGCACAGGCTCAGATTACGGAGCTGGTGCAGAAGGTGAAGTCTTCCTTCCATGATCGCCTTGAGCACAACACATGGATGGACGAGCAGACCCGCAAGGCTGCTCTGAACAAGCTGGATCACTTCGCCATTCAGGTTGGCTATCCCAAAAAGTGGTGGGACTACAGCAACCTCGTGGTTCGTCAGGGCGACGTATATGGCAATGCCGTGCGTGGTGTGGCGTTCAACTGGCAGCATGAGGTGGACAAACTCGACAAGCCGGTGGACCGTGACGAGTGGGGCATGACGCCGCAGACGGTGAATGCCTACAACGATCCGACCATGAACGAGATCGTTTTCCCGGCTGCCATCCTTCAGCCGCCGTTCTTCGATCCGAAGGGCGATATGGCTGTGAATTACGGTGCCATCGGTGGCGTGATTGGTCATGAGATGAGTCATGGCTTTGACGACCAGGGCCGTCATTATGATGAACATGGCCGCCTGAATGACTGGTGGACCAAAGCATCTTCTGATGCCTTCCAGAAACTCGCGGATCGTCTGGGTGCACAATACGACGCGCAGGAGCCACTGCCGGGCACGCACGTGAACGGCAAGATGACGATGGGCGAGAACATTGCGGATTCCGGCGGGCTCAACCTCGGCCTGCAAGCGTATCATGACTCCCTGCATGGCAAGCCGCAGACAACCGTTCATGGTCTGACAGGCGATCAGCGCGTGTTCCTGGGCTGGGCACAGGTGTGGCGTGAGAAGGATCGTCCGGATGCGCTGCGCCAGCAGATGCTTTCGAACGAGCATGCCCCGGCCGTAACGCGTGTGAACATGCCAGCGCATAATATTGACGCCTGGTATGATGCATTCAGCGTAAAAGAGGGCGACAAGCTCTATCTGGCCCCGGATCAGCGCGTAAAGATCTGGTAAGGGTCGTGACAAAATGAAGCGTGAGGCTTATCCACGGTCTCACGTTTCAATTTTCTGACTGACGGACTGCCTCATGACGCAAATGACGATCGGCCATCTGTACACCTCGCTTCATGCCGGGTGTGCCAGTGCGGTCGCCCGTGTTCTCGAAGCGCATGAGGTGGACGTCGAGTTCGTAGACCTCGATCCTGAAGATGTGGCTGAAGCCATGGAGCAGGGCGAGATTGATCTTCTGGTCTCTGCCTGGTTCCCGCGTGATGAAAAATTCGCTGGTCCGGGCTTTCGTGTGATCGGGGATCTGTATCAGCCGCAGATTTCGTTTGCAGCACTTCGTTCTCTTGGCTCTGTCAATACGCTGACATCAGCCGAGGTGGATCGCGTCATCGTTGCGGATGACAGCCGCGAGGTTCTTGAAAAGGCACTCAAGCAGCTTCCAGCTCTTTCCTCCCTGCCGCTTGAAGTCGTTGGAGAGGCCGCTCTGATCGGCCGTCTGGAAAAGGCGCAGGCTGACGGGGAATCTCCCCTTGTTGTCGCCACTCAGCCTCACGCCGTGTTCCATACTGCGTTGCTGACGCTGGTTGAGGACCCTGACAAGCTGCTTGGCGGGGAAATGTCTGCGCGCATGGTTCTGCGGGAAGATGTAGCGCGCAAGGCAGACACAGATCTTCTTGACGAGTTGTCCGAGATGATGCTCGGCAACAAGGTCATGAGTGCGCTGGATTACAATATTGGCGTCGAAGGGCAGGACCCCGATGATGCTGCGGAAGCATGGCAGCGTGGACGCCTTATCCCGCGGGATGCTTGATGATTTCAAAAAAGGGCCGGACTTCTCCGGCCCTTTTTTGTATCTACAGCCTTAGCGGTAGACGAGGCCGCCATCGATCAGGATGGACTGGCCGGTGATGTAATCGGAGTCTTTGCCCGACAGGAATGCGACGAAGCCAGCAACGTCGTCCGCTGTTTCGACCCGTCCGAGCGCAATGCCTTCAACATACTTCTTGTACGTTGCGCCCAGCTCGGCGCCGGTAATCTCAGACATGCGCTTGTCGATCTCGACCCACATATCCGTTCCGACGATGCCCGGGCAGTAGGAGTTCACGGTGATACCGAAGGCTGCCAGTTCTTTGGCGGCCGACTGCGTCAGTGCGCGAACTGCGAACTTTGTGGAAGAATAGATCCCGAGAAGGGGAAAGCCTTCATGGCCAGCAATGGAGCAGGCATTGATGATCTTGCCCTTCTTGCCGGTCTCTTTGAAAATGTTGGCCGCAGCCTGAATACCCCAGATCACGCCTTGAACATTGATGCGGTAAATCTTCTCAACTTCTTCCTGGGTGACGTCCAGAATAGGCTTCACCTGACAGATGCCGGCGTTATTGACCATGATATCGAGGCCGCCAAGCTGGCTGGAGGCTTCTTTCAGGGTCTTCTGAAATTCATCGCGATTGCTGATGTCAGCCGTTAGAGCGATAGCACGTCGACCAAGAGCTTCAACTTCCTTGGCGGCTTGCTGAACGGTTTCCTGTTTGACATCCAATAGAATAATGTCAGCTCCCTCGCGCGCCAGACGAAGAGCGATGGCCTTGCCGATACCTTGAGCCGCTCCGGTTACAGCGGCAATTTTACCAGAAAGAGACATGCAGAAATTTCCTCTCTCTTCATGCGCCACGAAATGTGGTTCGCGTGAATGGTAAACGTCTTCTGCTCTCAGGCTTTGATTTTCCACAAAAAAAGACATGTTTTCGAAAATGGGCACGTAAATGTGTTTCGCACGCAATAAATATTACATGAGCAATTTTCTAAATTAACTTTTTTCATTATTTTGAATAGAAATATAAAATATACTTTACTTATATAAGTATTATTACTTTTTAATAAATATTAAAAAACATTTTAACTGTTTTGTATTTATGAATTATTAATCAAATTTGCGAGAAATTCTAAAATGTTAATTACGCTACAGGTGCTCCGTGGCGTAGGGATTCTGCATACTCACTCTGGATCGGACGCAATTCGTTTCAGAGGTCGTGATGTAACATTATTCCTGTTCAAATGGGGGCGCCAGGTTTGCATCTTCGTGTGCTGGGTTATGCTCTGAAAAGCGCACGGTTCGTGTGGTTTTTCAGTATTTTCGTATCGCTGCCTGCTTTGGCTCAGGTCATGGACCGCGATATTGGATCTGCGCCAAGTCAGTTGGTTTCAACGCCTCTTCCTGTGCACGCATCGCGTGAAACAACCGTGCCAGCATTTTCCCATCCCGAGGCTATCGTCTCCAATCCCTTGTCAGACTGGCTGCGTAAGCGTGGCATCAATTTCCTCGTCGATAATACGAATGAATTTGCCGGAGCGATAACGAAGCCGACGCGCGGAACAACGCCGGGATTTGAAAACTACAAGCAGGGCGCGAGCAATGCGGGCCAGTATGCCATGCAGCTTGATGTTGACTGGGAAAAGCTTGCTGGTCTGCGTGGTTTTGCGACGCACATGATTACGGTGGGTCGATACGGTACGACGGCCAATCGCATGTTTGGTGACTGGCTCAATCATGCTTCCGAAGATTATGGCGGTGGCGGAAATGTTGTCGTGCATCTGGTTTATATGTACGGCGAAGAGACGCTTTACGGTGGGCGTCTGGCGATTGCGGCTGGTCGTATGTCAGAAATTTCGGATTTTGCAGCGAGCCCTTTGTTCTGCAATTTCCAGAACGGTAGTTTCTGCGGTCGTCCCAAAGGGATTACGGACACGAATTTTGACGCGGGTTATCCTGCTGCAACCTGGGGATTTCGGGTCCGGGGAAGGCCGGTGCATTCTGTCTATGTTCAGACAGGGGTGTATCCGATCGAAAACGGGATTTATCAGGTCTATCAGCATCGAACCGGATTCAAGTTCAATGGGGCCAATATCATCGGTTATACGGCACCGATCGAAACAGCCTGGGAACCGGTTTTCGGGCATGGCACCTTGCCGGGTCATTACAAATTCGGGGCCCAGCTCTTCAGTACCCCGCAAACTGACAACTATTACGATCTGTATGACGGTTCTTATGCAGAGAGCGGACTTGCGCATAAAAAGCGAAGCGCGTCCTGGTCAACATGGGTCATGTTGGATCAGCAGCTGCTGCACTACCGGGCAAAGGGCTCAGGCCTGACGGCGATGACGGGGCTTATTTACAATGATCCCCATACGTCCCTGCGCCGGTATCTCGTCTATGGCGCACTGATTAACCGCGGATTTCTGAACTCTCGACCCTACGATACGCTCGGATTTTCTCTGACCTACACCAAGATTGCATCCGGTGTGAGCAGAAGTGAAGCTGCGCTGATCCGGAAAGGGCAATCACTTCCCAATCATGCGACAGGTGTTCAGCAGGATGCGGTCGTGATGGAGTTCAACTACGCTATCCACGTTGTGAAGGGAGTGATTTTCACGCCTTTGTTTGAGTATTACATTCACCCGAATGCCCAATACAATTTGCGGGATGCTGCTCTTTTGGGGTTCAAGAGCCATATCCAGTTTATGTGAGAACTCTTGCTTGCGTTGTATCTGAAAAGCGCGGGGCAGAATTTTTCAGGGGGCGACGGCTTGGTTCTCTTGTTGGTGGAAGTGCGTTAATAAATCGTTACTGACATGGCGTAACGGTAGAAGAATGACCCACTCCGACAGGACGGATGCTGTTTTTGAAGCCTTTCACGGGCTTGCAGATGAAGAATGGCTGCATGTTCTGGTCTCGTCCCTTAGCGGACACGAGGTGCGGGGCGTTAGGATGCCTGAGTTCCCCCCGGATGATCTTCAGCGTGAAATTCATGGGCATCACGGGGAGGTTTCCATTCATGAGGCGCATGTCTTTTATCGAGAAATAAAAGCGTATTGCGCCTACGCGGGAAGGCCTGTGAAGCCCGAGACTTCCGTTCTTGATTTCGGATGTGGGTGGGGGCGGATGGCGCGTCTTTTTATGAAGGACGTGCGATCACAGTCCCTCGTCAGTGTCGAGCATACGGACCGCTTTCTCATGGCGGCACGGCGCGCCAATCCATTTCTTCCCTTCTTGCAGGCAGGGCTGGTGCCCCCATTGCCGCTCGTGCCCGGTACGCTGGATCTGATCACGTCCTGGTCGACATTTTCACATCTGGATGAATTTCTGGCCGGCCACTGGATGAGGGAGTTTCATCGGCTTCTGAAGCCAGATGGGTTGGTTGTCTTTACGACGCAGAGCCGGCGGTTTCTGTCGTTTTGTGCAGAGCAGCGCTTGCGTCGTGCTTCTGGAATGCAGCTGGAGCATCCATGGCATGAAGCCTGTGCAAATAGTTTTGTGGATGAGGCGCAGGCAAATTCACATTTTGAAGCAGGGCGGTTCCTGCATGCCGCGTCTGCAAAGCGTCCTCAGCCTCAGGCGCATTATGGAGAGGCCATCATACCACGGAACTATATTCTTAAAGCTTGGGGCGGGATGTTTCGCCTGATCGAATATCTGGATAATCCGGTAAGGCTGCCGCAGGTTCTGATTGTTCTGCAAAAAATTGAATAAGACATCATTTGTTGTAAAGTAAATTCATGACCTATCGTCTTCTGATGGGATGTTTCATCGCATTCCTTTCCTGTGTCGGGCTTCACGAGGCGCGGGGTGCTTCCGAGGAGCATCTCATTGTCGCTGGCCGACATGACGTGCGCGTTGCGACATATCAGGACATTGCACGCATCTATGAGCGGTTTGAGCGCTTTCCGCAGGCGGCAAAAGAGGGTCTTTCACTCCATTTCACAGGCGAGTTGCTGCCTGACCATGATTACCCCTCAAAAGCGCGCCTTATGGTTCATAGCCGGGATGGGGATATCCCTTTGTTCTTCGGCCAGGACCGGGACATGCATTTCCCGCTGACAGACCGCCTGAAGGCAGAGAACCCGCCAGTCCTTCAGACAGAAGCCATCGGGCATAATGTCAGAACGGAGCTGTCTCTGGTGGTCGCGTTGCCTGCGGCGCAGACATTTACCGGCACAGAGGCTCGTCACTGGCTGCGTCAGGTCAATGCGTGCATCCGTGATCTGACGGGTGTGATCCTGTCCTGGTTCATGCCGGATGCTCATCGGCTCAAGATAGATATTGCTCCGGGAGCGAATTTTGAGGCGGTGACGAGTGGTACCGTCCGGGTGCTGGCGTCAAACGTGAGCAGGGAACCAATGACTGTTCTGCTTCGTCCGCAGGACTATGCAGAGGATACGGTATTCCGTTCCAGCAAGCCTTTTGGGCGGGTCCGGGTTAAAATTCCCGGTGAGGCATACGCGACATTCACACCTGACAGATAACGCAGAATTTGACAGATCGCGTGTGAAACAGCATCACCCTGAGCCTGTTTTTCATGCCAGCAGGGGGATCCATGTCGGTTCACGCTTTTGTCTTTCCGGGTCAGGGCAGTCAGTCAGTCGGAATGGGGCAGGCCCTGCATGATGCCTTTGCTTCATCCCGTGCCGTTTTTCAGGAAGTTGACGATGCCCTCGGAGTGCACCTGTCAAAGCTGATGTTCTCCGGCGAAGCGGACGAACTGACAAAGACCGAGAACACGCAGCCAGCACTTTTTGCCGTATCGCTCGCTGCTGTTCGCGCCCTTGAAACCGAAGGTGGCTTTAAACTGGCAGACAAGGCCGCTTTGCTGGCTGGTCATTCTCTTGGAGAATATTCTGCTCTTGCTGCTGCTGGCACGCTCGGTATTGCTGAGGGTGCCCGTTTGCTGCGTTTGCGCGGTCAGGCAATGCAGCGGGCTGTTCCTGCAGGTGAGGGCGGCATGGCAGCCCTTCTCGGAGTTGAGGCTGAGCAGGCGCAGTCCATCTGCGAAGATGCCGCCGAGGGACAGGTCCTTGAGATCGCCAATGATAACGGCGGTGGCCAGATTGTTGTGTCTGGACACATGGATGCCGTGGATCGCGCCATTGCTCTTGCCAAGGAGCGTGGCATCAAGCGGGCTGTGAAGCTTCCGGTCTCTGCGCCGTTTCACTCGTCGCTGATGGCGCCTGCCGGTCGTGAAATGGCCGAAGCGCTTGCAACGGCTACACTGAATGCGCCAAGCGTCCCGGTTATTGCCAATGTGACTGCTGCGAAGGTCACGGATCCTGATGCGATCCGCGACCTTCTGGTGAAGCAGGTTACGGGAACGGTCCGCTGGCGCGAGAGCGTTCAGGCCATGGCGGCCATGGGCGTGACAAACATGCATGAACTGGGAGCTGGCAAGGTGCTGTGCGGTCTGGCGCGTCGTATTGCTCCTGATCTTGCCACGGACAATGCTGGCACACCTGCTGAAATCGAAGCCCTGCTCAAGGCTCTGTAAGGACAACGAACCATGTTCTCTCTTTCTGGCAAGATCGCACTCGTCACGGGTGCATCCGGTGGCATCGGTGCAGCTATTGCCCGTCAGCTTCACGCCCTTGGCGCAACGGTTGTTGTCAGCGGCACGCGTGAAGCGGCTCTGAAGGAACTGGCAGACAGCCTGGGTGAGCGCACGCATATTGCGGTTGCTAACCTGTCGGATGCGTCTGAAGCTGATGGTCTTGTGGCCAAGGCTGAAGAAGTAGCCGGGGCTCCGCTAGACATTCTGGTGAACAATGCGGGTCTGACGCGCGATACGCTCGCCATTCGCATGAAGGACAGTGACTGGTCGCAGGTCATGACGGTGGATCTGGAAAGCCCGTTCCGTTTGGCCCGCGCTGCCCTTAAGGGTATGCTGCGCCGTCGCGCTGGCCGCATCATTTCCATCGCGTCTGTTGTTGGAACGACAGGAAATGCGGGTCAGGCTAACTATGCAGCGGCAAAGGCTGGCATCGTTGGCATGAGCAAGTCACTAGCTCAGGAAGCCGGTCCTCGCGGTGTGACGGTCAACGTTGTGGCTCCTGGTTTTATTGAAACGCCGATGACGGATGTGCTGTCTGAGGGTATCCGCGAAAAGCTGGTTGGCTCCATTCCGCTCGGTCGGATGGGAAACCCGGATGACGTGGCCGCGGCAGTGGTGTATCTGGCTTCTGACGAGGCTGCTTGGGTCACGGGAACGACCCTGCACGTCAACGGTGGCATGGCCATGGTCTGAGACGCTTGGCGTTTCAGGTCAAAGCGTGCTAATCGCGCGCTGCTTTGCCCGGTCTGATGAAGGCCGATGTCCGGTTCGGCCGGTGGCAACGCCTTTCCGAAAGGAGAGGTGGCCTGCGCTGGAAGCCCTGATGGGTTCCCGGACTGGCAGACGGCAATACGAGTTTTTTGTAACGCCCTGAACGGGCAGAAGGAACAAACAGATGAGCGATATCGCTGACAAGGTGAAGAAGATCGTTGTCGAGCACCTCGGCGTTGAAGAAAGCAAGGTCACGCCGGAAGCGTCTTTCATTGACGATCTGGGCGCAGACAGCCTCGACACGGTTGAGCTGGTCATGGCTTTCGAAGAAGCTTTCTCCGTCGAGATCCCGGAAGATGCAGCCGAGAAGATCGCCACCGTCAAGGACGCGATTGACTACATCGAGAAGCAGAAGGCTGCCTAAGGCGCTTTCGGGACTGGTCTAGGGCTGGTCCCATCCCGCCTCAATTACCAGGGGCGGATACACGGAGCGGTCTTCAGGCCGCATCGTATGGTCGTTTACAACGTGAGACATGAGGCATCGATGAGCGGGAATGCAATCAACGGAAGACGCGTCGTCGTTACCGGAATCGGTGTTGTCAGCCCACTTGCGGTGGGTGCGGAACTGACGTGGAAGCGTCTGATCGAAGGGCAGTCCGGTATCGGGCGTATTACCCATTTTGATCCTTCCGAACTCCCTGCGCAGGTCGCTGGTCAGGTTCCTGAGGGGCCGACCGAAGAGGGCGGTCTCACGCTGTCTGACTGGGTGCCGGTCAAAGACCAGAAGAAAATGGATCGCTTCATCCATCTTGGTCTGGCCGCTGCCATCCAGGCCGTCGAAGACTCGGGCTGGAAGCCTGAGAACGAAGATGATCGCTGCGCCACAGGCGTGATGATCGGCTCCGGTATCGGTGGTCTGCAGACGATTTATGAAGGTTCTCTGACAGTTTCGAGCGGCAAGGCCCGTCGTCTGTCACCGTTCTTCATCCCGTCTGCGCTTATCAATCTCATTTCCGGTCACCTTTCGATCCGTTACGGCTTCAAGGGACCGAACCATGCTGTCGTTACAGCCTGCGCTACAGGCGTGCATGCGATTGGCGATGCGTCCCGTCTGATCCAGTACGGTGATGCAGACGTCATGATTGCCGGTGGCGCGGAAGCTGCCATCTGTTCGCTGGGTATTGCCGGTTTCTGCTCGGCGCGTGCGCTCTCCACTGGCTCCAATGAAGATCCGACCAAGGCTTCCCGCCCGTGGGACAAGGATCGTGATGGCTTCATCATGGGTGAAGGCGCCGGTGTGGTCGTGCTGGAAGAGTACGAACATGCCAAAGCCCGTGGTGCAAAGATCTATGGCGAAATCGGCGGCTATGGCCTGTCCGGCGACGCTCATCACATCACAGCCCCGGCAGAGGGTCATGAAGGTGCATTCCGCGCCATGAAGGCCGCCCTGAAGAACAGTGGTCTTCAGGCATCCGATATCGACTACGTCAACGCGCATGGCACCTCCACCATGGCTGACGATCTGGAACTGGATGCGGTCGAACGTTTCTTCGGCGACCATGCCAAGAACCTGGTGATGTCCTCTACCAAGTCCGCCATCGGTCATCTTCTTGGCGCAGCGGGTGCTGTGGAGGCGATCTTCTGCCTTCAGGCCATCCGTGACGGCATCGTGCCGCCCACGCTGAACCTTGAAAATCCGGCACGCGAGAGCGTAATCGATCGTGTGCCTTTGAAGGCTCAGAAGCGTAAGGTTGATGTCGCTCTGTCCAACAGCTTCGGGTTTGGCGGCACGAATGCCAGCATTATCCTGAAGCGCTGCAAGGACTAAGCGGAGTCGTTTTGATTTATGCCTGAAAGCCAGCCGGACGGCGAAGAAAACAGAAAACCTCTTCTTCCCCCCAAGGCTGGCCGTAAGCTGGCAATCTTTATGGCGCCGCTGCTCTTTGTCGCAGGAGCCGTCGCCGGGTACGGTCATTACACTGACCCTGGTCCGCTTCCTGAAACAAAAGCCTTTGTCATTCCGCGTGGTAACAACGCGACGGTTACAAAAGCTCTTCAGGATGACGGAATTCTTTCCCCAACATGGTCCTCCGGAGCCTTCTTCCGGCTGTCAGCGTTTCTTACGCATCGGGACGGACAGATTCATGCGGCGGAACTTCAGTTTCCCGCCCGAGCGTCCGTGGCTCATGTGCTGGAAATTTTGCGGCATGGTAGGCCTGTCTCCCATCAGTTGACTGTTCCTGAAGGTCTGACGGCGCTGAAGATTGCGGATATTCTTCGCAAAGCACCTTTCCTGACGGGAGACGTCCCTCAAATCGTGGAGGGAAGCGTCCTTCCTCAGACTATTGCCTATGTCCGTGGCACTGCAAGGCAATCCATGGTTGATCGCCTGAAGCGCATGATGGACGCTCAGGTGCAGTCCATATGGGACAAGCGTGATGTGGAAGCCTTGGATAGCCTGATCCAAAACCCGCAGGATCTGGTGACGCTTGCATCCCTGATCGAGCGGGAAACAGCGGTACCGACTGAACGTCCAATGGTGGCGCGCGTCTTCCTGAACCGTCTTAAACTCGGCATGCGCCTTCAGACAGATCCAAGCGTTATTTATGGGCTAAGTGACGGTCTGGGGACATTGGATCGTCCTTTGACACATGATGATCTTCAGGTCTCTGGCCCATACAATACCTACCTGGAAACCGGCCTACCACCGGGGCCAATCTGCTCACCGGGTAAGACGTCTCTTGAGGCTGCGGCCCATCCGGCCGAAGGGAAGGCGTTATATTTCGTCGCTACGGGTGAGGGTGGTCATAGTTTCTCTGAGACACTCCAGGAGCAGGACCGAAATATCCGGGCATACCGAGAGAAAATCCCGGTCGTCCCACAATAAAAAAGCCCCGAATTTTCACATGCGGGGCTTTTTTGGCTTACTTCACAGGGTTCAGAGATGAACTCTGCACGCCGCGCGTTTGGGTGCTGTACGGCTTAGAGGTGTCGTAGTTGCTGGGGTAGGGGCTGCTGCTTACGGGGTCGATATCCGTTGACGTGCTCCCCTGAGAGGCTGGAGCTGTTGCGCTTGTTGAGCGGGCCGTGGAGGCTGTTGGTAGTTTCGCAATGTTCATCATCATGCGACGAAGCGGATCGGCAGACGGATTGTTGACGCGCATCGTCACGATAATGTCTTCAGGACCAACAGCCTGATTGTAGTAAGCGCGGTTCGCGCCGCTATCTACTGTCAGCTTGGAGCCACCAAGTGCGGCGCCCGCATAAAGACCCTGAGCCTTCTGTGCCGCATAGATGTCCGTATTCTTTGCTCCGGCCGTGCTGCTTTCAACACCAGTCCCGATCGTGGCGAAAGATGCGGATGCTGTCGCATCAAACTTGAACTGGCTATCCAGCAGGGCCTGAATGCCGCGCTGGGACATGATGAAGAAAATCATCTCGGAGTTCTGGACGCCAACCTGAACACCCAGAGACCCCGTGCTCAGACGGTAAAATGCGGGATCAGACCATGACCCACGCGCATCGCGGCTCATGAGGACGCAGCGACCGCCAGAGCCTCCCAGACCGAAAGACATGTTCAGAACAGACGGGCACACCATGACGGCTTTGGCTTCCGCCAGAAGCTGCTGTGAGCGGGATGTCGAGGTTGTTTTTGCAAACAGGTCCTGAACAGCCAGCGTCGCTTTATCCACAACGATCTGCTGTTCGCTTGCTGTGGTGGTGGTTGTGCCAGAACACGCAGCGAGCGTTGCACACCCTGTGGCGGCAAGAACGGTCGAACGCAGGAGACCGGACAGGGTCATAAAACTTACCTTCTGCTAGCGGCAAAAATAGATCTACCCCGCACTATGCGTGAAATAAGGCCAAATCACGAGTGCGGGGGCGGCAGGTCGTGTCAGATTTCCACCTTCACGGCGTTTGACAGGGTTTGGGCGATACCGGGAGCAGCCGCGAGAATAGTGGCGCCTCCTGTCAGACCGCCTGTCTGAAGGAAAGGAGAGACAGTAGCGCCAGCTTCTTTCAGAATGATCAGTGCTGCGGCGACATCCCAAAGCTGGATCACGATTTCAAGGTAACCATCGCTGCGACCACATGCGACGTCCGCCAGCGCCAGGGCCCCAGACCCACCTGAACGCGGCATGGCGCCCAGAGACATGATTGCGCCGATTTTTTCACCAAACAGTTCGGTCGACACCCGGCAGGACCATCCCATCTCAATCATGGCCTCCTGCGGGTTGCTGATAGGGGAGGCTTTGATGGGTTTTCCGTTTAGGAAGGCGCCTTTGCCTTTCTGAGCAGTAAACACTTCATTGAGGGCTGGAGCCTCAATAACGCCAGCAACGGGCACATTGCCCTCAAGCAGACCCAGCGACACGCACCACCGGTCTCGCCCGCGTGCAAAATTGGAGGTTCCATCAATCGGGTCCACGACCCAACGGAACTGCCCCTCACGTGTCAGGCCGCCTTCTTCGCCTTGAAAACCATCTTCCGGGAAGAGTTCCTGAATCCGACGGCTGACGAGGGCTTCAACAGCTCCGTCTGCTTCCGTCAGATAGTCCTGACGGCCTTTGAGAGTGCCAGTCGGGCCCCCAGGCTGAGGGCGCATGGAAAGGGCGAGCGCCGCTGCATCCCGGACGACACTGCGGGCGGCTTCAAGACGGACGGCAATAGGGTCAAAACTCATGGACATATCCTATTCTGTGCGGCGTGCTGCGCGCAGGGAGGCTGTGATGGCCGGATCCTCAAGAGACATGAGGCGACTGGCGGCCGTGGTGGCAAACAGGTGCAGAATTGTCCGCCTACGTGCCGGTGCGATCCGGTGTTCTGCGGGATCACGAATGATGGCGCATTCAGCTACCACACTGTGGAAGAGGCTACTGGGCACCATGCTGAGACTGACAGTGATAATGCCAACGTCCGGAGGCAGAACTTCTAGCGGAAAGCCATCATCCACCGCAAAGTACAGCCTGTCCGACCAGTTCCGGTAATCCGGCCATTTCTGATCTGTCTGGAAATCGCGGAGTCCGGATTTGATCTCAATGCAGGACAGGCTGTGATCCGGCAGGAGGGCCATCACGTCTGCGCGACGCCCGGCCGAGGGAAGAGCAAATTCGTTAATTGCTGCCCAGCCCATGGCGCGACATAGCCCCAAAACAGCACGCCGGATGGCAAACTGTCGTTCAGGGAAACCAGGCGGGATCTCGGAAAGGACCGAACTCATGGTTCCATATTGCCCGGATCTGCGCTTTACGTCTGCCCCTGTTCGCGTTTTTCAAGGAGAGTCGGCATGCCGTTTCTACGCACGGACCACTGGCGTTGCGCCATTATCCACGCTCCTCTGGCGGACCTGATCCGAGCGGGTAGTCTCAACGGGTTTGAGGTGACGACCCTGCCGGATATCGGAGATCACAGGTTTCTGGCCGATCCTTTTGGTCTTTGGCGGGACGGAAAGCTGCATGTTTTTGCGGAAGCCTTCGACTACCGAGCCCCCAAAGGCACCATTGATGTTCTGGTCTATGACCGGACAGGAAAGCTGATTCAGCAACAGCCTGTCCTGTGTGAGGACTGGCATCTGTCCTACCCGTACGTCTTTGAGCATGGCGGGGAGACATATATGCTGCCCGAGGCCAGTGCTTCAGGCCGCCTGACCCTGTATCGGGCCAAAGCTTTTCCGTTGGAATGGGAAAAGGTCGAAGCATTTGATTTCCGAGAGGCCGCAATTGACGCCACGCCGTTCCATTACGCCGAGCGCTGGTGGATGTTCTGGACGCCCGCAGGCACACGAGATGAACGGCAAAGCGCTCTGCACATCTCCGTAGCAGACGGTCTTACGGGGCCGTGGACACATCTCGGACTGTTTTTGAGTGACTGTACGGGAGCGCGTCCGGGTGGTACTCCGGTTGTTGTCGATGGAGAGCTCTTCCTTCCCACGCAAGACTGCCGTGACACTTATGGCCAAGGCATCCGTCTGCTGAAGATTGAAGGGCTTGAGCGCGGGTTGCCGAAAGTGACACCAAGTGATGTGCTGGATGCGCCTGCCGTGTTGCGCCGTCGTTTTCCGGACGGTTTCCACACGCTTTCAGCCGCTGGGCAGGTGACACTTGTTGACGTCAAGCGTGTTGGAATTGGCCCACGTCGGGATCTTATGAATGTGAAGCGTCGTCTGAGGCTGGGTTGAAGCCAGGAATTCGGTCCAGAACGGCATTTCCCTGACGCAGAAACGCTGTCGGGCCGAACCGCTCCAGAACACGCTCCCGGGAGAGGCGCCCCATAGGTTTGAGCTTCCCCGGTGTCATAATGAGTTCAGCAATCGCACTGGCCAGAACCGGGGCGTTGTTGAACGGGACCACAAGACCGGAATGCCCGTCTTCCATGGTGTGGGGGATTTCGCCGGCCGGCGTGGCAATTACGGGCAGCGCGCAGGCCATGGCCTCATGGGCGGCAACACACATGCCCTCCCACTGGGACGGCTGAACATACAGATGCAGCGTCGACAAAAAATCGAACGGCTTGTCGCAATGCCCCAGAAAATCGACAGGGAGTTTTTTCTCCTTGGCAATCTGCTCCAGTGTTTCTTTTTCGGGACCGTCTCCTGCAAGAAAAAGTCGGTAGGGCGGCAGATCCGGGTGGTCGCGGAGTAGATCCAGGGCTTCGAAAAGCAGATCATACCCTTTGACGGCATGCAGTCGGCCAAGACTG
The DNA here is from genome assembly GCF_018812085.1 of Gluconobacter sp. P5H9_a. Lineage (NCBI taxonomy): Bacteria > Pseudomonadati > Pseudomonadota > Alphaproteobacteria > Acetobacterales > Acetobacteraceae > Gluconobacter > Gluconobacter sp. P5H9_a. The sequence goes on from NZ_JACRVW010000018.1 coordinate 39,010, forward strand.
CCGATACGGACGGTCTGTCCCTTACGCCAGGCTTTTGCCTTCGGGCTGTGAGGATTGGCACGGAAAATCGGCCAGGGGAGAACGCGGTTCCGTAATCCCAGACTTCTGCGGGCAAAATCTTCAACCGTTGGAGAGTCCGCAATCCACAGTTTCGCTTTCCGGCATAAAAGCCGAAGCAGAAGACGGTTGGCGGATTTCAGTTGGGCGGAATGCTGCCAGTGAACCGCTGGGACACCAAGCCTGTTGGCTGCGCGCTGGCCAAGGAGTGTGGCTCTGGTCAGGGACGTCCAGATCAGATCGGGCTGAAACGCTTCCATTTCATCGCGTAGCCAGCGCCAGGCCGCTAAATGGTCTTTGTTGCCGCCGGACCGCACACGAACCTCAATGCCGTGGCTTTCCAGAACGGGAATGGCCAGGCCATCACGCTTTTCGAGGCTGAAAACTGTGACTTCGCCACCTCGCTGCTGGAGAACGGAGACAATGTCCGGAATGGGAAGCTGCGCGCCACCGCATTCGAGCGAGTTGATGACGTAAGCAATTTTCATGAAGACCGTTGTGCCAGAAGCTGTTCAGCGAGTGTCAGGTCAGAAGGCTTATCGACATCTACGGCGGCCTGACCGTCAGAAAGCGGCACGAGACGTATTTTGGCGCCCGTCAGAACTTCGATCCGACGACACAGAGCCGTGGAATCCAGGCGGCCTGTCAGTGCCCGAAGAAGCGTTCCGAACCCCAGTGTTCGCGCCATTTTCAGGGGGCGTTTCCGGTCTTTCTGAAGCCGCTTCCACAGTTCGACCACTTCCGCAGCCTGAGGCGTGCCCATCCAGAAAAGATTACATCCGGAAAAGCTCATATCCGCGAGGCGAATATAGGTACGCTTCGTGGTCGGGACGTCGCGCTCTACAGTTTCCCGAAGAGCGACGCCCACGGCAAGATCACATCCAGCCGTTTTACCAAGAAATTCTGAAACCCATTCTGGACGCAACAGCGCGTGATCAGCCGTTGTCACCAAGCAGGGCGTCCCGATTTTGATGAGAGCTTCCGCAACGCTTTCGCTGGGAGACGGTGCCGATTGAAGAACATGGGCCTCGCCGGAAATGTCCCGAATACGGTCTGGTGCTTCGATGCTGACCGTAATCGGCCCGAGAGCAGGCATGCTCTCCAGTACGCGCAGGACGCGCCCCAGCATGGGTTGGCCGCCGACCGGAAGGAGCGCTTTGTGCGAGACCTTCCCGAGTTGTGCCAGAACATCACGCTCACCGTCACGAGAACCAGCGAGTACGAGAACGGGAAGGCTCACGCTGTGCGGCTGTTGTCGGAGGTCGGGCGCGCACCATCTGGACGATCCTTTGGCGGAGAGCCCGTCAGGTCCATAACCCAGGGATAGAGCTTGGCTTCATCCAGATCGTAGCCGAGATTGAAGACGTGCTGGCTACGCGCACGCTCACGGGCTTCACCGTAGAAACTGCCAAAAAAGCGGTCTGGTACGTAGTTCGTGATTCCGTAATTGCCGTTCTCATCGTGGAAGTGATGAAGCACGTGGAGCTGCTTGATCCGCGCAACCCATTTCCACTGCGGCTTGTAGGCCAGATGCTGGATGCAGTGAAAGAACTCGTAGATGCACGTCATGACGAGGGCTGTGGACAAGGCGCAGAATGCTCCGCTCCAGCCGCAGATCAGGTATCCGATCGGCATGGTGATGATGCCCATGGTCGGGACGGTGTTCAGGGGTGATCCAAACAGCACGTCCAGTAGATGGGGGTCCTGGTGATGATCGAAGTGGATGCGCTTCCAGAGCGAAGCGGTCCAGTGGTTCCGGTATAGCCAGCGCCCATGCAGGATGAAGCGATGGATCATATACCAGGCCAGCGGATACACCACGATCACGACAGGAACGGGTATCAGCGTTGTCAGCAGGCTATGGGAGAAGTGAAGTGCTGCGAAAGCTGCTGCAACGATCAGTACGAAATACAGAAGAATGGTCGGGTAGGTGAGGTAGGCAATCCACAACTGGGGCAGCGACATCTTTCCAAGGTCGAAGCTGCGCCCCGTTCGGAGGGACGACATGTTCTGCCATGGTTTGGACTTGCTCATTTTTCCTCCATCCTCAGGACCCAGGTCAGCCCGAGAAGGGCGCCCAGAAGCGGACCCGCGCAGGCGGCCAGCGGCGCACCAAGCGTTCCGGCATTGCCCAGTGCGGAAATCATTCCCTGCAGGATCACGAAGCCCATTCCCGCGGCCAGCACATAGACCGGAAGCGGGTTTCGAAGTCCTGCCCGAGGGGGGATATAGATCACTGGTAGCGCTAATAAAAGCATTACTGCGACCTGCAGCGGAAGAATAATGCCACTGAAGAGCGCCATGCGGTACGTGGCGCGTGGAAGACTGGCAGGTGCCCCCTTGTGGAGGATAGCCCTGATCTGACTTGGGGTCACGGCGGCGTTATCTTCCGACAACGTCATGATCATTGATGGCGTCGCCGGAATGGCAAAATTATTGTCACCACCCGTGATTTTTACAAAAGCGCCATTATCCGTCAGCGTTAGGTCCTGCGCTCCGGTGGGGTGCCAGTCCTTGCCATCATAAGTCAGGGTTGCGGCGTGCTCGGTTCCTGTCAGAAGACCGCCAGGATCACGGTTATAAATGGTCACATCCCGAAGGAAAGCACCACCGTTGGCATACTGACCGATACGCACCAGAGTCGGCCCGGCGCGAAACCAGAGAATGCGCTTTGCGGGCGTGTCGGGTTTTGCTGCGTCAGGGTCGGTCTTGTTCCACCATGTGGCAAGCGCATTTTCGCAAGGGGGAATAAGCCAGTATTGCATGGCTGCCCCGGTGAAACCCACAATCAGGACGGCAGGCAGAAAGCGCTTGTAAAGATTGATTGTAGAAAGTCCGGCGGCGCGCAGGGCCGACATTTCTGACGATAGCGTCATCTGCATCAGGAGGAACAAGGCCCCGACCATGAATGCCAGTGGCATGATCTCGACGCTGAGTGCAGGAAGATGCAGCAGCGCAAATGTCAGGATGCCTTTGAAGCCCAGATTCCGGTTGAGAATAGGCGTTGTTTTTTCAAGAAGAGCGAGGATCTCAAGCAAAGATACCAGCACGCCGCCACAGAGCATAAAGCGCCCCAAAAGCGCGCGGTTCAGATAGCGGTACAGAACATATCGAGGTGCGTGGGCGGTCATGAGGGGCGAACCAGTTTGCGGCGTTTCCAGGAGCCGCGTGACCGACGCAGCAAAGTGGCGGGACAGCCAATGCAGAAGATCGCTTCAGGCACCCAGATGGCAAGCCAGATAGGGAGGCGGCCAGTTGCGGCCAGGCTATGTCCAAACATGAGCATCTGATCAAAGCCGACAAGGATACCGGAAACGGCAATCAGTCCCCATACGGACTTTCTGCGTCGTGAGCCAATGGCCAGCGCCACAGCCAGAGGTGGGATGAACGGGATGGCAAGGGCGTGGGCGATACGGAAATCTATTTCTGCCCGTAGCGTCCGGTATTCGATGCCGGGGACGCCATAACGCAGGTCATGCGCGAGTTCAAAGAGCGTCAGTTCCCGCTCGTCAATTCCTCGGGAGCGGAAAGATGTCTCTTTCGCCGGGTGATCAATAACCCGAACGACGTGGGAGAAATGCGTCACCGTTGGTTTATGGTCTGTCGCGCCGGGAAAGGGATCATCGACGATCTCGCCGTCCCAGAGATCCATCTGCGTGCTGCGTGTCTTGTCCGAAATCGTGAGCATGCCCCTGCGGGCCGTAATGATGTGGGCAACGCCTTTCTTGTTCACTTCCCGAATGAAGACACGCTTCATGTGTGTGCCGCCATGACTGACACTGTCTGCGGTCATGACTGCCGTGTCAGACGTGGATGCGAACATTCCTGCCTGAAGATGGGGAGCCCAGCCGGTATGGGCTGCAAAGTAGAAGCCTGCCCGGTAATCATATCGCGCAACCGGCTGAATATAGCCGTAGAGCAACACGCTGACAGCACCCAAAAGCAGGCCTACAATCATGAAAGGGCGGCTAATCCGCAGGAGCGATACGCGACCAGCCTGAAGGGCATCGATCTCGTTGTTATCACTCATCCCGTGAATGGTGAGAAAGACCGAGATGCAGAGTGCCGCAGGGAGAGCAATCCCGAAATAATGAGGCAGGAGGTCAGTGAGCAGCGCGATACAGGTCGCCAGCGAGCTTCCTGCTGATGCCAGATAGTCGAACAGGACGAGCAGGCGCTCCAGAAGAAGCGCCACGAGCATGGCGAACAGCGCAATGACGAACGGTGGCATCATCTGCCACAACAGATACCTGTCCAGAATGGAAGCGCGCTGCTTCATGTCGCATTGCCTTGAGGGCGGAACCAGGACGCCTGTTCCGTGATGCTTCCATCCGGCCGGTGACGGGCAAGGTCAATCGTCCAACCGCTCTTTCGAGGCCGAATGCTCAGATGATTCCAGCAGGCCTGCCGATGGGCGCGTTTATCCGTCAGAGACGCTGACGCGACACCAAGCAGCGGTATGTCGGTTCCGGCAATATGAGTCAGAGTCGCATCATGGGAATGCCCGTGCAGAACGATTTCCGCGCCCGTCCTCTGTAGAAGCTTTGTCAAAGCGGGATGATCAAGCAACGACTTCCGCCACGGCACAAGCCCTCTACGGGGCGGATGATGGATCATGACAACGCGACAGAGCCCGGCATCGCCCAGCTGGTTCAGTAATGCTTCCAGTCGGGTGAGCTGTCTGCGGCCAACGCGGCCGTATGCCATGAAGGGTGGGGTCGAAATGCCGGAATTCACGCCGACAACGGCAACGCCATTGTGGATGCGCGCGTACGGGTAAGTCGCTGCGGACCATTTTTTCCATTGCAGGATCCCCTTTTCTGGGGACTGCCGGATCATGCAATCATGATTGCCTGGAATGACAAGTGCCGGCGCGGGTAGTTTTTCAAGCCACTCGGCAGCCAGGGTGAACTCCGCAGGTGTGCCAAAGTTTGTGAGGTCTCCGCTGACAAGAACGGCATCCACGTCAGCCTTGGCGATGTCCTGTACGATTGCCGCGCATGTGGCCGCCAGATGAACGTGTTGGCGGTGCTTTTTCCAGGAAATGAGACTCAGGGCCCGCTTGTTCAGAGCCTCCCACCAGCGCACTGGAGGCGGGGGGAGGTGGGGGKCCGAAAGATGGGCCAGAACGACGGCGCACGTCTCCCGCTGAGAAGACGTTTCTGCGGGAAGATCATGGGGCATTGGGAAAATGAAGCCTTGTCAGTCTTTCTGCCGGAAGGGGAAGCTCGCATTCTGGCCGAAACATCATAGCCGTGCTAGACCCGCCCGCATAGCTCCGAACAAAAACGAAGAATTCCCCCTATAGTGCGATTTGCCCTTATTCATAATGCTCGCAGCCGCAAGAACCGGCGCGGCGGTTCCGTATTCGCTACGGAGGCCAAGGCGCTTCTCGGAGAGAATTTCGTTCCATCAGACAGCCGTGAAGGAATGACAGAACATGTTCATCACCTTTGCAGGCAGGGAGTCCGAACCATCGCCATTGATGGTGGAGACGGAACCATCAGCGCAGCGCTGACAGCTATCGCCCGCGCATACCCTGCTGATCGTCTTCCGGACATCGCTGTCATTGCCTCGGGGAACACCAACCTCATTGCGGGTGATGTCGGGTTTGGGTTGAGGGGAATGGAAGCCATTGATCGCCTGGAGCAGGGAGCTGCCATGCGATCAAGTACTCGCACGCCTATCTGCCTGTCTTGGCCCGATACCGACCGTAAGCCGGTTCTGGGATTGTTCGGGGGCTGTACAGGCTACGCGAGAGCTGTCCGTACCGCGCATTCTCCAACCGTCGTGCGGTTTGCTCCGCATGATCTGGCCGTGGGTTTCACGCTGTTCAGCACCGTTGTCAGTCTGTTGTTCCGGAAAAGCCGCAAGAGTTGGCTGGCGGGCGAGCCCTTACGGGTTGAAACGTCCGGCCACGCTTATGACGGGAACAGCTTCATGTTCCTTTCAACGGGGCTGTCACGACTTTCCCACGGAATCTGGCCCTTCTGGGATGCGGAGCCGAATGTGGAAGGTCTTCGATATCTTGACGTCAGCGCTTATCCGGAAAACCTTGCCCGCGCGACTGCTGCGCTGCTGTGTGGGCGAGCGCCTCGCTGGTTGCGTCGTCATCCAGACTATGTGAGCGGTCGGACAGATGACATGATGCTTGAAACCAGAAGTGATTTTGTCCTCGACGGGGAAGTTTTTACGCCCTCAGAGAGTGGACGTATTCGCCTTGAACGTGGGCCTGCCTTCCGTTTCCTCCATGCCTGATGCCCTTGAAAAACTCCTGATCAAAGAGTTGACGACGCCTGTTGATGAGAGGGCTGTCGCTTTCGCGGATGCTTTGGCCCGTGCGTTCCCGCGTCCACCTCTGGGTGTTCTGTTCTATGGGTCAGTGCTTCGTGCAGCGGACCCGGAAGGCATTCTCGATTTTTATATCGTGACAGAAAGCTCGAAGGATTTTACCGGCAGTATGGTCGCCCGAACGGGCAACCTGCTTCTTCCCCCAAATGTACGCTACGCGGAGTTCAAGGACGGTAGTCGCACGTTGCGGGCAAAGATTGCGGTGCTGTCGCGGGAGCAGTTCGAAGACCGTACGTCACTTGGCGCGCTCGATACGACACTGTGGGCACGGTTCTGTCAGCCTGTACGTCTGGTGTGGGTCCGGGATGAGCGGGCAGCGGATGTGTTGCTGGACCTGCTGGCAAGGTGTGTGACGACGGCGTCCTGTTGGGCAGCTCTTCTGGGCGCTCCGCGCATGACAGCCCTTGAGTATTGGCAAACACTTTTTGCTCATACCTATGCATCTGAATTGAGGGTTGAGAAAAAAGGGCGCGGGAACAGCCTGCTCGCAGGCCAAGAGAAGCGGTTCAGTAGCATGCTGACACTGGGATGGGCGCGTGCGCATCTTGGTTATGCTGCATCGGGTCAGATGCTTGAACCTACAATATCGGCAACCCTGCGCAAACGAGCGGCTCGCCGGTGGGCGCTTGTTGGGACGTCAGGCAAACCGCGAAATGTCGCCCGACTGGTGAAGGCTGCKTTTACTTTTGAAAATGGCGCGTCTTATCTGGCATGGAAAATTCAGCGCCATACAGGGCTGGATCTAGCCCTTTCTGATTTTGAGCGTCGCCATCCCTTGCTAACTTTGCCTGCGTTGCTTTGGCGTATGAAGCGCTTACGCAGAGCTGTCTGACGTTATTTTTCAGGATAAAGCCCACAGAAAAAGGGGACTGTCCCAGACAGTCCCTTTTTTGCGTTTTAAGCGACGCTGTACTCAGTCTCGAAAATGCTCGGCGACCTGCTTGAAGACAGCTGTTGCCTGATCAATTTCTTCCGGGCTGTGAGCGGCCATAACCGAGCAGCGCAGTAGCGGACGGTTGTCAGGCGTTGCGGGCGGAAGAGACAGATTAACATAAACGCCGTTCTCAAGAAGGGCATTCCAGAACCCGACAGCCTGAGGCACCGTTTCCAGCGTTACGGCAACCACCGGCGAAACATGCTCGCCTGTCTGGAGGCCTGCGGCCTTCAACCCGGCATGAAGACGTGCAGCATTGTCCTGAAGGCGGGTGCGAAGTTCTGGATGCGCAACCATATCATCAAGAGCAGCCAGCGTTGCCGCGATGATCTCCGGGGGGAGGGAGGCCGTGAACATATACGGGCGAGAGCAGAGGCGCATCAGATCAACGCCATCATTATCCGTCACACAATAGCCGCCCACTGTCCCGAGCGACTTTGAGAACGTCCCGACCACGAAGTCGATGCCGTCTTCACAGCCCTGAAGTTCCGCAACGCCGCGACCGTTTTCACCCAGCACACCAAAGGAATGTGCTTCATCAGCCATCAGGTAAGCACCATGGCGCTTCTTGATTTCGACAAACTTGTCCAGCGGGGCAACGTTCCCCGTCATGGAATAGATGCCTTCTGCGATGATCAGCTTGGCGCCAGGATGATCGCTCAGGCGTGCAAGGCGCTTCTCAAGATCGACCGGATCATTGTGGCGGAAACGGATGACCTGCGCACCAGACAGTTTTGCGCCGTCATAAATGCTGGCATGGCTGTCTGCATCCAGAAGCAGCACATCGTCCTTGTTGACCAGCGCGGAAATCGTGCCGAGGTTGGCCTGATATCCCGTAGAGAACACCATGCAGTGCTTGCGGCCGAAGAAAGAAGCGAGGCGCTCTTCCAGCTTGCGATGCAGGCCGAAAGTGCCATTGGCAATCCGGGAGCCCGTTGTGCCGACGCCCATTGTGCGGGCTGTCTCAATCGCGGCTTCCGCTGCGTGTCCTGACTGGCTGAGGCCCAGATAATTGTTGGTTCCGAACAGAAGCGTCTCGCGCCCCTCAATCAGACCGACCGTGGCTGAGAGCGGGCGTTCAATCACGACCTCGAACGGGTTGCGTGGCGAAACGGCCGTCAATCCGTCATAGGCTGCCCGGAGGGCGGCGTGTTTTGCAAAGATGTCAATCACGCGTGGCTTGCCTTCAGTGTATGAAGGCAAGCAGCCAGATCATTGATGGTGCGGATATCTGCCAGCTTGTCGAGCGGCACAGACACGTCCAGCTCATCTTCAATTTCCATGACGAAGTTCATGACGGCGAGGCTGTCAAAAGCCAGATCTTCGACGATCTTGCTGTTGCCATTGATGTCCCGCGGCACTTTCGGGTTGGCAAGCAGCTTTTCTATGATCATTCCGGAGATGCCGGCGACGCTGTCAGTCATGGAATTGAACTCTCGGTCTTACTATGCAGTTTGTGAGCGCTTTATGCGTCAAAGCACGTCTGTTCGCCACCCCCTCCCTGAGCAGGGAGAGGAAAAGCGGTCAGGTGTGTCCGTCAGGCTGCGGAGTTGGTTGGCTCGGTCTGCAGATCGAACTGACCTGACAGAAGCATTGTCTTGGCGCGGGCACGCGTCAGCTTGCCGGAAGACGTCTGTGGAAGGGTGCGGGGCGGAACCAGAATAACCTGCACGTCCACACCATGCTGACGGCGGAACAGGCTCGTGACTTCATCACGGAGCGTGTTGCGACTTTCTTCTTCCGTTGCACGGCACTGAACAAGTGCGACGATATTCTCGCCAGTTTCCGTTTCCACGGAAAAGACTGCGACATCGCGGGATCGGAGTGTGCTGATCTCGCTCTCGGCAGACCATTCCAGATCCTGCGGCCAGATATTCCGGCCGTTGATGATGATAAGGTCCTTGGCGCGGCCTGTTACGACAATCTGGCCGTTTAGATGGTAGCCAAGATCGCCAGTGTTCAGCCAGCCATCAGCATCGAGAACCGCTTCTGTCTCTTCCGGCCGGCGGAAATAGCCACACATGAGGCTTGGTCCACGGACGAAAACACAACCAACGTGGCGCTCAGGCCGAATGTTACCGAGCGGGTCACGGACTTCAATCTCGTGCTCAGGCAGGGCTTCACCGCAAAGCACAAAAGTGCGGAGCGCGTGAGAAGGATCATTGGAAGGCTTGGCGAGGCCGTCTTTTTCCAGCGTGCGCAGATCGATCGTGTCGGTCTGAATACCGGTATTCAACGGTGCAAAGCTGATGGCCAGTGTTGCTTCGGCCATACCGTAGCTGGCAACGAACGCGCGAGCATCAAATCCATTGGATTCAAAACGCTCGGCAAAGCCTTCGAGGATATGGTGGCGGATCATGTCGCCGCCGATCCCCGCAATGCGCCAGCAGGAGAGGTCCAGATCTGCCTGGCCACTGCGACGCGAACATAGCTCGTAGCCAAAGGAGGGGCTGTAGGCGATCGTGCCGCGATTGCGCGAAATCAGGTCCAGCCACACATGGGGGCGACGKGCGAATTCGCGGGTCGGCAGCAGATCMACCGTTAACTGGCATGTCAGGGGGGTCAGGAAAAACCCGACCAGGCCCATGTCATGGTAGAGTGGCAGCCAGGACACGCAGCGATCATCGCGGGGATCTTCTGCGGGATAAACCTTGAGACCGTCACGGGCAATCGCGCGTGCATCTGTCTCTTATTCACATCTCCGCGCCCACG